>DASWCR010000231.1:0-8507 GCA_036389995.1 Candidatus Limnocylindria bacterium | reverse complement strand
TACCCCGAGGACGGAGATCTTGCCTCCGTTTGGCGCCGTTCCCAGCGCTAGATTTGCTATGTAGAGCCCTCGCTCGTGGAAGATCGGACTCGCGGGGAAGTCGAGCGGATCGTCTCCCGCGTTGTGCCCGTAGCGCGCGATGAGCGCGCCGCTCGGCGAGAGGACCTGGATCTCATTGGCCTGGTTCGCGCAGACGTAGAGGTTTCCCCTCACGTCGAACTGGATCCCGTCGGCGCCGTCGAGCGCGCCAGGTCCGAGCGTCGCACCGTCGGCAAACAGCTGGATGGTCCGCTCGGTCGGGTCATCGCTGACACGAATCCGGAAGATCTTGTCGTCAGAGGTGTTCGCGACATATAGCCAGCTTTGCGTGCGGTCGAACGCGACGCCGTTCGCGCCGAACGGTGGGCTGCCCTGCGGCTGCAGCTGCGGATCGGCCCTCCATAACGTCTTTCCGCCGCCGTTCGGGCTGACCGTGTAGATCGCGCCCGCGAACGAATCCGAGACGTACAGCGTCCCGCTGTGGTCCTGAGCGATGGCATTGGGTGCGCCGAATCCTTCCGCGAGAACGACGAACGCACCGGTCTCTGGATCGACCCTGATGAGACGTCCGCCGGTGAACCCGGGGTTATTGTCGGCGACGTAGATGCCCTCGGGCGTGTAGAGCTCACCGAGGAGCGCGTGGTTTGGCGCCACGATGAGATGACCGAGCTCGTTCCCACTCAGGTCGTAGATGCAGATGTTCCCGGAGAGGCCCGCGGCGTAGAGGAGCCCCTCCGGCGATGCGGTGATTCCTTCAGGGTTGTGGCAGCGAGCGTTGTTCGCGTCAGCAAGGTCCCGGACGACGCCCTGCTGCGGCTGCGCGGCGAGGACCGTTTGGCCCGACAGAAGCATGAGCGCGGCGATCAAAGGAACTAACCAGCGACGCATAGAATCCTCCCCACTTCGGCCCGGACGGCCGCGCGAAATGTTAGCGGCTACGAATGCGCGACGAGCGGGAACACTTCAGAGGCGAAACGCTGCATCTCCTCGCGCTGCGGGCTGCACTGCAGGAGCAGAAGGTCGATCCCGATCTTCTCGAGGCCGCGAACTCGCTCCGCGACCTGGTCGGGGGTGCCGACAAGACCGGTGCGCAGGCCCCGATTCGAGACGCTGTAGTCCTCGAGCGACACCTTTGTCTCGAGCTGCGACCCCTTGATGAAATCCTGGTAGCTCGCGTAGCCGCGCGCGCTCGCACGCACGTCGGTTATGCGCGCGATCTCCTTCTTCACTTCAGCGTCGCTATTCCGCACGACCGAGTAGGCCGCGACACCGAACCGCAGCGGTGGCAGCTCCGGGTGCTTCGCGCGACGCGCGCGCATGTCCTCGATCTTGACGGCGAGCGCCTCCGGCGGATCGCCGTGCATCAGATAGGCGTCACACTCGCGCGCGATGAGATCTTTCGCCGCGGGTGACTCGCCGCCCGCGTAGAGGACCGGCCATGGCTTCTGCACGGGTTTCGGCGCGAGTCGCGCGTTTTTGATCGTGTAATAGCGGCCCTCGAGCGTGTACTGGTCTTTGGTCCACATTCCCTTGAGAACTGCCAGGAACTCTTCCGTACGCGCGTAGCGTTCGTCGTGTTTTACCCACGCTCCACCGTACTCGCTGCTCTCCTCCTCCCACCATGCGCTCACGACGTTCAGCGTGAAGCGGCCGTTGGAGATCTGATCGATGGTCGCGGCCTCCTTCGCGACGAGCGCGGGCAACCGAAAGTTCGGCCGCACCGCGGTCATGAGCTCGAGGCGCTCGGTGAGGGGAGCGAGCGCCGCAGCGGTGGTCCAGGCCTCGAGGCAGTCGGCCTCTGGTCCCTTTATGTCGTTCAGGTTGAGCTCGGCGACGAGCGTGACGTCCCATCCGGTGCGATCCGCCTGCTGGGCGAGCTCGCGCTGGTACGCGAAGGTCGCGGGCATGCCCTCGTCCTCGACGTTGCGCAGCCATCCCCCAAAGACGGGCATCCAGAACCCGAAACGCACGCGCTGAGGCTAGCGGGGCCGCCTCCAAGGCGCGCGGAGCGCCGCTAGCAGGCGCAGTAATACTTCCCCGCTGGTCCCTCGTTCAGGATCAGCTGCGCGAACGGGCCCGGATCGTCGGGGTCCCAGACCGCATTCACGACCTCGCCGGCCGCGGGAAAGAGCGGGCGCGACTGTGCGAGCAGCGCGTAATCGCGCTCGTAGATCCAACGCATGCCGTCGCGCGGCTCGCCGGCGCGCACCGGCTGGCCGATCGCCTCGCTGTACGCGAGCCACGGGAGGTCCACGCCGCTCGCGATCGGCAACCCGACCCATTTCCAGACCCGTGGGTTCACGTCGAGGAGCAGATGTTCCTTGCGCGCTGGATCCCAAATGAACTCGACCTCGCTGATGCCGTGGTACCCGAACGCTTTCAGGATCGCGCTTCCGCGCTCGACGATCTCTGAAACCTGCTCTCCGATGACGAGGCATCCGGTGCCGAAGCCCTCTGGATATTGCTCGAGCTTCCGCCCGACGAATGCCCCGCGGACCTCGCCGTCGGGCGCGACGTACGAGCAGAACGAGTAGAAGCCGCCGGCCGGCACGTCGACGATCTCCTGCGCGACGCACGCGAGATCCGCGGCCTCGCGCGCGAACCGCACGAGCTCTGTCGCGTTCTCGGCCCGGAACACCTTCACGCCGAACCGGTCATAGAAGCGCCTCTGTTCGGCGGGCTTGACGATCGCCGGGTAGCGGATGTCTTTCGCCGTCGCCTTCGGATCGTTCAGCGTGTACGTCTTTGGGATCGGGATACCGAGATGGTGCGCGTCGGCGTAGAGGCGGCGCTTGTCGAGCACCGCGTCGATCACGCCAAGCTCGCTGAATGGGATCCGGTAGCACGATTCGAGTTGCGAGCGGTAGCGCGCGACGGCCATCACCCATTCGTCGTTCGTCGGAAAGAGGACGGCGCCCTCGCCGAACCGCTTCGCGTTATCCAACAGGTACTCGACGAATCCGCGCTCGTCCTCGAGCGGGTTGGGGCACTTGTGCCGCTGCGTCACCGCGCGCGACGCCTGGCCAAGGCCGCGCGGATCGGGATCGAGCGCGATCACATCCACGCCCTTCGCCGCGAGCGAGCGCGCGACCGCGAGGCCGGTGATGTGGCAGTTGAAAACGATGGCGCGGGGTAGCGGCTTAGACGCGGTCAAGGGCGCGGTCGATATCCGAAAGGATGTCGTGCGAGTCCTCGATGCCCACGGAGATGCGCAGGAAGCCGTCGGTGATGCCGAGGCGCTTGCGCTCTTCCGCGGGGAGGCGCCGGTGCGACGAGATGGGCGGGTAGAGCACTTCGGTGAAGAGGTCGCCGATCGTCGTCGCGGACGCCGCGAGCTCGAGAGCGTCGAGGAAACGGAAGGCGGCGGGCTTGGTGTCGTCTCGAAGGACGAACGACACGACGCCTCCGTACAGTCCACCGAACTGGCGCGTCGCGACCTCGTGCTGGGGATGGTCCTCGAGACCCGGATAGCGAACGCGCGCGACTTTCGGGTGCTTCGCGAGGTGCCGCGCCACGACGAGCGCGCTCTCGCACTGGCGCCTCACGCGGAGAGCGAGCGTGCGCATTCCTCGGATCGCGAGCCAGGCCTCGTGCGGCGGCAGGTACGCGCCATCCAGGATGGTGCGGTCGCGCATCGCACGGCCCAGCTCTGCCGAGCCGCCGACCGAGCCGCCCATGACGTCGCCGTGGCCGTTCACGTACTTGGTGAGCGAATGAATGACCATCGTCGCCCCGAGCGCCGCGGGGCGGAAGAGAACAGGCGTCGCGAAGGTCGCGTCCACGGCGAGGCTGGCACCGTTCTCGTGGGCGAGCCGAGCGAGCGCGGCCACGTCGTTCACCTTGAGCAACGGATTGGCGATCGCCTCCGCGTAGAGGAGCGTGGTCGGCTTCGTTCGGAGCGCGGCCTCGACGGCATTGTGATCGGTCGTGTCGAGGAAGACGATGTCCGCCGACCGCTCGCGCGTCCATCTTTCGAAGAGCGCCCGGGTCTGCCCGTAGCAGTCTTCCTGAGCGACGACGCGTCCGCCGCGCGCGATCGCGCACGCATCCACGGCCGCCGCGATCGCCGCCATACCGGTGACGAAGCAGGTCGCCGCTTCGACGCCATCGAGCTCGGCCATCGCGGACTCCAGCGCGGCGGTGGTCGGTGTGCCGTAGCGCCCATAGACGTAACCGGGTCGCTCACCGCCAAAGACCGCGTCCTGCTCGGCAGCAGAGCCGTAGTCAAAGGCAACGCTCTGCACGAGAGGGGGAACGACAGGCTGGCCTTGGCCCGGGGGGAGCGAGCGGGCAGCACGCACGACGCGCGTCCCCGCTCCCAGCTCCCTCCGGTCCATCAAGGGACCAAGGTACGCCGTCGACGACGCGCCCGAGCTATTCGGCGGGCGTCGCTTCTGCTGGCTGTTTCTCTTCCTCGGCTGACTCGAGTGACTTGGCGCGTTCGATGAGGTCGGCGACCTTCTGGCCACCCTTCCGACCGATGCGCTCGAAGTGTCCGGCTCCGTACTTCGCCGTGACCGCTCGGCCACCCTTCTTGCCAATGCGGCCGAAGAACTCGGGCCCGTACTTGTTGGCGGTGCTGGATCCGCCCTTCTTTCCGATCTTCTCGTAGAACTCCGGACCGTACTTCTCGCTGACCAGTCGGCCACCCATTCGTCCCGCTTCGGCGACGGTCATGCCGCCGCCAGCTTTCCGTGCCATGGCCTGCTCCTTTTCCGAGTGACACATGTACGGGCAGGTGCCATGCCGAGCAGGCGTTCAAACGGCTATTTGGCGTAACAGTTGGGCAACGATGCGGCGCTCATTCAGACCGCGGGTGCGATCTCGAGGTCAATGGGCTCTTCGCGAACAAATATCCGGACGACGAGGGCCGCGAAGACGGCCGCCGCGAAACAGAATGCGCCGAGCGCCCAGAACCCCAGACCATCGATCAAGACTCCCCCGATCGCAGCGCCGGCGACGATGCTCGCACTCGTCACCGACGCCGAGACCGCGAGCAGAGTGCCTCGCGCCTCGGGCACCTGTTCGGTGAGAAGCGTCGTGTTCGATGCGAAGCGCGCCCCGATCACCGCCGAGAGCAGGAGATTCAGGACCGCCGTGGCCGGTAGAGGCAAGGTCAGATTGGTTTGCAGCAACAGCAGCACGCCGGAGAGGACGACGCTTCCCGCGACGATCGGTTTGTGCCCGATCCGCGCGCCGAGCCTACCTCCGAGCTGACTACCGAACAGGACCCCGAGCCCCTGAGTCAGCGCGAGGATCGACGCAACACCCTGCGATAGCCCGAACGCGCTCTCGAAGAACACGACGATGTACGTCGCCCAGGTGAACCAGTAGAGCGCTCCGAGGAAGCTCGACCCGATGGCGCCGAGCGCCGACCGGTTCGTCACGATCGAGCGGTACATATCGCGGATCGCGGATTCGCTGAGTGGAGTCTGAGCCGGGCGGAGCTTCCAGAGAAGCACGAGCGCGGCGAGGATGGAGAGCAGCCCGACGAGCCCGACCGACACGCGCCAGCTGGTCGCCTCGGCGAGGATGCCGGCAAGCGGAACGCCGATGACGCTCGCCATGGTGTTCATTCCGATCACCGTGCCCATCGCGCTTCCACGGTCGCGATACGGAAAGTTGTCACCGACCGTCGCGGTGACGTTCGGGAAGATCACAGAGCCGCCGACCCCCGCGACGATCCGCATGACGACGAGAACGCCGAAGCTGGTCGCGAACGCGCTGAGCAGCGTGAAGATGCCCATGATCAGCGACCCGGTCACCAGAAATCGCTTCCGGCCGAAGCGGTCCGAGTACGGTCCGGTGAGGACCGCGACCACGATGCCGGGCGCGCCGTAGGCGGCGACGACCAGCCCCGCCGTCCCGGTGGTGATGCTGAACTCGTTCGCGATCTGCGTGAGCACCGGAGCCATCACGACCCCGACGTAGACCGCGTTGAAAGTGAGGAATCCGAGAAGACCGAGGAGGCGTCGCCGCTCGCCGGGGTTCAAGCCAGGGCGCCGCCCGCGAAGGTGTGAAGGAAACGCCCGAACGCACGGATGTGATCGATGTAATCGGCGATCGCGATGTTCTCGTTCGGCGCGTGATTGGCCGAAGCCGCATTCCCCGAGCCGAAGCCCGCGACGGGGATCCCGAGCGTGTCGCACACCTGGGCCATCGGCCCCGAGCCTGCGAGCAACGGGTAGACGACCGGTTCGGTGCCGTAAGCGCCGCGGCACGCGTCAACCGCCGCTTTGGCCGTCAGGGAGTCCGTCGGCCAGCGCGATGGTGGCTCGCCATGCCCGGGCACGATCTCGACGTCGTCGAAACCGCGCCGATCGAGGTGCGCGCGCAGAAGCTCGATGACCTTCTCCGGTGTGAGATCGGGCACGAGGCGAAAGTCGATCTTCGCGCTCGCCACGGCGGGCAGGACGGTCTTCGAACCTGCGCCGGTGTAGCCCGACACGATGCCGCAGATCGTGCACGTCGGTTCGAAGAAGTGCTTCTTCCTGAGCTCGAAACCTTCGAGACCGCGAACGAACCGCTTGATCCCATGGATCCGTAGCATGCCCTGCTCGTCGAACGGGAGCCGCTCGAGGAGCTCGCGGTCGGCGGCGGTCGGCGGCCGCACCGCGTCCATGAATCCGTCGATGGTTATCTCGTCGTGCGGGTTCTTCAGGGTCGCGAGCGCCCACACGAGCCGCCATGCGGCGTTGGGGACGATCGTCGCCAGTGAGGAGTGGGCATCCTTGTTAGCGCCGCGGACGCGAAGCTCGACGTAGGCGATTCCCTTCAGACCGCATGAGATGGTCGGCCGACCGGCGGCATCCTTGTAGCCCGCCTCCCAGATGCAGCCGTCGGCGCGGATACGATCGCCATAGCGGGCAACGAACGCGGCGAGGTGGGCGGAGCCGCTCTCCTCCTCCCCCTCGTACAGCACGCGGATCCGGAGTGGGAGCTCGCCGACCGTTGCGCGGTATGCCTCGATCGCTTGGAGTCGCGCGAGGAGGTTGCCCTTGTTGTCCGACACGCCCCGGCCGTAGAGAAAGCCATCCCGTTCGGTCGGCTCGAACGGCGGCGTCGACCATTCGTCGAGCGGATCGGGCGGCTGGACGTCGTAGTGGTTGTAGATAAGCAGTGTGCGTTCGCCGCGGCCCGTCTCGCCGACGATCGTCGGCGGTCCGCCGTCGACAGCGAGCGCTTCGGCAGCGATACCGCCGCGCTTCTTCGTACGGTCAAGGACGATCCGGGCGGTTTCCGGAACTCCGATCCCCTGCGCTGACACGGTGGGCTGCCGGATCAGGACCTTGAGCTCGTCGATGTATTCGCGCTCGCGGGCGCGCACATACGAATCGAACTCCGCGAAGCTGGTCACGCCCGGAAGGCTAACTTCAGGTCGGAACGGTCGTCGTTCGGGTCTTGCTCTTCCCGAGCTCGCATCGCGGTGAGTACGGGGTGATCTCGATCCACCGCTGCTGGCAGAGATAGTGGACGACCCCGTCGAGATCCTCGAGGGTCTCGCGCTTGTATACCTTCGCCCGCGGGATCATGAAGACGCAGTCGCCGCAGTTCGCCGGAAGGGCCGGCCGCGGCCGGCTCGCGGCGCGGGCCGCCGCGAGCGCGAAGCCAAGGCTCGCGAGCGCCAGGACGAGAAGTACGAAGATGACAAAGAAGACACCAAAACTACCCATATCCGTCGCGGCCTCCCGCCCGTACTCACGTTAGCAGGAGGTCTTCAAAACATGACGATGGTTCGCGCGCTCTTCCTCGCGTCTCTGCTCGGGGGTCTCGCGCTTGTGGCCTGCGGCGGCGCGGGCAGCGGCGGTCCCTACACGTCCGCGGCTCCGGCGACGGCGAACCCGGCGCTCGGGACGAATCAGCCGACGGATCCACCCAAGCAATACTCTCCCGGCCCGCCCGGCTACCCATAATCGGGCCACGGGAACTAGGTTCGGGATACACATCGGTCACCTCGGCGGACCGCTCAATGAGATGCGGCGCCTCTGGCGATTCGCCGATGAGCGCGGGTTCGACTGGTTCTCCGTGTCGGATCACTTCCAGGAGACACCGCCGCAAGGCGGGGATGTTGACTGCTTCGAATCGATCGCAACGCTATCCGCCGCGGCGGTCGAGACGACGAAGGTCCGGGTCGGCTGCCTCGTCTTTTGCGTCGGGTACCGGCACCCTGGCGTTCTCGCGAAGGCGCTCAGCACGATCGATCACCTTTCCAACGGACGCGCCGATTGCGGTCTCGGCGCGGGATGGGACGAGATCGAGTTCGCGTCATACGGCATTCCGTTCCCATCCATCGCCGAGCGCGAGGACCAGCTCGAGGAGTACGCGGGGGCTCTGCGTCTCCTGTTCGATCGCCGCCGCGCCGATTTCAGCGGCGCGCACTACAAGTTCGTGGACGCCCCCAATAATCCAAAGCCGCTCCAGAAACGCTTGCCGCTCTGGATCGGAGGCGCTGGAGAAAAGCGGACTCT
>DASWCR010000230.1:0-4154 GCA_036389995.1 Candidatus Limnocylindria bacterium | reverse complement strand
CGAACGACGTCTTGAAACTCCATCAGGCCCGCCGGTAGACGCCGCGTTCGCGCCGGAGCAAGCCAGCGTCGATGAGATACCGCCGCAGCGTCGCGTGATCGGAATGCACCCCCTGCAGGATGCGATTGACGTCGTCCTCCCGGTACTCGCGACCAGGCTCGAACCTGCTCGCGACGTGCACGAGGAGCGCGTACCGGCGATCGCGCCCGGCGGGGATCGTCTCAAGGCGTCCGTTCCGAAAGAACGCGGCGAGCTCGGGCGGTCCGTCGAATGCGGCCCGCCGCACGTCGTTGCCTTTCGGTCGCTGCATCCGTGCGACGATACGCGACCGTGCCTCTTGTGAGACCCGACCGCATCACGATCGTCGAGGTCGCGCCGCGCGACGGTCTTCAGGCCGAGGATCGCATTCTGCCGACTGAGGTGAAGCTCGAGTTGCTCGAGAAGCTCGCCGACGCCGGGCACACCTGGATCGAGGCCACCAGCTTCGTCAGCCCGAAAGCCGTCCCGCAGCTCGCCGACGCGGAAGACCTGATGAGGCGCCTCAAACCGCGCGCCGGGGTCCGCTACACCGCGCTCGTGCCGAACGAGACCGGACTCGACCGCGCGATGTCCTGCGGAGTCAGTGAGATCGCGGTCTTCGCCTCCGCGAGCGAGAGCTACTCGCGCAAGAACCTGAACCGCTCCCGCGAGGAAGCGATCGAGGGTTACGGACCTGTGATCAAGAAGGCGAAGGCTGCGGGTCTTCGCGTGCGGGGCTATCTCTCGATGGTCTTCGCCGATCCGTGGGACGGGCCGACCGATCCCGACATCGTCAGCACTGCGGCGAAGCAGCTGCTCGACTTTGGCTGCGACGAGCTCTCCCTCGGCGACACCGTCGGGGTCGGAACCCCCGGCGAGATCACCGCGCTACTCAGCGCGCTACGTCGTTCGGACGTCCCCCTCGCAAAGGTTGCCTTCCACTTCCACGACACCTACGGACAAGCGCTGGCGAATGTTCTGGCCGCGATGGCCGAAGGGATCACGATCTTCGATGCAAGCGTCGGAGGGATCGGCGGCTCGCCGTTCGCGAAGATGGCAGGCGGGAACCTCGCGACCGAAGATCTCGTCTGGATGTGCAAAGGCATGGGTATCGAGACGGGCGTTGACCTCGACAAGCTCGTCGCGACGAGTACATGGCTCGGCGAACAACTTGGACGCGAACTTCCCGCGCATGTCTCCCGAGCTATGAGGAGCGGCGAGCACTAGAGCGGATGGCGCGTTGCGGGTGGCATGGAGGCAGGTTGAGCAGCGCCGGGGTCTTCTGAGCGAGCGGCCCCTGGCCGGCGGTCCATCGCGATGCCACGAGGGGCCGAGCGAAGAAGACCCCGGCGCTGCTCACTCGCCGACCCGGGTCCAGGACCGCAACGCGCGCGTGACTCTTAGTGCGCCGCGGCTCTCCTGAGCTCGGTCCGAGCTTCGCGCTTCTTCTCGCGTGTGGCGCTGACGGCCGGTACGCCCGATCCCCGCACGAGCTTGTCGAAGGCCGGCACGTCGGTCTTCGCGATGGCCCGCCACTTCACGAGCTGCGTCTCGGCGCGCTTGGAGAGGTCGTCGAAGACGTCGTACATCGCCTTCGTCGGGGCGAAGTCAGCGCTCCCGACGGCCATCGCGAGGCCGCCGATCTTGAGATTCAGCTTGGCGGGATAGTTGAGCGTGTCCTGGCGGCTCTTCGCCTTCACCTGGATGAGCTCCTCCTCGACTCCCGCCATCTTGGTCTTGAGCGCGCCCGCGGCCCGCCGCAAACGCGCGCCGCCGCTGCCCTCCGCCCGTTTCTCCCATCCTTCTATCTGCGTGCGCAGCGCGCGGATCGCGTTGATCGCCTCGTGCACCTCACTGAGCTTGTCGCGGATGCGCATGCGGAGCGCGAACTGCGCGTCGAAGTCAGCTTGCGTCGCGGACACGCGTGGGTCCTTGCGGATCTCGAACGCGGCTTCGTGCCGCTCGCCACCGGCCTCGAGGCGAACGCGGTACTGGCCCGGCGCCGAGATCGGTCCCGCGAGCGTCGCCTCCGCCGATTCCCATGTCGGGTCATCCTCTACGCGCGCGGCGTCCGTGTGTCGCATATTCCACGCGAAGCGGTTGAGCCCAACCTCGTTCGGGACCCTCGGCTCGCGCGCGTTCTTCAACTCTTCGGCCCGCCGCTGCTCCGGCGTGAGCACCTTCTCGTCCTTCTTGTCTTTCGGCTCGGGTGGCGCGCTCTTGAACTGTCGGATCTGTTTGCCCTTCGCGTCCATGAAGGTGAGCGTGACGTCTCCCTCGGGCTTGTTCCGCAGCCAGTACGAGACAAGCACGCCGTCCGGCGGGTTCTGTCCCGCGTCGATGTTGACCTGCGCCTTCTCGCCTGTGGACTTCTCGACCTGCCGGTACGTCACGATCGTCGCGCCGGTCATGCGGTAGTTCTTGCCGGACTTCGCGGGTTGCGGGAAGCCCATGTCGGTACGGAACCGCACGGTGGGCCGCGGGGTGAAGAGCCGCGTCTTCCCCTTCGTCGCCTCTGCCGCGAGCTGGCGGATCGGCGAGAGGTCGTCGAGGACCCAGAAGGACCGCCCGTGCGTTCCCAGGACCAGGTCCGAGTCCTTCACGACCATGTCGTGGATCGGCACGACCGGAAGGTTGCCGCCGAGGCGGTTCCAGCGCGCGCCGTCGTCGAACGAAACGTAGACCCCGGTCTCGCTGCCGGCGTAGAGAAGGCCCTTGCGTGTCGGGTCTTCGCGGATCACGCGCGTGAAATCGTCCGCAGGGATTCCGTTCGTGATCTTCGTCCACGTCCGGCCGTAGTTCGTCGTCTTCCACAGGTACGGCTTGAAGTCGTCGTGCTTGTAGCGCGTCGTCGCGACGTACGCCGTTCCCGCGTCGTGCGGCGAGGGCTCGATGATCGAAACGAGAGAGAACGGTTTGATCGCGGCGGGCGTCACGTTCTTCCACGTCTTTCCGTCGTCGCGCGATACGTGCAGCAGCCCGTCGTCGCTGCCGGCCCACAGCACGCCGCGCCCGACCGGCGATTCAGCGAATGCGAAGATCGTGCAGTAGTACTCGGCGCCGGTGTTGTCCTTCGTGATCGGGCCACCGGACGGTCCGAGCTTCGACTTGTCGTTGCGCGTGAGGTCCGGACTGATCCGCTCCCACGTCGCGCCCTCGTCGGTGGTGCGGAAGACGTGGTTGCCGGTGTGATAGAGGACGTTCGGATCGTGCGGCGAGTGGACGGTGGGCGCGGTCCACTGCACGCGGTACTTGACGTCCTTCGCGCCTTCGCCCGCGCTCGATTCGGGCCAGACCATGATGTTTCGTGCCTGCCCGGTGCGGCGGTCGTACCGCGTGAGAATGCCCTGATAGTTGCCGGCGAAGACGACGTTCGGGTCGTCCGAGCGGACCGCGATGTAGCCGGACTCTCCCCCACCGATTGCGAAGCTGTCGGCCGCGGTGATGCCCGCGATAGCGGAGCGGCTCGGCACGGTCATCGTGGTGTTGTCCTGCTGCGCGCCGTAGATGCGATACGGCGTCTGGGTATCGGTGAGCACGTGATAGAACTCGGCGGTCGGCTGGTTGTAGACGGACGACCAGCTCTCGCCGCCGTTTTGGGTGACGACCGCGCCCCCGTCGTTGCCGTTGATGATCCGATCGGGATTCTTCGGGTCGATCCAGAGGTCGTGGTGATCGCCGTGCGGGATCGATTGCTCCTGGAACGTTTTGCCGCCGTCGTTCGAAAGCCACGCCGACACGTTGAGCACCCAGACCGTTTCGGGATCGGTGGGGTGCGCATAGATGTGGTGGTAGTACCAGGCGCGCTGCCGGAGATTGCGGTCCTCGCTCCCTCGCTCCCACGTCTCACCGAAGTTGTCGGATCGATAGATCCCGCCGTCCTCAGCCTCGACGATCGCGTACACGCGGCCTGACTTCGCGGCCGACGCCGAAATGCCGATCTTGCCGAGCAGTCCTTTCGGCAGGCCCTTGTTGCGGCTGATCTCGATCCACGTGTCGCCAGCGTCGTTCGAGCGGAAGATGCCGCTACTGGGTCCGCCGGAGACGAGTTCCCATGGACGCCGGATCGCCTCCCAGAACGACGCATAGATGATCCGGGGATTGTTCGGATCGAGCGAGATGTCGACCGCGCCGGC
>DASWCR010000229.1:0-6071 GCA_036389995.1 Candidatus Limnocylindria bacterium | reverse complement strand
CGACCACGCCGTTGACCTTCGCCGCGAGAGCTTTCTCCACCGTGCTGCTTACCCCTCTTCGTTGAGTTTCCGCGGCCGCCACTACTGAGTATCAGGGCTTCCTAAAGAACAACGTAGGAAGACCTTAAGTTCATATACGGGACCGCGACTCTTCCAGTTCCATCTTGAGCCGGCGGTCTGGCGGGTCCTGTCCCGGCTCGCGGGGCTCTCCCTCGGCGCACCCTCCCCGTCACGCAGCGCGCCCTTGGCGCGCTGCAGGCGGGGCCCCGGGGCACCCCCGCCTCGTGAGAGCCCCTGCTCGCCGTGCCACCCGCCGGCCGAGTTGTGCTACTTGCCTAGCGCGACCCGCATGACTTGTCCTCCGAGTGGCGCCGCTGCTACTCCTCCGTCCGGGGTGTTTTCGACGATCACGGCAACGACGACGGTTGGATTCTGAGCTGGCGCGAATCCGATGAACCAGCCGTGAGGCGGCTCGCCGGGACGATTTTCGGCTGTCCCGGTTTTTCCGGCGACGTCGATGCCCGGGATCTTGGCCCCAAAAGCGAAAGCGCCGGGTCCGGCGACGGCGCCGACAAGCATTGTCGTCAGGGTCTTCGCGGTGGCGGGCGAGATGACCTGCCCGACCGGACCGGGCGCGACCTGACGGACGACGTGACCCTCGGCGTCGCGAACCTCCGTGGCGTAGTGGGCCGTCGGCATCACCCCGCCGTTCGCGATCGCGGCGTACACGAGGGCCATCTGGAGCGGTGAGACGAGGAGCTCCCCCTGGCCGTACGAGGTGTCGGCGAGGAGCGTCGGCCGATCGATCGAACCCGAGTCCGAGAGCTGGCCCTTCGCCGCGGCGAGATCGAGCGCGGGCGTCGAGCCGATTCCGAACCGCCTCGCATAATCGATCAGCTTCGCGGCTCCGATCTGCAGACCGACCTGAGCGAAGTAGATGTTCTCGGAGAGCCGGAAGCCGTCGGACATGTCGAAGAGGCCGTGCGCGCGCGAGGACGAACGGACGTAGTAATCGCCCCACGATTTGTCGGCCTGATAGGGGTCGTCCACCCGGAGCTTCTTCGTCGGATCGAATCCCGACTCGAGCGCGGCGGCGCCCGTGACGACCTTGAAGACCGATCCCGGCGGATAGAGACCCTGCGACACGCGGTTCAGGAGCGGGTGGCCGGCGTCGTGAGTGAGCTGGTCGAACGCCGCATCCTGCTTGGAGGGGTCGACGATCTGATTCGCGTCGTAACTCGGAACGCTGACCGACGCGAGGATCGCTCCGGTTCGCGGATCGACTGCCACGATCGCGCCTTTGCGCCCGCCGAGAGCGTCCGCGGCTGCCTTCTGGATCTTGAGGTCGATCCCGAGCACCACCTGCCCGGCCGGGCTGCGATCGCCGAGGTAGCGGGCCCGCCAGATGGAGACGGGATCGGCCGGATCCTGTCCGATGAGCGACTCGGCGTACGCGGCCTCGACGCCGGAGAGCCCGAACTTGCTCGACGCATAGCCGACCACCTGCGCGAGCGTCCGGTCCTTGTAGGAGCGCGCGAAGCCGGTGTCGGTCCGCTCGCTCGTCGCGATCGGTGCACCGTTGCGATCGACGATCGCGCCGCGCGCGCGGCCGTTCGTCGCGGCGATCAGGCGCGGGTTGAAGGGATCGTTCGCGAGCTGGTCCGAAGCGAGGACGGTCCAGTACGCGGCGCCGATCGACGTTACGAGGAAAGCGAGAGCGAGGGTGAGCGTGAGCGATCGGATGTTCGCGCTGATCGGCGACGTCACGAGGGACCTCCCCCGCCCCGCATTCGGGTCGAGACCTGCGAGACGCGCATCAGGAGTCCCACGAGCATCCAGTTCGTCACGAGCGAGGAGCCTCCGTAGGCCACGAACGGAAGGGTGATGCCGGTGAGCGGTATGAGCCGGAGGTTCCCACCGACGATGACGAGCGTCTGCAGCGCGACGATGAACGAGAGGCCTGCCGCGAGCAGTTGAAGGAATATCGTCGGCGCGCGGAGGGCGATGAGCATGCCCCGGTACAGGAACACGAGGTACAGCGCGAGCAGGGCGAGCGCGCCGGCGAGACCGGCCTCTTCCGCGAACGCGTCGAATACGAAGTCGCTCCACACGACCGGGATCCGATCCGGCATCCCGTTGCCGAGACCCGCCCCGAAGAGTCCGCCGTTCGCGAGCGCATAGAGCCCTTGCACCAGCTGGTAGCCGGTCCCGAACCGTAGGTCTTCATCGAACGGCCGGAGCCACGTATCGACGCGCGCCTGCACGTGGCCGAACAGCTGATACGCGACGATGCCGCCGAGGACGAGCAGGCCGACCCCGATCACCGCGTAGAAGGCTTCGCCGGTCGCCAGGAAAAGCATCGCGAGGAAGATCCCGAAGAAGAGCACCGTCGCGCCCATGTCCTTCTCGAAAACCATGACGAGCATTGCGATGCCCCACATCGCGACGATCGGGACGAGGTATGGCACGGGGGGCACCGGGAACGGTCCGATGCGGCGCTGCGAGTGCGAGAGAACCTCGCGGTACTCCTCGAGATAGGCGGCGAAGAAGACCACAAGCAGGATCTTCACGGCCTCCCAGGGCTCGATGCTCCCCGGTCCTAGCTTGATCCAGATCCGCGCACCGTTGATCTCGCGGCCGATGACGGGAAAGAGCGGCGCGATCAGCAGGAGGACGCCGAGGAGCGCCCACGTCCACTTGAATCGCGCGAGCGCCGTCAGGTCCCGCGGTACGACGATCGTCGCGGCAAACGCGCCTGCGGCGATGATCGACCACGAGAGCTGCTGGAACAGAAGGTCCGACGCGAGCCGCTGGACCAGGACGAGTCCGATCGCAGTGAGGCCGGCGGCGATGGGCATGAGTATCTGGTCGCCGCGGAACCGGATGCTGACGAGGAAGACGTGCAGCGCCAGCATGAGCGCGAGGAAGACCACCGGCACCACGACGGCGGTGGGGTTGAAGGACGACGTTTCCGTCGCGAGGACCGCGACGAAGCCGGTGATCGCGAACGTCGCGACCCAGACCAGGAGCGAAAGCTCCGTGAAGCGTGCGCGTCCGAGGGGCACGGCGGCCTCGGCCCGCATCACTGCTCGAGCCGGAGGGCGACGCGGCCGATCGCAAGCTCGTCCCCGTACTGCAGGCGCTCGCGCGACCGGACGACCTCGCCGTTGACGACCGTCCCGTTCGTGCTGCCCGCATCCTCGACCCACCATTCGCCGTCGGCAAATTCGACGAGAGCGTGGCGCGCGGACGCCGCCTCGTCGTTGATCACGATGTCGTTGCCCGCATCCCGGCCGAGCGCGTTCACCGCGCGGAGCGGCAGGCGGTCACCGACGCGCGGCGCGCCGCGCACCGTGCGCTGTACGACAAGATGAGCGAGGCCGATTGGCCCTGCCGCTACGACGTTCTCGGTCGCGAGCGAGCGCTGGAGCGAGCTGAAGACGCGGATCAGGAACAGATAGAGAAGGACGAGGAATGCGATCCGGACGCCCCAAAGCAGGACCGCGAACGTGATCTCCATCTAGTCGGTCGCGCGGAACTGGAGCTCGACACCGCCGATCGAGAGACGGTCTCCGTCGGCCAGCACGACCTCGGCGACCCGCCGGCCATTCACGTACGTGCCGTTCGTGCTCTGCAGATCGTACAGCGTGTAGCGGCCGAGGCGCAGGCGGATCTCGGCGTGCTTCCGCGACACGCGGCGGTCGTCCAGCGTGATGTCGTTCTGCGGATCGCGGCCGATCGCGAGCGGCTCCGAACCGAGAACGATGTCGCGCCGCTCGTCGCCTTCTCGCACCGTGATCGCGGCTTTCGGCGCGCGCGGCTTTTCGCGCAGGAGCTTCTCGCGGTCGAGCACCATCGTGTGGCCGGACTCGACAGCGCCGAGCGCCTTCGGGTCGGACGACACCTCGTCGCCGGATGCGTCGACCAGCGCGCACGAGACCCGCATGTCGCCCGGCGGCAGGTCTTCGTCGCGCTCTATCTCCACGGTCGGATACGCGAGCAGCGTGTAATTCCTGTCGCGCGCCGCACCGAGGACCGCCTCGGAGAGGTCCTGCTCGAGGCTGCGGCGGTATTGCTCGAACCCCTCGAAGTCCGACGGCGAGAGCGACACCACATACGAGTTCGGGACGAAGGTCTTGCTCAGCGAGATGGTCTGGTGCGATTCCATCGCGCGGATCACGCGCTTGGCGATCTGCACCGGCTGGAGTTTCGCCCCGAAAAGCCGGGCGCTCCAACCCTCGATGAACCGGCTCGCGAACGCTTCAAGCCGCTCCACGCGTCTTCATGACCTCCGCACCGAACAAGATGATGAGCGCTGTGACGTAGATCCAGGTAAGAAGCCCCGCCGCGAATGCCAGCGGCCCGTACGCCGCGAACAGGGCGAGCGCTCGGGTGAAGTAGCCGAATGCCAGCTTGGCCACCTCCCACAGCACGGCCGATACCAGTGCGCCCTCCGCCGCGATCCGCCGCGACGGCCGGTGCCTGGGCACCGCGCGGTACACGATGAAGAAGAAGACGAAGCCGATGGCCAGGCCGGCGAGTGGCGAGAGGACCTGCACCGCGACCGCGACCAGCCCGCCGTAGCCCGCGGCGACGAGGACGTCGGACAGCGCCGCCGTGCCGAACGAGAGGCCGAACGAGACGAGTGCCAGCACGGCGACCACGGCCACGAACCCCGCCGCCTCGAGGTGACCGCGAACGAAGCTGCGGCGGCCCTCGCGGCCGAGGATCAGGGCGAGCGCGCGATCGAGCGCGCCGTGGATCGCCATCGTCGAGAAGATGGTGCCCACCACGCCGATGGACAGCGATAGAGCGCGACCCTGCACCAGCTCATGTGCGATGCGGGTCTCCTGCGAGGTGGCCGAGGGGTAGACGTCGCGAAGGATCTCGACGAGATCGCTCTCCGCGCGATCCTGGCCATACACGAATGCGAGGACGCCGACGAGCAGCGCGAGAAGCGGGATGAGGGCGAAGAAGATCTGGTACGCGACCGCGCCGGCGAGGAATGGGCAATCGTCGTCCGAAAAGTTCAGGATCACCGCCCGGCCGCGCGCAACGCCGCGGGCTAGGATGACGCCTCGCTCTTGCGAGTCGGGGAGTTCTGCCCCCCGGCCCCCGACTGCTTCGTCTCGGGCTTGCTCTCTGGCTTCGTCTCGGACTTCGTCCCGGACTTGGTGTCCGACTTCTTTTCGGGCTTGCTCTCTGGCTTCGTCTCCGATTTCGTCTCGCTCTTCTCCGCGGGGCGGCTATCCGTCTTGTACCAGCCTGATCCCTTGAAGACGACCGCGGTCGACGAGATCAGGCGCCGCGGTTTCTTTCCGCAGTTCGGGCATTTCTCGACAGGTTGGTCGTTGTAGGACTGCACCTGGGAGAAGGAATGTCCGCAGTGATCGCAGTGGTAGTCGTAGATCGGCATCGCTCGCCTATCATCGCAGCCGGTGGCGGCCGAGGTCATCCCTTCGAGCGTCCGCGCGTCGCCGCACCGTCGGCTTCCGATCGAGGCGATCCAAGCGTGGCTCTTCCTCTTACCGGCCGTCGTGATCCTCGGTGTCTTCCAGATCTTCCCGGCGATCGCGGCGTTTTACATGTCGCTCTTCAAGTGGGACGTGGTACAGGGCGCCTTCCGCGGGCTCGGCAACTACACGGACTGGCTCTACGACAACTCGATCCGCAGCCCCGATTTCTGGCGGGCACTCTCCACAACGTTCTCGTACGTCATCTTCACCGTCCCGCTCGAGATCGCCCTGTCGCTCGTTCTCGCGTATCTGCTCTTCCAGAAGATGCGCGGACGCGGGATCTACCGGACCGTCTACTACCTGCCCTACGTCACGTCCTTCGTCGCGGCGGCGGCGGTCTTCTTCTGGGTCTTCCACCCGCAGTACGGCCTCGTGAACGATGTCATCGGGATCTTCGGAATAGGGCCGCAGCGCTGGCTCGACGAGCCAAACGGGATCTTCGACCTCGCGGCGTCAGGCTTTGGGATCACGCTGCCGGAATGGCTCGCGGGTCCCAGCCTCGCGCTTGTCGTGCTATCGCTCGTCACGATCTGGCACTACCTCGGCTATCAGATC
>DASWCR010000228.1:0-39422 GCA_036389995.1 Candidatus Limnocylindria bacterium | reverse complement strand
CGACCACGCCGTTGACCTTCGCCGCGAGAGCTTTCTCCACCGTGCTGCTTACCCCTCTTCGTTGAGTTTCCGCGGCCGCCACTACTGAGTATCAGGGCTTCCTAAAGAACAACGTAGGAAGACCTTAAGTTCATATACGGGGCAGCGACCTGGACAGTTCCATGCCGGTTCCGGCAGGCCCGTGCGGCGGCGGGTCCTGTCCCGGGGTCGGGGCCGCGCGCTCGCCTACCGGTCCGCTGCCCCGGCATTACGAACGGTCCGCCAGCGACGCGGCCGGTCAACGGCTCGCGCGCAACCCGCTCCCCCGTGCCACCCGCCGCCGCATCATTCCGGCGCGTCACACCCTCGTCGCACGCCACTCACTTAGTTGAGAAGGTGGCATCGGTGCCGCGATCAGGAAGCCCTGCGCGCCGGAGAATCCAAGCTCGCTCAGTCGCTGCCATGTCTCCTCGTCTTCGACGCCGACTGCGATCACTTCGAGCCCACGCCCCCGCGCCGCACTGACAACCGCGCGGACATACTCAAGCGCGCGGTGGTCTCGTCCCATCCGCGTAATCAGCGTGCGGCTCACTTTGACTATGTCGACGGGAAACCTCTCGAGAACATGCGCGTCCTCATCGGTCGCGTCGTCGAGCGTGACGCGGATCCCCTTGGCGCGCATGAGCTCGAGGATCGGTATCGGCGGATCGGGGTCGCGCGCGAGCGCGCGCGACGAGACCTCCATGATCAAGTGCTCGGGTCCGCCGGCGACCTTCAGGGTGAGCTCGGTGTAGCGGCGGAAGTGCGTGTCATGAAGGTTGTCGACCGACAGGTTCACCGCGACGGTGAGCGTTGAGCCGTCCCGTCGCCACACGTTCCCCTGGAGGAGCGCCTCCCGAAGGACCCAGAACGTGAGCCGCCGGATAAGTCCGGTCGCCTCCGCCTCGGGGATGAACTCGAGCGGAGAGACGAGACCGCGCTCGGGGTGGCGCCAACGCACCAGCGCCTCGACACCGGTGAGCCGGCGACTTGGCACTCCGACCATCGGCTGGTAGTGCAGGACGAGCTCGTTCTCTCTGATCGCGCGCTCCAGCTCGAAGCGCTTCACTCCCCTTGATGCCCGTCCCAGAGCGTGCCGTTCTTCGGCACGTCCACGCCGAGGTGCCGGTAGGTGCGTTCCGTCGCGACGCGGCCGCGGGGGGTGCGCTTGAGGTACCCCTCCTGCAGGAGGTACGGCTCGTACACGTCCTCGATCGTCTCGGCGTCCTCGCTCACGGCGGCAGCGAGTGTCTCGAGCCCGACCGGACCGCCGCCGAACTTGTCCGTGATCGCCCGGAGGAGACTGCGGTCGCGGTCATCGAGGCCCGCATCGTCCACCTCGAGTGCGGCGAGCGCTTCACGCGCGACAGGCAGGGTGACGTTGCCGTCGTGGCGCACCTGGGCGTAGTCGCGCACCCGTTTCAGCCAGCGGTTCGCGATCCGCGGTGTTCCTCGCGCGCGCAGGGCGATCTCATGCGCTGCCGCGGAGTCGATCTCGACCTTGAGGATGCGCGCGGATCGGCGCACGACCCGCTCCAGTGCTTCGGGTTTGAAAAGATCGAGGTGGTAGATCGCCCCGAACCGATCGCGAAGCGGCGCGGAGAGACGGCCGATGCGCGTCGTCGCACCGACGAGCGTGAAGCGCGGCAATGGCAGCCGCAGTGTGCGCGCGCCCGGGCCCTTCCCAAGGATGATGTCGAGATGGAACTCTTCCATCGCTGGATAGAGGACTTCCTCGACCACCCGCGGGAGGCGGTGCACCTCGTCGATGAACAGCACGGCGCCGTTCTCGAGATTCGTGAGGATCGCCGCGAGATCGCCCGCGCGTTCTATGGCCGGGCCGCTCGTGATCTTTATCGGCACGCCGAGCTCGTGCGCGATCACATTCGCCAGTGAGGTCTTCCCCACTCCCGGGGGACCGTAAAGGGCGATGTGCTCGAGGGTCTCGCGGCGTGCTTTCGCGGCTTCGATGATGATGCGAAGCTGCCCTTTGACCTTGTCCTGGTTGATGTATTCATCGTCGGAGAGGCGCTGTGGCCGCAGCGAGGCCTCGAGCGAGCGCTCCTCGCCGGGCAAGGCCGTCGGTGCGGCTTCACGCGCCTTGGTCACCCTCGCCATTTGAGTTTCTCGGCGTCGAACGTCTCGATACACGAGACGGCTTCGAGTGACTTCACCATCAGCGGCTCGGCCACGTGGCGCTGCTTTATCTCGATTTTGTCTTCGGCGAGATTGCGCTTACTCACGGTCGCTCTGATCGGAATTCCGATCAAGTCCGAATCGGCGAGCTTCACTCCTGCGCTCTCGTTGCGGTCGTCGTAGAGCACGTCTAGGCCGCGGCTCTCGAGATCGGCGACAAGCTTCTCGGCCGCCGCGCGTACCGCATCGTCGTTCACCGGCAGAGCCAATACATGCACGTCGAAGGGCGCGACCTGGGGCGGCCAGATGATTCCCTTGTCGTCATGGTGTGTCTCGATGATCGTCTGGACCGCTCTACCGACTCCGATGCCATAGCTGCCGCCGAAGAACGGCCTGCGCGTGCCATCCTCATCGACGAAAGTGGCGTTCATTTTGTCCGAGTAATACGTGCCGTAGGCGAAGATGTTTCCCACCTCAACCCCGCGCTTGATCGTGAGCCTTCCGACTTTGCATTTGGGGCAGACGTCGCCCTCACGCACGTCCGAGGCATCGACACGCTCGCCCTGGAAGTCGCGGCCGAGGACGACATCGCGGAGATGCGCGTCCTTCTTGTTCGCGCCCGCGGTATACCCGCCGCCGCCCACGCCGGTGTCCACGAGGACTCGCGCTTTGAGGCCGACCGGGCCGATGTAGCCTCGGACCGCTCCAGCGGCCGCGAAATCGGCATCGCTCGCGAACTTGACCTCGCCGGTCGCGAGAGTCTTGCGAAGCTTCGCCTCGTTGACGTCACGGTCGCCCGGCAGCACGACCGCGACGACCTTGCCTGATTGATCGCGGAACAAGAGCGTCTTCAGGAAGGCGTGTTTGGGCTGATTCAGCGAGGCCTCGAGCGCCTCGATGCTCTCCGTACCAGGCGTCGCGATCTGAGTCGGAGCCGGGACGACGTCGGCCCGCGCTCGCTGGCCTTCCATGTGACGGGTCGCCTTTTCCAGGTTCGCGCGGTAATCGCAGTTCGCGCAGATAGCGATGCGGTCCTCCCCTACCTCAGTGAGCACCTGGAATTCGTGCGCGACGTCACCGCCCATGGCGCCTGTATCGGACTCGACGCTGATCGCATCGAGCCCCATCCGCTTGAACGTTCGCTCGTAAGCCCCGTACTCGGCGGCGTAGCTCTTCTCGAGGCCGGCCTGGTCGACATCGAAGCTGTACGCGTCCTTCATGACGAACTCGCGCACGCGAAGCAAGCCCGCGCGCGGCCGCGCCTCGTCGCGTCCCTTCGACTGGAAGTGGTAGACGATCTGCGGCATCTGCCTGTAGCTCTGGATCTCCTGCATCGCGTGGAGATGCACGAACTCTTCGTGCGTGTAGCTCACCATGAACTCACGGCCGTTGTGGTCGGTCGTGCGGAAGGTGATCGGCTCGAGCATTTCCCACCGGCCGGTCTGCTTCCATGGGTCGGCCGGTGTCAGGACCGGCATCTCCATCTCCTGGGCGCCGATCCGGTCCTGCTCTTCGCGGATGATCTGCTCGACCTTCTTCGCGACGCGGAAGCCGAGGGGCAGCCATGTGTACAGCCCCGCAGCGAGTGGCTTCGCGATCGCGGCGCGCAGCATGAGGCGGTGCCCGGGCGTCTGAGCTTCCGCGGGCGCTTCGCGTAGGGTGCGGCCAAAGAGCTTCGACTGTCTCATCACTGAACTCCGAGGGTCATATTGAGGCGCGGCAGAATCGCCGGCGCAGCTGCGCCGGCTAACGCGGGATTCGGTACGAGGACCCTCGGTGGCGCGTCATCGAGGGCGAGTCTAGTCGGTCCCGCGGGCGCGCTTTCACGCGTCGTTATCCTTCCGGCGTTGGGGGCGGAGATTCCCGCAAGGAGCACAACAATGAGGAAGCTGGTCGCGTTTTCGCTATTGGTCGTCTTGGCTGTTGCCGCATGCACCCCGACGAGCTCGGGCACGCCGAGTCCGTCAGGCGCGGCGAAACTGACCACGCTGCGGCTACCGGAGGCCGCGAAGATCGTGAACACCATGGATCCCGGCATCAGCTCGGGCGGCGCGGGCCTCGAGCAGATCCAGAACACGTTCGAGGGGCTCGCGTACGTCGATCAGGTCTCTGGTGAGATCAAACCGGGCCAGGCGGAGAAATGGACGATCTCGCCGGACGGTCTCACGTACACGTTCAACCTTCGGTCGGGCCTCAAATGGTCCGACGGTCAGGCGCTCAAGGCGTCGGACTTCGAGTACGCCTGGAAGCGCGCGACCGACCCGGCGACGAAGTCGCGCTACGCGCAGACACTGTGGCCGGTCAAGGGAGCAGAGGCATTCGGCACCGGCAAAGGCACCGCCGATGGAATGGCCGTCAAGGCCACGGACGACCGGACGCTCGTGGTCACGCTCGAGCGGCCGGCCCCGTTCTTCATGCATCTCGCGGCGACGTGGACGGCGTACCCGGTCCGCAAGGACACGATCGACAAGAACGCCGACAAGTGGACGCTCACGAAGGACACCTACATCTCGAACGGCCACTACCGGCTCGTCGAGTGGAAGCCCGAGCAGAGCATGACCGTCGAGAAGAACCCGAATTACTGGGGCGAGAACAACGGCCCCGACACGATCGTCTGGACGCTCTACGACGACGTCGCGACGAAGTCGGTCATCGCCTACGAAGCGGGCGAGATCGACCGAGCGGTGCTCGTCGGGGCGGACATCACGCGCGCGAAGGCCGACGCGACGCTGAGCAAGGAGATCAAGAAGTTCGAGCGGCAGGGCTCGCAGTGGATCATCCTTGACACGACCAACGCGCCTTTGAACAACGTCAAGGTGCGGCAGGCCCTCTCCATGGCAACCGACACCAAGCGTTTGAACGAGGTCGTTCTCAAGGACGCGTACTTCAACGCGGTCTCCATCGTGGCGCCGGGCATACCGGGGCAGAAGAAGGAGAACGCCCTCGGCTTCGACGTGGCCAAGGCAAAGCAGCTGCTCTCCGAGGCGGGATATCCCGACGGGAAGGGCTGGCCGGCGAACGTGAAGTTCACATTCGCGAGCGGCGCCGCTGAGACGAAGGCCATCGCCGAGGCCGTGCAGGGGATCTGGAAGTCCAACCTCGGCATCGACATCGTGCTCGAGCCGATGGAGGACAAGGCCTTTGACAACTGGCGGACGACGCGGAAGGACCAGCCCTTCAACATGTATGTGAGCGGCTGGGGATCGGACTACGAGGACCCGAACAACTGGTACAACCTGCTCTTCGATTCGAAGGCCGACTTCTTCTACGCGCACTGGAAGAACACCGAGTTCGACAACCTCGTCGGCCAGGGACTGAAAGAGAACGACGTGGCGAAGCGCAGGACCACGTACGAGAGCGCCGACAAGATCATCAATACTGAGGCGCCCTACATCACCGTCTACCACTGGGCGCGCTTCGACCTGATCAAGCCGTACATCCAGGGGCTCAACCACTACCGGGTGCTCGGACGCATCCAGGGCTACCTGGTTAAGGTCAACAAGTAGTGCTATGGCGGAGGCCGGCATAAGAGCGGACCGGCCTCCGCCTCACCCGGTGTGACCAGATGACGACCTACGTTCTGCGGCGGCTCCTCTGGGTCCTTCCCAGCCTCTTCGTGGTGTTCACGCTCACGTTCATCCTCGTCCACGCGACGCCCGGGAGCCCCTGGGACGAGAGCGACAAGCCGCTGCCCGCTGCGGTCAAGGAGAACCTCGCCCGCCAGTACCACCTCGACGATCCACTTCCGAAGCAGTACATCGACTACCTCGCGAACGTGCTGCGCGGTGACTTCGGCCCCTCGTACCGCAGCGTTGAGCGCTCGGTCTCGGAGATCATCGCCGCCACGCTGCCCGTCTCGGCGCAGCTCGGCCTCGCCTCGATGCTCTTCGCGATCGTCGTGGGCGTTCCGCTCGGAGCGCTCGCGGCGGTGAAGCACAACACGTGGATCGACTACGTGTCGTCGCTCATCACGGTCACCGGCATAGCGACGCCGCCGTTCGTGCGCGTGTCGCTGCTGATCGTCTTCTTCTCACTCGTGCTGGGGTGGCTTCCGACCGGCGGCTGGGAGGGGATCTTCGACTCCCGCGCGATCATCCCGGTCCTCGCGATCGGCCTTGGCCCGGCCGCGATCCTGGCGCGCTACACGCGGTCGAGCCTCCTGGAGGTTCATGGCCAGGACTTCATCCGGACGGCGCGCGCGAAAGGCCTGACCGAGACCGCCGTGGTGATTCGCCACGCGATGAAGAACGCGCTGATCCCAGTGGTCACGGTCGCCGGGGTCACGCTCGCGAACGTGATCACCGCATCGTTCTTCGTGGAGCGGATCTACAGCGTGCCTGGGATTGGCCGTCAGTTCGTCGATAGCGTGAGCGGCCGCGACTACCCGTTGCTCCTCGGCATCGTGTTGGTGTTCGCGCTGCTCATCTCGCTCGTGAACCTTCTCGTCGACCTCTCATACGGATTCCTCGACCCGCGGATCCGGTACCGATGACCACTAGTGCCGCCACCCTCGACGCACCGGTCCCCATTCGCCGACCGGCCAGCCTGTGGCGCGACGCCTGGCACCGCCTCGTGCAAAACCGCGCCGCGGTGGTCAGCCTCGCGTACATCGTCCTCTTGCTTCTCATCGCGGTTTTCGCGAACGTCGTGGCGCCTTTCCCCTTCCAGCAGCAGGACCTCGACAACACCGACCTCGGGCCCGGCGCGGGGCATCTCTTCGGAACGGACGGCCTCGGCCGCGACGAGCTCAGCCGCTTGATCTACGGGAGTCGCATCTCGCTGGCCGTCGCGCTCGTGGACGTCCTCATCGTGCTGGTCGTGGGCGTGCCGCTCGGTCTGGCGGCGGGATTCTTCGGCCGCTGGGTCGATGTTCTGGTCATGCGCACGGTCGATGTGCTCCTAGCCTTCCCCAATCTGCTGCTCGTCATCGTGGTGATTACGTACTTGCGGGCGGTGCTGGACCAGCCGCAGGGGCCGCTCCTCGGGATCATCGGGAGCCTCGACGGCATAACAGGCGGTCTGCTCGGGGTCTTCATCGCGCTTGGCCTCGTCTCCTGGCTCACGGTCGCGCGTCTCGTCCGCGGCCAGGTCCTATCGCTCAAGGAGAAGGAGTTCATCGAGGCTGCGCGGATGACCGGAGCCGCGAACGGGCGGATCATCTTCCGGCACCTCCTTCCGAACACGCTCGCGCCGGTGATCGTCGCCGCCACGTTCGGCATACCCGGCGCCATTGCCACGGAGGCAGGACTGTCCTTCCTGGGGTTGGGCGTGCGACCGCCGCTTCCGAGCTGGGGCATCCTCATCGCCGAAGGGGTCCGCAACATGCGCGCGTTCCCGCACGAGCTGCTCTTTCCGGCGGTCGTGCTCGCGGTGACGCTCATCTGCTTCAACTTCCTCGGTGACGGGCTGCGGGACGCGCTGGATCCGAAGCTGAAAGTGGATTAGGGCTTGGCACCCGGCCTGCTGTTACTTGATTCAAAACAGGAGGCCAACAATGCCAGAGAGTAACGAGAGCCATCGCGAGTACCCCAAGGACCCGGGCGCGACGGAGACCAAGCCAAAGACGTACACGGTCGATAGCGGCGACAACCTCTCCGCGATCGCGAAGCAGGAGCTGGGTGACGCGAATCGCTGGCGCGAGATCTACGACCTGAACAAGGACGTCATCGGCGATAACCCCGACCTGATCCAGCCCGGAATGGAGCTGAAGCTCCCGAGCTGAGCGCCCTCAGATCTTCGCGTGCTCGAGCGCGTCCCAGACGCGGATCTGCACGCGAGGCGCGGCCTTTACGGCGGGACTGACGCGCATTCCGATGATCTCGCGCTGATCCTGCCAGCGTTGCGCGAGCGACTGGAGCATGGCGAGGCCGGCGGTACGCATCTCGCCGGCCTCCCACCCGAGGATGTCGGCCCGCGCCGCTTCGAGCCTGCGATGGAACTTGTCGAGCCGCACGTAGTCGTGTCCCTCTGGCCAGCGCTGCTGGCCGAGATCGATTCCGAACACGAAGACCGTATCGATGAGCTGGGCATCGCGGAAGTCGTTTCCGCGGAAGTCGTTCTTCGACCGGACCGGGTCGATCCGGGTTGAGCCGGGACCTGCGGGCCGGCCGCTGAAGGTGACGCTCACGACCTTGCCGGCGAAGCGGCAGTCGACGAACTCAGCCCGCGCCGGGGTCCAGCCGTCGAGCCGCGCATCGTCGAACGAACATTTCTCGAAGCGCGTGCCCTCGGCCGTGACCTGACGGAGATCCGCTCCGTCGAACTTGCAGGACACGAAAGTGCTGCGCGGCCGAGTTACGAAGAACGGAGCGAACTTCTCGTCGAGACGCAAGCCGCGGAAGTCGCACGCGACGAAGTTGCCGACGGCGAGCTGGAATTTGTCGAAGCGCGCCTTCCGAAAGTCGACGTTCGCGAGCCCGGCGCGTCCCACCGAGACGACGCCGGGTTGAACGTCGTCCTCCTTAGGTGCGCTGTCCTGCTGGGACACTGCGCCCGGGAGTGAGCTGTCCTTCGTGCGAGAGCTTCGGCGCCTTCTGGGAGTAGGGCTCTTTGCCGTTCTCGATGAGGATCTTGTCGATCTCCGCAAGCAGGCCATCCATGAGCTTGTCCTCGGGAAATGTGCCGACGATCTTCCCCTTGCGGAAGATCGCGCCCTTTCCCACGCCGCCGGCGATGCCGACGTCGGCGTCCTTCGCCTCGCCTGGACCGTTCACTTCGCAGCCCATCACCGCGACCTTCATCGGCACCGGCAGCGCGCGCAGGCGCTCCTCCGCGACCTTCGCGAGCGGGATGAGGTCGATGTCCGCGCGACCGCACGACGGGCACGCGACGAGCGTCAATCCCTGGTCGCGAAGCCCGAGCGATTTCAAGAGGTCGAAGCCCGCCTTGACCTCGACGACCGGGTCCTCGCTGAGCGACACGCGGATGGTGTCGCCGATCCCCTCGTATAGGAGGACGCTCATCCCCGCCGCGGAGCGGATCGACCCGGAGAGCGCGGTGCCCGCCTCGGTGACCCCGAGGTGCAGCGGGTACGGGACGGCCTTCGCGAGACGCCGGTACGCGGCGATCATCACCGGTACCTCGAACGCTTTGACCGAGACGACGATGTCGTCGAAGTCGAGGTCCTCGAGGATACGAATCTCGCTGAGCGCGAGGTCGACCATGCGCTGCGATTCGTCGCGGATGTCGTCGGGCTGGCGATCGCCGATCGAGCCGTGGTTCACGCCGATGCGGATCGGCGTCCCCTGCTCCTTCGCGCGCTTGACGACCTCGCGCACTCCGTCCTTGTTGTGGATGTTCCCGGGGTTGAGGCGCAGCTTGTGGACCTTCGCGTCAAGCGCCATGAGCGCGAGCCGGTAGTCGAAGTGGATGTCGGCGACGATCGGCAGGATCGAGCGGCGGACGATTTCCTTGAGGGCCTCGCCCCCACGCTTATCGGGTACGGCGACGCGCGCGATCTCGCAGCCGGCCTCCTGCAGGAGCTCGATCTGGCGGATCGTCGCGTCGACGTCGTGCGTGAGCGTCGTGCACATCGATTGGACCGCAACGGGAGCGTCGTCCCCGATCGCGGTGCCGCCGACCCAGACGCGCTTGGACTTGCGGCGCGGGCGGGGCGAGGCGCGGTCTTCGGGAAGGTTCAGATCAACGTTCATGCTGCTCATTAGGAGAAGTGTAAGAGTGCGCGTTGGCCACAAGACGGCTATCCGATCAACTCGACCCTCACGCCAGGTAGCCGCAGGAAGTCCCTGTCCCGCGTGTAGACCGGAACTCCGTGCACGACAGCCGTCGCCGCGATTAGGCCGTCAAAGGGTCTCGGCCTGGCTCCGCGGCGCCGCGCCGCTGCGACGATCTCGGCGTACGCCCGCGCCACAGCGAGATCGACTGGAAGCGGTTCAAAGCGGCGCTCTATCTCGGCAAGAACCGCCAGGCGTGCAGCACGATCTTCGAGCCGTTTCGCTATGAGCACTCCAAGACCGATCTCCGCCAGGGTCACAACTGAGATGCCGGCGTCGACCGGAGGACGGGCGAGCCCGACCGGGTCGGGTCCGACGAGAAATGACGTGTCTAGGAGCGCTTCCAGGGATCCCGGAGCCTGTTGTCCACGGCACCATCAACGTCGGCCATGAACCTCTTGTCGAGTGGGGCACGACGGATCATCTCGATCACCTCGGCCCATGGCACCGACGTGCGACGGCCCGCGACGGGAACAATGTCCGCGACAGGCCTACCGCGGACGGTCACGCGGAAACGCTGTCCACGCTCGACCGCCGCCAAGACCTTACTAATGTCATTCCTGAGTTCACGCTGCGGTATCTCGCGTGCCTGAGCACCGGGCGCGCGTGTTCTTGGCTTCAGCACTCTTGCCATTGCTACAACTGTAGCAGAGAGAGCCCTAGCGAGACCGCGCCGCCGTAGAACGGCGGCTTCTCGTCGCTCACGCGCTCGCACCCGTGTGCGACCGCAGACCGAGCCGCCAAAACCACGACGCGAGCACGAACGCGGCAACAGTCCCGAGGATGAGCAGCCCAAGGCCGAGGGGATCGAGGCGTCCGGCGATCACCTGCGCGGGCACCGTCACCGCGACCCCGATCGGCACCGCGCTAGATAGCGTCACGCGCAGCCACCCGGGATACACGTCCACCGGAAACCGGCCCGCGTCCATGAACGACCAGTACAGGGCCATGAGGTTATCGACCCGGACGAACCAGAACGCGAACGTCGAGAGCGCGAGCAGGAGCGCGTAGATGAGCCCAAACCCGCACACGAGCGCGATCGGGAATCCGATCGCTTCGGCGAGGCCGATGCTCGGGATCCGCGAGAGGCCGACCGTGACGACGATCGCCCCGAGCGCCATCTGCGCGAGCTGCACGACCTGGAAGTTGCGGAGCGTGACCAGGAACTGCGCCGACACCGGCTTGAGGAGCGCGAAGTCGAGCGTGCCGAGGCGTACGTGCTCCATGAACTTCTCGAAGCTCGGCTGCAGAACGAGCTCGCCGAACCCCTGCACGAGGTAGAAGCATCCGAGAAGCACGAGCATGGCGCCGAGGTCCCATCCGTTCAGCACCGTCGTGTAGCTGAAGAGCACGAGGATCGCGCCAACGCTCGTGGCGGTGACGACGATCGTCTGCACGATCTCCAGAAGCAGGTTGAGCCGGTATTCGAGCTCGTACTGAAGCTCGGTCCGGAAGAACAGCCGCAGCAAGCGGAGGTAGCGGACCATCAGGCGCCGACCGCGCTGTACTGCCGGACCCCGACGCGCCACACGCGGAAGAACGCGAAGTAGAAGATCACGAGCCAGATCGCCTGACCGGCCATGAGCTCGAGGGCGGTGGGCACACTCACCCCGCCGCGAAGGATCTCCGCGGGTACGCCGAGGATGTATCCGAATGGCAGGGCGAGCGAGATCGTCTGCAACGGTCCGGGAAGGAGCGCGAGCGGCGCGATCTGCCCGGCGAAGATGAACGCGGCGCGATCCCAGAACGTCGAAACGGCGTGCACCCGCGTGGTCCAGAAGGCGAGGGTCGCAAGGACCCATCCCGAGAAGAACGCGAGCGCGGCCGCGAGCAGCACGCTCGGTATGAACAGGAGCAGGTGCGCGGGGGTCGTGCGGAATCGAGCGTCGAAGGTGAGCGAGATGAACACGAGGATGATCCCGAGCGGGATGATCGTGGTGAGCTTCCACACGATGTTCTCGACGACCGAGTAGTGGATCGGATGCAGAGGCCGCAACAGCTTCGGCGACAGCCGGCCCATCCGCACCTCGAACTCGAAGTCGTACGCGTTCCAGCTCATCGTCAGATTGCTCACGAGCGAGAGACAGATGTAGTACGCGGCGAAGTCGCGGACGTCGTATGCGCCGATCTGGCCGCCCTGCGAGTTCGCGACCGCGACCCACGCCGCGAGGAAGATCACCGGGCGTATGACCGAGAACAGCATCCAGAGGATCGACTGCACGCGATACGCGGAGGCCGCCTGGATCTGCGCGACGAGGAGCGCGCGGTACGTGCGGATCACGCGCTAACCATCGTTTGCTCCGTCGTGAAGACGCGATCGATGACCTCCTCTATCGGCGGATCCTCGACCGAGATGTCCGCCAGGCGGCTGCCGAGGTCGTTCACGAGCCTCGCGGTGCGCTCAGGAGCCACCTGGCGATCCACGCGCAGGGTGACGCGGCCCTCATCGCGCGAGACGACGGTGCCGTACGCGTCGAGGTCAGTCGACGGCGCGGCCCCGTCGTGGAGCGTCGCCGTGATCACCTTGTACGGAGCCATTCGGTCAGCGAGATCCGCGAGCGGGCCGTCGTAGAGCAGCCGTCCGCGGTGGATCACGATCACGCGCTTGCACAGCGCGACGACGTCGTCCATGTAATGGCTGGTGAGCAGGATCGTCGCGCCGGTGCGCCGGTTGTACTCCGCGACGAATCTCCGGATGCGCACCTGCATGCTGATGTCGAGCCCGATCGTCGGCTCGTCCAGAAACGCCACGCTCGGCGAGTGGATGAGGCCCGCCGCGAACTCGACCTTCATGCGTTCCCCGAGCGAGAGGTTGCGCACGGGCTTGTGCACGAGCTCCTGTAGCTCGAGGAGCTCGGTGAGCTCGTGGACGGTGGCGCGGAACTGCTCCTCCGGGATGCGGTAGATCTCTTGAAGGACGCGGAAGCTGTCGGCGGCCGGAATGTCCCACACCAGCTGGGTTCGGTTGCCCATGAGCAGGGTCATGCTCTTTAGATAGGCGTTCTCGCGCCGCCAAGGCACATATTCGAGGACGCGCGCCTCGCCCGCCGTAGGGTGGAGCAGACCGGACAGCATCTTGAGCGTCGTGGTCTTTCCCGCCCCGTTCGGTCCGAGAAAACCGACGACCTCGCCTCGGTCGATGCGGAACGTGATGCCCGCGACCGCGTCCACATCTTTGCGGTGGCGTTTCACAAATGAGCGCAGCGTCGCGGCGAGGCCCTCCTCGCGCTCCGTGACGCGGAACGTCTTGCGCAGGTCGCGGACGTCGACGACCGTCTCGGTCATTCGGGCATGATGACGGCGTTATCGGACGCACGCGAGTGCATCATTTGTTGCGAAGAGAAGGAGGCCGACTATGGCTGAGCAGCGCGTCATCCCGATGCTCGCGTATGAGGATGCGGGTCTCGCGGCCGAATGGATCAGCAAGGTCTTCGGCTTCCGAGAGACGGAGCGGTTTCACGACAGCGTCGGCACGGTGACAGACGTTGTTCTCGAGCTCGACGGAGCGAAGGTCCTCGTCGGTCATCCGAGCGACGCCTATCAGGGCCCGCGCCGGCATGCGCAGGCCTGCGCGCTCGCGCGGCAGTGGCTCGAGACCTCGTTCATCGTCGACGGTCTCGTCGTGTACATCGACGACGTCGATACGCATTTCGGGCGCGCGAAGCGTGGCGGCGCGAAGATCCTGAGCGAGCCCGAGTCGAACGAGCGGCAACGCCAGTACCGCGTCGAGGACCTGGAAGGCCATCGCTGGATGTTCGCCCAGCGGCTCGGGGGCTAGCCTCCGGCGGCGCGACGAATATCGGCGACGCTGACGACGACGAGCAGACCGAGGAGCAGGACGAACCCGACCGCGTGGATCGCGGCCTCGACCTGCGGCGAGAGCCTTCGCCGAAGCGCCGCGGAGAGCAGCACGAAGAAGAGACGTCCGCCGTCGAGCCCCGGGAACGGGATGATGTTGAGCACCCCGAGGTTCACCGAGATGATCCCGATGAGCTTGAGAAACGCGGCCACACCGAGCTGCGAGACCGCCGCCGTGACGAGGAAGATTTGGATAGGACCACCAACGGGCGGCGGGCCGGGCTGATTCGTGGGCCGCGAAAGCAGCTGGCCGGGAAGCTCCGCGATCTGTGTCACCACGTCGCCCGTGAGCCGAACGGCCTGGACGAACGCCTGCGGAGGCGAGAGCGCCGTCGGTAGGCTCGCGACTTCCGCCAGCTTCACGCCAAGCGGGCCCTCGTTCTCGGGAGGCGTCGCCCGCGGCACTATCGTCAGCGGCCCGACCGTCTGCCCGCCGCGATCGAGGGCGATCGTGACCTCCTTGCCGGCGTGGCTATAGACGTAGGACTGCAGATCGCTGGTCCGCGTTATCTCCTTGCCGTCGATCGTCCGCACGACATCGCCCGGTTCGATCCCGGCCACCTCGGCCGGTGACCCCGCCGCGACCTCTTCGACGCGCACGACGCCGGTCGGCCCTTCCGTGCCGATCATGAACGCCGCTGTCAGCACGACGATCGCGAGCACGAAGTTCATCGCCACTCCGGCAGCGAGGACGATGGCCTGCGCCCACCACGGCTTCGAAGTGAACGACCCGGGGTCGCCGGCGCCGTGCTGCTCGATGGAGAAGTCGTCCTGTCCGAGGATCCGCACGAAGCCCCCGAACGGGATCGCGTTGACGCTGTAGTCGATCCCCCCGCGGCGGATCGCCAGGATGCGCGGCGGGAAGCCGAATGCGAACTCGAGCACGCGCATGCCGAGCAATCGCGCAGTGATGTAGTGACCGAACTCGTGCACCGCGATGATCAACGTGAACATCACGAGGAAGAGCGGGATCGCGAGTGGATTCTGCACGAAGAACTGGATGAGCCCGCCCATCAGACGACCACCGCCGAATTGGCGAGCGAGGCGCGCACCGAAGCGTCGATCGCGACGATCTCGTCGAGCTCGGGCTCGCGTGACTGTTTCGCGCTGGCCCCGAGCTCCGCGCCGCGGCGCAGAAGGGAGGCGATGTCGGTGAACGGGATGTCTCCACGCAGGAACCGTTCAACAGCCAGCTCGTCGGCGGCCGACAGGCCGATCATCGCGCCGAGATCGCCTGAACGCGCCGTCTCGAGAACGACTGCGAAGCACGGATAGCGCCGGGCGTCGATCTCGCCGAAATGGAGCGTGCGGTCGGCCTTCCAGTCGAACCGCGGCGCGGGCGAAGGCGCGCGATCCCAGAGGAGCGCGTACTGGATCGGGAGGCGCATGTCCGGTTCGGCGAGCTGGGCCTTCACGCTGCCGTCGACGTACTCGACGAGCGCGTGCACGACGCTCTCGGGGTGGTAGACGACGTCGATCCGCTCGTACTCGAGACCGTAAAGCCAGCGCGTCTCGACGACCTCGTAACCCTTGTTCACGAGCGTGGCCGAGTCGATCGTGACCTTCGGCCCCATCTTCCACGTCGGATGACGGAGCGCGTGCTGCGGCGTCACGCCCGCGAGCGCCTCGAACGGAACGTCGCGGAACGCACCGCCGGACGCGGTGAGGGCAACGCGACGGACTTTCGAGAGATCCTCGCCGACCAGGCACTGCCAGAGCCCGTTGTGCTCGCTATCGACCGGTCGGAGGCGGTCGCCCGCCCCGCCCGCCAGGCGACGGATGAGGTGACCCGCAGCCACGAGCACTTCCTTGTTCGCGAGCGCGACGCACTTGTGGTCCTCGAGCGCGGCGATCGTCGCTTGGAGGGCCGCGACGCCTGGTGTCGCGACGAGGACCAGATCCGCGTCGGGGTCAGTGGCGAGAGCGACGAGGGCATTGGGGCCGAGCGCCGTCCGCGCGGTCGGAAACTCCGATGCGAGCTCGCGCAGCTCGTCTACGTTGCGGTTCGCGCCGAGCGCGACGACGCGCAGGCGATCGGGTTGCGCGCGCACGACGTCGAGCGCTTGCCGCCCGATCGAGCCGGTGGCGCCGAGGATCGCGAGACGGATCGGAGCGGTCACCAAACCATCATCCCATCCGACCCGTGAGCACGATGAGCATCGCTACAACTGGCGCCGCGGCGAGCAGCGAATCGATACGGTCCAGCACCCCACCGTGTCCGGGCAAGAGCGTTCCCGAGTCTTTCACTCCAGCTCGCCGTTTGAGCCAGCTTTCGAGCAGATCGCCCACCAGGGCGACCGGGCCGATCGTCAATGCGCTCAGAATGCTCCAGACATGGAAGCCGCCGGGGGCGACGACCACCAAGACGACGAGCGCCGCTGCAAGAAAGCCCGCGATCGTCCCTTCCCACGTCTTCCCCGGGCTGATCGCGGGCGCGATCCTCCGTCTACCTAGGGATGAGCCAACCGCGTATGCGGCGACGTCGGCCGCCCAGACGGCAAAGATCGTCATGAGCAGCGGCAGCGAGGGATCGGGCCCTGAGAGAGTGCGCAGGAAATAGAGCGACACGCTTCCGACGATCACGAGCGCGGCCTCGATGACCGCCGAGACGCCCGCCCGGCGGAGGGCTACGACCTCGCTCAGCGCCAGAGCAGCGGTGATCGCGAGGGCCGCCTGAAAGACGACCGGTGGCGCGAACGCCGCGACCAGGACGACCGCCGCATAGACGATCGCGGTGATCGTGCGGCGTCGAAGGTCGCGCACTAACGGCCGAAACGCCGCTCGCGCTCAGCGTACGAAGCCAGCGCGGTGTCGAGATCGGCCACGGAAAAGTCCGGCCACAACACCTGCGTCGCCCACATCTCGGCATACGCGACCTCCCACAGGAGGAAGTTCGAGACGCGAAGCTCGCCACCGGTCCGGATCAGCAGATCCGGGTCGGGATGCTCCGGCGCATAGAGCCGGCGCGCGATCGCGGCCTCGTCGATCTGTTCAGCCGGCACACCATCGGCGACGAGCTGCCGCACCGCATCCACGATCTCCGCGCGCCCGCCGTAGTTGAATGCGAGCGTCATCACGCCGCGGGTCCCGGATGACGTCTCCTTCCCAGCGCCGGCGATCGCGCGTTGCAAGCGGTCCGAGAGCTGGTGCAACCGACCGATCACCATGAGGCGTACGCCGTCCTCGACGAGCGTCTTCGTCTCGCGGCGGATCGTCTCCTCGAGTAGGGCCATGAGCGCGCCGACCTCTTCCTCGTCGCGCGACCAGTTCTCGGTCGAGAAGCTGTACAGCGTGAGGTACTCGACGCCACGTTCGCGCGCCGCGCGGAGGGTGCGACGGATGGTCTCGACGCCGGCGCGGTGGCCGGCGATCACCGGCAGATGTTTCTTTCGCGCCCACCGCCGATTGCCGTCCATCACGATCGCCAAATGTCGTGGGACAGCTCGGGGGTACGAGGGGGCAGCGCCCCCTCGATCGCTCAAACGGAGAGGATCTCCTTCTCCTTCGCTTGTCCGATCTCGTCGGCGGTGAGGATGTACCGGTCGGTCAGCTTCTGGAGCTGCGCCTCCACACGCTTTACCTCGTCGGTAGTCACGCCGGAGCTCTTCTCCTTCGACTTGAGCTCGTCATGCGCGTGGCGCCGCAGCGTGCGGATCTCGACCCGGCCTTCCTCGACCTTTTTATGGAGCTGCTTCACAAGCTCGCGCCGGCGTTCTTCGTTGAGCGCGGGGATGTTCAGGCGGATGACGGCGCCGTCGTTGCCCGGCGTGAGTCCGAGGTCCGAGGCGAGGATCGCCTTCTCGATCGCCTTGATGAGGTTCCGGTCCCAGGGCTGGATGACGATCTGGCGTGGCTCCGGAGCGCTGATCGCGGCGAGCGATACGAGTGGCGTCGCCGCTCCGTATGCGTCGACCTCGAGCTCCTCCACAAGGCTCGGGGCGGCACGACCCGTGCGGACGCTCGCGAGCTCATGCTTCAGCGCGTCGATCGCCTTGCGCATCCTCGCCTCCACCTGAGGGAGGATGTCCTCGAGCGCCATTATTTGGCGTGTACGAGCGTGCCGATGTGCTCGCCTCGTGCGGCGCGCACCATCGCGTCGGGCTGCGAGATGTCGAACACGATGATCGGGATCCCGCGCTCTTCGGCGAGGGCCGCTGCTGTCGCGTCCATGACGCCGAGCTGCTTTGCGAGCAGGTCGCGATACGTGATGTTGTCGTACTTCTTCGCTCCGCGAACCACGCGCGGGTCCGCGTCGTAGACCCCGTCGACCGCGTTCTTGCCCATGAGGATCGCGTCGGCGTTGATCTCCGCCGCGCGCAGCGCCGCCGCCGTGTCACTGGTGAAGAACGGGTTTCCGGTGCCCGCGGCGAAGATCACCACGGAACCTTTCTCCAGTTGATGAATCGCGCGCCGCCTGATGTACGGCTCGGCGACCTCGGCGATCGTGATCGCGGACTGGACCCGCACCGGCACGCCGATCGATTCGAGCTGCGACTGCAGCGCGAGCGCATTGATGACCATCGCGAGCATGCCCATGTAATGGCCTGTCGCCTCTTCGATGCCGTGCTCCGCGACCGTCGCGCCGCGGATGATGTTGCCGCCGCCAATGACCACGGCCACCTGAACGCCGAGATCGCGCACCTTGCGGATCTCCTCGGCGAGGTACTTCGTGTACTCCGGGGAGATACCGAATTCGCGGTCTCCGAGGAGCGCTTCGCCCGAGAGCTTGAGCACCACCCGGCCGTACTTGGCCTTCGTCTCTTCGGCCATCGGGGGCAGTCTAGGTCGGTTCGCCGTTGGATTGGCCCAGCTCGAACCGCTTGAACCTCTTCACGCGGACGTTCTCGCCGGTCCTGGCGGCGACGCCCGTGACGAGCTCGCCGATCGTCTTCGAGGCATCTCGGATGTAGGGCTGCTCCAGGAGCTGACCGATGTCAGTGGGGTCCATCGCGGCGACCTGCATCGCGATCTCCTTCGCGAGCTCCCGGAAATCGGCATTGCGCGCCACGAAGTCGGTCTCGCTCGAAAGCTCGACCATCGCGCCGATTCGACCGCCCGCGTGGACGTAGGCCTCCACGACGCCTTCGTTTGCCTCGCGGTCCGACTTCTCCTTTGCCCTGGCGAGCCCACGCTCCTTGATGAGCGCCTTGGCTTTTTCGAAGTCGCCTTTGGCTTCGTCCAGCGCTCTCTTGCAGTCCATCACGCCCGCGCCCGTTTCCTCGCGCAGGCGTTTGACGTGGTCTTTTACGTTCGCCATCACTCGTCCTCTTTCTTGTCCACAGCGGCCTCGGTTGAGGCGTCTTCGGCGGGCTCCTCGTAGCGCTGTCCGCCGATCGGATACTCCTCGTCCTCCTCTGGCTCGTACACCCGCGGGGTGCGCTTCGCCCGCGGCACGCCGAGGCCACCTTCGTATTGCTCCGCCGTCGTGGACGGCGCGTAGCCCATGTCCTCGGGCGTCGCTTCTTTGCGCGCCGCGTCGAACTGCTGGCGGCCTTCGAGGATCGCGTCGGCCATCTTCTGGCAGATGAGCTTCACGGCACGGATCGCGTCGTCGTTCGCCGGAATGATCACGTCGATCAGGTCCGGGTCGCAGTTCGTGTCGACCATCGCGATGATCGGGATCTCGAGCCGTCGCGCTTCCTCGACCGCGATGTGCTCGCGGTGCGGATCGACGACGAAGATGGCTGTCGGCGGCCGGCGCAGCTCGCGCACGCCGGAGAAGTAGCGGTCCAGGTGCGTGAGCTCATCGTCAAGGCGCTGCGCGTCCTTCTTTGGCATCGTCGCAAAGTCCCCGCGCTCCTTGCGCTCCATCAGATCGTTGAGCCGCTGGATGCGCTTTTGGATCGTGACGAAGTTCGTGAGGAATCCGCCGAGCCACCGTTGGTTCACGAAATGCATCCCGGCTCGCTTGGCTTCCTCTGAGATCGACTCCTGCGCCTGCTTCTTCGTTCCGACGAAAAGGACCTGCCCGCCGTCGGCGGCCAGGTCGCGCATGAAGATGTAGGCCTCCTCGACGCGCGAGAGGGTCTGCTGCAGGTCGATGATGTGAATGCCGTTGCGTTCCATGAAGATGAAGCGCTTCATCTTTGGGTTCCAGCGGCGCGCCTGGTGCCCGAAGTGCACGCCGGACTCGAGAAGCTGCTTCATCGTGACGACTGCCAAGGTGATCCCCTTATTCCTCCGCCTGCCATACCAACGAGGGGGATCGGCAGACGTGTGAAGTACCGAGCTTCGTGCTCGATCTGAATCAATTCTAAGGGTCGCGAATCGACGGGCTGCGGGTGGCACGGGGGAGCGGGTTGCGCGCGAGCCGCTGACCGGGCCGCGTCAGCCATGTGCGGGTCCAAGTGGTGGGAAGCGGACCGGTAGGCGAGCGCGCGACCCCGACCCCGGGACAGGACCCGCAGCCCGTCAGGCGAGTCGATCGGCCTCGCTTTCTTAGGTCCCTCTCAAGTCCGGCACGGACTGTGCGGAGTAATACGGGCACATGGCAAAGTACGACGAAGCGCGAGTGCCCCGAGGGACGTCCCGGCGGTGGGAAGTCCTGATGTCGGATGACCCGATGAGCTCCCCTCCGGGCGTCGAGCGGCGCACCGCGAGGGAGGTCCGGGCGGACCACCGCGTCCTTCTTTCATTCTCCGATGCCGATCTCGCTGCGATGCCCCTCGTCCCGGAAGGGACACGCCTCGCGCGCGGGGGGTGGTACCTCGACCTCCACAACCCGGCGAAAGCTGACTTCCCTGCCACCGGCGACGAGACGGTCGAGCCAGGGCAGCACATGCTCGCTCGGAAAGAGGTGTCCGGAGAGCTCTGGGACGAGCTCCGCCGGGCTTGTGATGGCGTGCTCGGCCGCCCCTCGATGCGGCCCCTTCGCCGCGCCGTCTAAGTCGAGATCAGCGTCGCCGCCACGGCGGCGGCGCGGTTGGGAACGTCGAGGCGCTTTAGAAGATGCGTGACATGCTTCTGCGCGGTCGCCGTCGCGATGCCCAGGGCCGTCCCGATTTCTTTGTCGGACGCGCCGGTGGCGATGAGCGCGACGACCTCACGTTGGCGCGGCGTGAGCTCGAGCGTCCGCGCCCCGCGAGACGCGGCAGTCCTGAGCTCGATACGGATCCGGTCGCCTAGGACGGCACGCGAGTAGGCAGGCTCGCCGCGCAACGCGCCGACAAGCGCGCGCCGCATCGCGCGCGACGACACGCCGAGGTCGAGGTAGCCGAAAGCGCCCGAGGCCAGAGCGCGCGCTGCGTCACGACGGTCCGACGTCGTGCTGACGATGACCGTGCGAGTCTGACGCACGACCGTGGCGATCTTTTTCCAATCCGACGAGCGATAGAGCGCGGCAACGGCCAGATCCACCTGTTCGAGGTCGCCGTTTTTCGGCTTGTCGGACACGCGCCACAGCGACGCACCCACGGCCGCGCGGCGAAGCGCGTCGAAGACTTTTCCGCTCTCATCCCAAACGAGGATCGTCTCTCGTCTCTCGAGCGCCATCGTTGTTCCGTGCCCCCCACCTGCGCGCGCCCCGAGGCAATTTAGCGCCCGCAGAATCGAGGTGCAAATGCACGCCCGCTGCCTGCGCCTTTCGGTTCGTTTACCCGAGCGTCGTACTTAGAACTGAGTACGACCCGGGCCACGGCGGTGGTCCGGTTCTTGGTCATTTACTGCCCCCGGTCCGTTGTTGCTCCATTCCCACGCCGGGACGCAAGAGGTGGGACGCCCCATGGCAGCGCGAACGTGCCCAAGGGGGGTGGGCTCGGCGCTGCCGCCAGTCGCCCTGCGACCGGGAAGACCCGCGAAAGACAAATGGAGGGTTTCTATGACGCGAGTCAATGGGGCGACCGGGATCCGGCTCTTACGCCGTTCTCTGGTGCTGCCCCTCGTCGCAGCAATGGTTTTCACGCTACTGGTCCCATACGCCGCGCAGGCCGTGCACGACACCGGCATCTTCCAACTCGACGGCGACGCCGCCACGGGTACCAACACGGCCGGAACACCAGCGGCGAGCGACGACTGGGACAAGGTCTGTTACCAGGTCGGCGTAACGCCCGTAAGCCAGGGCGGAGACGGTCTGACCCCGGCTCAGGCCCAAGCACGTTGCAGCATCGCGTCGCCCACGTCGGGCGCGACGGCGGTCTCGTGGACCGCCGAGGCGAACCCGAACAGCAGCATCTTCACCGGCGGCGGGTCCAAGGACCCGATCGATATCAACCAGTGGGCCTGGAAGGACGGGGCCGGCGGGTTGCCTGATAAGGACAATCTCGAGCACGGCTTCGCCGTTCGGTACTCGGAACCCTCCAGCGCCACCTGTCCGGGAGGTGGGACTCCGACTTGCGAGCTCGTCTATTTCGGCTCGGACCGGTTCGACAACAGCGGCGACGCCCAGCAGGGATTCTGGTTCTTCCAGAACCGGGTCACCCTTGGCACCAACAAGGTCGGTGGCGCTACCGGCTTCAACGGCGTCCACATGGATGGCGACGTTCTGGTCATCAGCGATTTCAGCAATGGCGGCACGGTCTCGACGATCACGATCCTCACGTGGGACAGCACATGCACCGCCGCCAACAAACCGGCCGGGTACTGCGCTGACGCGAACCTGCATCTGCAGGAGACTTCGGATGCCGCGAACTGCGTGACGGCCGCGATACCGGGTGACCCCTTCTGCGGGCTCGTCAACCCGGTGAACGGGGTTGCGGCCCCGTGGCCCTATCTGGACAAGCGCGGCAACACCGCGTACGACCAGGGTGAGTTCCTCGAAGCTGGGATCAACCTGTCCCTGCTTCCCAATATCGCGAGCGAATGTTTCGCTAGCTTCCTCGCCGAGACGCGCTCCTCGACCTCGACGACGGCGACGCTGAAGGACTTCGTCCTCGGCAACTTCGGCAACTGCGTCGCGACGATGTCGACCCAGGTGTCGAACGCGGGCCCGGTCACGCCCGGTACCGGCGTCCACGACACGGCGACCGTCGTCGGCAACCAGCCTTCGAAGACGCCCAGCGGGACCGTGACGTTCTTCCTCTGCGGTCCTATCGCGACGGGCGCCTGCGACGGCACGACCAACGTCGGCACCAACATCGGGACCGGCACCCTGAGCGGCTCGGGCGCCACGGCGAGCGCCGACTCCCCCGACGTGAACACGGGGGCTGGCCTCACCCCGGGACGCTACTGCTTCCGCGCCGAATGGCCGGGAGACGCGAACTACACGACGGCGCTCAAGGAATACGGCGGCGCCGACGGCACGAACGAGTGCTTCACCGTCGCGAGGATCCCGTCAAACACGATCACGACCCCGGTGGACGGGAGCGGGACCCCCAAGAACGCGATCCAGCTCGGTGAGTCGATCTACGACAAGGCGGTCGTCACCGGATCCGCCGTCGGCGGCATCCCGACGGGAACCGTCAACTTCTTCATCTGCGGACCGATCGCGACGGGCACCTGCGACACCGGAGGCACGGCGGTCACCGGCAACCCGGTCGCACTCGACGCCGGCACCAATGGTCCGCCACCGAGCGCAAGCGCGACCTCAGGCGCGGTCACCCCGACCGCCGTCGGACGCTACTGCTTCCGCGGCGAATACAGCGGTGACAACCACTACCTGCCCTCGAGCGACAGCGGATTGAACGAGTGCTTCACCGTGTCGACCACCTCGTCCACATCTTCGGCGCAGACGTGGCTACCCAACGACTCCGCGACCGTCACCTCAGCCGCACCCTTGAGCGGATCGTTGTCGTTCACGCTGCACGATGGTGGCAACTGCACGGGCACGGTCCTCCGCGCTGCGGAGACCTTCACATTCTCTGGCGCGGCCTCGCCTGTGATGAGATCCACCACGAACACAGGGCCGGGGGCCGTCTCGGTCACGACGACCAGCACCGTCTCGTGGGAGGTCGTCTTCACGTCGAGCGACAGCTTCGTGTCCGGCTCCTCGCGGTGCGAGAGCACGGCACTCACGATCACGAACTGATCTGAACGGCTCGTCTAGAGAGTGAAAGAAGAGGCCCCGGCTCGAGCCGGGGCCTCTTGCTGTCAGCGATCAGGGCGACCTTAGACTATGGCTGCGCGGTGAAGCTCAGCGTTCCGACCGAGACAACGTCTGCGCCGCTGAAGTAGTAGAGGGTCGCGACGCAGTCGGCCGACCCACCGGTCCATGCGACCGATGTGAGGGTCATGACCTGCGTCCACGGCCACAGATAGCCAGCGTAGAAGCCGGTCTGGGTCGCGTAGACCAGGACCCCGTTCTGCGAGCACTTGAGGCTCACGTGCGGCTCGGTTGTCGCAGTCGTCGAGACGGTAAACGTCACCTGGCCACCCCAATGCGGGAGACCGTCCGTCGAGTTGAGCACGACGAGGGTAAAGCCGCTGCCGGTGACGCTGCTGTTGGCCTTATGGCCCTTTGCGTCAGCGGACACGCTCGCAGAGACGAGGACGAGGGATGCCATGAAGAAGAGTGCAAGGATCGATGCGAGCGCCTTGTTGAACATCGCGCGATCACCTCCTTACGCGACCGTTCTGTGTTCTCCACACAGAAACGTTGTTCATCCATGGCTAACGTTCCCGCGGATCACCCGTTCTGGGAATAGGAACCTCCGCAGGGTTGGCCCCTGACCTACAGCAGCGGAACTAGTACGCGGGTACGGGGCTAGTGCGCCGGAGTACCGGCACCCATCCGTTGGATCACGTCACCACAACTCGTCGGCCACGAGCGACGCGTCCGCTCCGAGAGGGTCGCATTCGCCGCAACGAGGATCGAAACGGATGATGCCTCGAGACCGCGTGTGGCGAGCGCATCGTGTGCCGCGATGACGGCCTCCGCCACCACGTACCGATCTTCCTGGCACTTGGGAGACAGCTCGTCCAGAAGAGCTTTGAGCCTGAGGACAATCGGATCGGTCGGCGCGAGAGTGCCTGCATCGGCGACGGTCCGAACGGCCAAAAGGTATTCCGCGCTGACCGACGCGGCTTCGTTGGGCCGCACCAGGCCCGCGGCCGACAGCGCAAACGAAGCCGCGCTTCGCAGCGATGCCGCTCCACCGAGGAACGTAACCCAGGCGAAAAACGCGACGATGGTCATGAGGAGCGTCTTAAGGACCAGCGGCCCGAGCGGCCGCGCGACGATCTTTATCCGGGAGCGCGCGATACGGGGCTCCGTCTGCCAGTCGCCTCGATCCCAGCGCGGCGGTCCATAGAGCGCCTCGACAGAACGGACAATCCGCTGATCTTCCGGAGTTAGGCCGGCCAGCGATCGCGCCGTCAACATGCTGTCATGTCGTCCTCGCACGGGACGCAGTCTATGAGTCGATACGCTGGGGGACGGCTTCACCGACGTCCCGACTGAGTTACACCCGCCGCGTCAGGCGAGACGAAAAGAGGCCCCGGCTCTGTTGCCGGGGCCCCTTGCGACTTACGGCTAGCGCGGGCGACCGGAGACGGCTACGGGTACGCGGTGAAGTTCAGTGTTGCGAGTGTCACCGAATTCGTGCCGCTGAAGTAGTAAAGGGCCGCGACGCACTCGGCCGACCCGCCGGACCACGCGGAGGACGACAGGGTCATGACCTGCGTCCACGGCCATGGATAGCTTGCGTAGTAACCGCTCTGGGCCGCGTAGACCACTACGCCGTTCTGCGAGCACTTGAGGCCGACGTGCGGCTCGGTGGTCGCCGTCGTCGACACGGTGAAGGTCACTTGGTGACCCCAGTGCGCAAGGCCGTCGGTCGAATTCAGCAGAACGAGGCTGAGGTTGCCAGTCGGCACCGACTTGTGACCGCCGCCACCGTTGTGAGCGGCCGCGAACGCTTCGGTGCTGCCGAGAACGAGGAATGCGAAAGAGAAGATGAGTGCAATAATCGCGAGCGACTTCCCGAACAAGATTTCCTCCCGCGCACGCCCGTCGTTTAGCGGCGCCTAAACACCTAACGCTCGCTTGTTCGGGTCTGTCACGTCCGGTTGCGCAGCGTTGTGCGGCTGATTTCCCGTTACGGCCAGTACGGACGTACCTCGCGATCCGCCGCTGATCGTTGGTACTTCACGCGAGCGGCGACTCGTCTGACACAAAGAGATCGGCCCGGCTTTCGCCGGGCCGATCGACATATCCAGCAGAGGGCGTACTAGGTGAGGTTGTTGCCGATGTTGCTGAAGATGTTCTGGAGCTGACCGCGCAGGAAGATCATGGCGACGATGACAGCGATGGCGATGACAGCAATGATGAGTGCGTATTCCACCAATCCCTGGCCTTCGTCGTCACGGAAGAATGCGAGCACTTTTCAAGTCCCTCCTTTCTTCCATGTTTGGCTGGAGGACTACCAGCCGACGTGAAGCAAGAATAGGAGCGTTCCGGAGCGCCACCAGTCCCCCGGCGGTACTCCCCCGTTTGAGTGATACCTAGTGGAAATCGAGGTGCCCGCAACGGCGAACGCGGTCCCGCAGCGCCTCCAGGGGAGTCCAGGGCCGGGTGGGTTTGACGGCATCCGCGCCAAGTGTCGCGGCCACAGCATCCCGCAGTTGCTTCAGCGAACATCCGAAGATCTGGCCGCCTGGTCGCGCGAAATGCCGGCGAGCCACATGTCGAGGTCTCTCATCGAGCGGTCATCCACGGTCACACCACGCCGACACGCGGGCGGCTACGCCGTCGAGTGGCAAATGCTCGGTGCGCGCATCGGGCAGCGAGCCGAGCAGCACCTCGCCGTAGTCCCTCGTCACGACACGGCGGTCGAGGAGCACGACGGCGCCGTAGTCGGTCTTGGTGCGGATCAGCCGGCCGAAGCCCTGGCGCAGCCGCAGTGCCGCCTGCGGCAGCTGGAACTGTACGAAAGGGTCGTCATAGCGCTCGGCGCGCCCCTGGACGAGCGGATCGTCGGGCACGCTGAAGGGGAGCCGGGCGATCACGACGCATCGCAGGACGTCGCCGGGCAGATCGACGCCCTCCCAGAACGATTGCGTACCGAGGAGCACCGCGCGGCCCTGGGCGAAGCGCTCGAGGAGCGCGCGGCGCGATCCGTCGATGCCCTGGGTCAGTACGGCGAGGCCCTCGGTTTCGAGCGCACCGAGGCGCGCGGCCGCGTCGCGCAGGCTCGCGTGTGACGTGAAGAGCACGAGCGTTCGTCCATCGAGCGCCCGCGCCACATCTTCGATGAGCCGGGCCGCCTCCTCGATGAATCGTTCCTCGCCCGGAAGCACGATGTCGGTCGGCAGCACAAGGAGTGCCTGCCGCTGGTGGTCGAAGGGCGAGCCGACCGCGAGCGGCTCGGCGACGTCCGCGATGCCGAAGCGATCGAGAGCGAAGTCGAATGAGCCCGCGACCGCCAGGGTCGCCGACGTGAACACGACCGCGCGATGCGTGTTCACGATCGTCGTTCGGATCACCCGACCGAGGTGGGTCTGCGCGACGTGCAGCGCGAGGGCGCCGTCGTTGTCGCGTTCGAGCCACACGATGTCGCTCAAACGGGGATCGTGCAGCCCGCGCGTGATCGCCGCGCGTGCGCCGGCCAGCTCACCCATCGCCGCCTCGAGCTCGGCGAGCTCGTCTTCGTCTCCGCCGAGGTTCCGGATCCGTTCCGCCGCGAACGCGACCCCGGCGATCGCGTCCGCGAGCCGCTCGCCGGCGAGCTCGACGGGGAGCCAGCGCTCGTCACTCGCGCGCAGGCCCGCGGTGATCCGCATGCGCTCCTCGGGCGGGCCGTCCGCCGGCACCAGGAGCGCGCCGAGCGCATCGAACACTTCGGTCGTGCGTTCAACCGCGCGCTCGATCTCGGTGCGGATGCGCTCAGCGGGCTCCGCGCGCGCAGGATCTCGCAGCGCCGAGGTGACCGCCGGGGAATGCGCGACGCGCTGCAGATCGCGACGGAAGCGCGGCTCGTAGAGCTCGAGCCCGAAGGCATCGGTCGCTACATCTTCGAGCCGGTGCGCCTCATCGATGACAACGTGCTCGGCCTGCGGAAGGAGGGCGCCGCGCATCCGCGCGTCCTGGAGAAGAAGCGCGTGGTTCACCACGACGATGCCGGCGTCAGCCGCTGCCTCGCGTGCCTGCTGCAGGTAGCAGTTCACGCCGGGCGTCCGCTTGCAGCGCCGCTGATCGCACGATTCGTCGTTCGCCGAGATTCGCGACCAGAGCTCGCCCTCTCCTCTCATGAGGTTCAGCTCGGCGCGATCGCCGCTGTCCGTCGCTGTGCGCCAGACGAGCGTCTTGCAGACGAGACGCGCCTCTTCGCGGGTCGTGACCGACCCGCGCAGGATCTGCCATCTGCGTGGGCAGAGATAGTTCGATCTGCCTTTAAGCACGGCGACCGCGACGTCGGTGCCCAGCGCGGTTTGCAGCGCGGGGAGATCCTTCCGCACGAGCTGGTCCTGCAGCGGGAGCGTGTGCGTTGAGATGATTACGCGTTCTCCAATCTGAGCCGATGCGAGAGCCGGGACCGCATACGCCATCGACTTGCCGACGCCCGTGCCAGCCTCGGCCACGAGCGCGCCGCCATCCGCGAATGTCCGCTCGATGGCGGCAGCGAGCTCGCGCTGCTGGGGACGATCCTCATATCCGATCACCGAGCGCGCGAGCGGACCGTCCGGCGCGAACACGGACTCGACGGAGATCGGTGATTCGCGAGCAACGTGGGGGTCTTCCGAGCGAGCGGCCCCTAGCGAGCCGAACATCGCGATCCCACGAGGGGCCGAGCGAGGAAGACCCCCGCGGTGCTCGCCGCCGTCGGTCCAAGCATCGCGGGTCGCCGAGCCCGCCGCGTCGCGGAAGAACTCCGCGGTGCTCGGACCGATGAGGTCAGTCAAGGCGGCGATCTCGCCAAGAATGTCGGCGGGTAGCTCGCGGGCGACGCGCGCGAGATGGCCGAGGACGAGCGCGGACGTGATCGCGTCATCGAGTGCGCGGTGCGCGGCTTCGGGGCTGATCGCGGCGTCGGCTGCCAGCCGCTGCAATGCGTAGCTCGACGCGGACGGCAACAGGATCGACGCGAGCTCAGCGGTGTCGAGCATCTCCGACCCGGTGCTCATCCCGGCGCGCTCCAAGAAGGAGACGTCGAAACCCACGTTGTGGCCCACGAAACAGGGCGGGCCGTCACGGAACGCGAACGCCACGAATAAAGCGACCGCCTCGGACGACGACGGAGCGCCAAGCAAATCCTCGTCCTGAATGCCCGTGAGTCGCACGATCGGCGGTGTCAGCGGGCGACCCGGATCCGCGAACGTCAGAAACCGCTCGCCAAGCGTCACCGCGCCTTCCGGAGACACGGTCAAGCGGATCGCGCCGATCTCGATGATCTCGTCGCTCTCCGCCTCGTAGCCCGTTGTCTCGAGGTCGACCGCGACCAGGATACGGTCCACGGCTCGCCGATCTAGCCGCCTGGTGGGGCGGTAACTCGTCGCGCCGCTTGGGCGCGCGAGCGCAACTTTAGCCGCTGGCACCGACCGTGCGGGCGAGCGGTGGTTAGTGCGTGGCAAAGACGCCCACCCGGTCTTGTTTTGGATCGGCACCGTCCTCCTCCTGATCGTCCTGCTCGCTGTCCTCGCGGGCGGTTCGGTCGCCCTGCGCGGAGAATCGGCACCGACTCCCACGCCCCTACCGCTCCCCACCGTCACGGCCCCGGCGACTCCCGCTGGCCCCCTCCTTTCGGATTCGCGCGGGTTCGTCGCGCTGCCGGGAAAAGCCGCGGCCGCCGACCTTCGCCGCGAGACCGATGCCGCTCCGATCGGCTCGCTACGCGGTCAGGGCTTCGTCGGGGCGGTGTCGGGAACGGGCAGGCGCGTCGCCTACTGGGTATCGAGGACGGCCGATGGGGCCGCGAGCGAGCTGCGGGTGTTCGACGTCACCGCGCCGGACCAGGACACGACTCTCGCGACCGTCCTCGACACCGAACGCGGCGCGGCCGCGGTCTGGTCGTCTGATCGGACCGGCATTGTCGCGGTCGTGGAATCGAGCGGACGAGCCGGGACCGGGGAGGCGCCGGGGCCGTTCTCGGCGCTTCGCGTTGTGGACACCCCGACGCGATCGATCCACGAGATCTCCCGACTCACCGACGGGAGCCAGTACTGGCCGGTCGGATGGGATCGTGTCACGCGTCTTGTCGGCGCGTGCGTTTACGGGGGGCCGGATGCCACGGGGATCGCGTGGGTCGTGGTCGGAGAGGACGCGTTGAGCTCGCGGGTCCCGATGGAGGCGGGCATCCCCGCCATAACGATCCGCGCGAGCGGCAACGACGTGCTCGGCGTGCTGAACGGGAGCGTCCTCCGCGTCTGGACCCTCGCGTCATACAACGACCATCGCGAATTCGGAGCGCCGTCGGGCGAGCGCATCGGGTTCGCACACTGGAAGCCCGGCACCGATGAGATCGTCGTTCTGGTCGCGGACCGTCTCGAGATCTGGCCCAAGGCAGGGGGCGCTCGCCGGGTCGTCGCGCGAGGGTTACCGACCGCAAGCGACCTTCTCGTTAGCTCCGACGGAGCGCTCGCCTTCGTCGCGTTCGACGGCGGAGCGAACGCGATGGCGGTCGACCTTGCGACCGGCCGCACCGCGCCGCTTCCGATGTCCGGCTCGCTGCTCGCCGCGCCGATCTCGTTCCGCTAGACGATCAGGGGTATATCCCTCGCGTAAGCGTCGCCTCGGCGACGCGTCCGACCGCGACCATGTACGCCGCGGTTCGCATGTCGACCTTGTGCTTCTTCGAGGTCTCCAAAACGTCATTGAAGGACTTCACCATCACCTCTTTGAGGCGCGCGTTGATCGTGGCCTCGCGCCAGAAGAGGTTTTGCAGATCCTGCACCCACTCGAAGTAGCTCACGGTCACGCCGCCGGCATTGCAGAGGATGTCGGGGATGAGGAAGACACCCTTGTCGAAAAGGATGCGGTCAGCTTCGGGGCTCGTCGGCCCGTTCGCGGCCTCGGCGATGACCTTCGCCTTGATCCGCGGCGCGTTGTGCTCGCCGATCTGGTTCTCGATCGCGGCCGGAATGAGGATGTCGCAGTCGAGCTCGAGGAGCTGGGCGTTCGAGATCCGCTCCGCCCCGGTAAACCCGGTCACCGAGCCCGTCTCTCTCTTGTACGCGTCGACGCGATTCGGGTCGAGACCCTTCGGGTTCGCGATCGCCCCACTCGTGTCCGAGAGACCGACGATCACGGCGCCGAGCTCAGCCATGAGCTTCGCCGAGAAGCTGCCTGCGTTGCCGAACCCCTGGACCACCACGCGCGCGCCCTCGAGATCCATGTTCAGGTGCTTGGCGGCCTCGATGATCGTGTAGACGGCACCGCGCGCCGTCGCTTCGTTGCGGCCTTCGCTTCCGCCGATGGAGAGCGGCTTCCCGGTCACGACGGCCAGGGCCGTATAGCCATGATGCATCGAGTACGTGTCCATGATCCAGGCCATCGTCTGGGCGTTCGTGTTCACGTCGGGAGCAGGAATGTCGCGGTCCGGACCGATGAGGAGCTCGATCTCGGTCGTGTAGCGGCGGGTGAGCGTCTCGAGCTGCTGCGCGCTCATGCCTTTTGGATCGCAGACGACGCCGCCCTTCGCGCCGCCGTAGGGGATGCCGACGACGGCGCATTTCCACGTCATCCACATCGCGAGCGCCTTGACCTCGTTCAACGACACCGACGGGTGGTAACGGATGCCGCCCTTCCCGGGACCGCGAGTGGTGTTGTGCTGGATGCGGTAGCCCGTGAAGACCTGGACGACTCCGTCGGCCATCCGCACGGGGAAGTGCACGGTGAGCTCGCGCTGCGTGGTGCTGAGGATGCGCCGCATGTTCGGATCGAGATGGAGCCTGTCCGCCGCGATGCTGAACTGCTCGAGCGCGACCTCCCACGGATCGCGCTGGGTGTGGTCGATCACCGCCGCATTAGCCTTCACGAGTACCTCCGACGCGTCATGGAGTAGCTGCCTTCAATTTTTCGATCACGAGCCAATCATCGGTCGTCTTGCCCGGCGTGTACGTGCTGTTCCAATTCTTGAGCACAACGCGGCGAAAGCCCTGCGCCTGAAGTGTGTCGCGCCACGCCCGCAGGCCGCGCGTGACAAAAGGCGTGAGTCGGACGTTCGGGCTTGGCGCGAGAACGCCCTCGAGGTGACGCCGGCGCTCCAGGAGCGGGACTCGGAGGAGTGACTCGCCGTCGATCTCGAGTAAGTCGAACGCGGCGAAGATCTGACGACCTCCGAATTGCCGCGTATACGCGTTGCCATGATCGTCGACCTCGAGGTCGCTCTCGTCCTTCCAGTCGGCTACGAGGACGCCGTCGAGGATGGCGGTCTCGCACCTCGTCTCCGCGACGATCGCGTCGTACAGCTCGCGCGGCCCGTCCACCCTGCCCTCATAGCCGAGGAAATGCGGTTCGGGATGGCCGACGCGCACAAGCACGCGCGTGCCCGTCCACGCCGGCTCGAGGATGTGGCCCTCTCGCTCCGCTCGTTCGCGGACTGATCGAGGTCGTTGGGGCAAGAGGTCTGCCCCGAGGGCGGCGCTCAGGACTCGAGTATCCCCGCTCTTGACATGGCGAACGTACGTTCTATCATGCGAACGCCTGTTCGAAACCAGTTTCTAGGGGTGCACCGTGGCAGCTGCTTCTGCGCTTCTCCTGTCCTTCCGTCCCGGGGAGTTCCCCTCCCCATCACCACAGGACGTCGAGGCGGCATCCGCGTCATGGCGGGTGCCGCCTCGCGTCTACTCACCCTTCGCCGCGCGTCCACGGGTGCGGCCGATGGCCGTACGCGTCCGCGCGGAAGAGGCGGCAGCCACGCGTTCTGGCCGAGCGTGGCGCCGCTTCTTCCGCGCAACTCGACCCGGCTAGAGGGCGGCTATTTCTTCTCGCCGTCGCGGGCTGCCACGAGCGCGCTGATCGGCGCAGCGAGGTTCGTGAACTCGGTCGGGATGATGAACTTCGTCGAAGGTGACGCACCGAGCTGCTTCAGCGCGTCGAAGTACTGAAGCGTCATCGTCTTGGCGTCCGCGGTCATCGCCTGCGCATTGATCGTCGAGATCGCCAAGGCGAAACCCTCGGCCCGCAGGATCGCGGACTGCCGGGCGCCTTCGGCCTCGAGGATCGCGGCCTGCTTCGCGCCGTCGGCGACGAGAATCTGAGAGGCCTTCTTGCCCTCGGCCTCGGTGACCACGGCGCGCCGGGTCCGCTCCGCGGTGAGCTGGCGGTTCATCGCCTCCTGCACGTCGCGCGGCGGCGTGAGCTCCTTGATCTCGACGTTCGTGACCTTCACGCCCCAGCGGTGGGTGATGTCGTCGAGCTTCACCCGGAGCTCCTCGTTGATCTGCTCGCGCTTAGCCAGCACGTCGTCAAGCGGAATGTTCCCGACGACGGCGCGGAGCGTGGTCGTCGCGATGCCCTGGATGGCCTGACGGAAGTTCTGGATGTTCAGGAACGAGTCCTTCGGCTCGACGACCTTCTGGTAGATCAGGAAGTCGATCGAAATCGGCGCGTTGTCTTTCGTGATGCAGGTCTGCTGTGGGATCTCCACCACGAATTCCCGGAGATCGACGGTCTGGGCAACGCTTTGGATCGGCGGCGGGAGTAGCAGCACGATGCCGGGGCCAGCCGTTTTCTCAAAGCTTCCGAGCCGGAAGACGATGAGACGCTGGTACTCCGGTACGATGTGAATGATCGCCCGGAGCGCGAGGATCAAAATGACGATGAGGATGCCGAGACCGATAAGACTCAGATTCATTTAGGCCGCTCCCTTTCCTTCGGCGCCCCGCGCCGGTTCGACGATAAGCCGCACGCTGTCGACACGCTTCACTCGCACCGCGCCACCCTTCGGGATGTCTCCCCCTTCGCTCACCACAGTCCAATCCTCGCCGGCCACATGGGCGATCCCGCGCGGCGCGACGTCGGTTTTCGCCACCCCCACCGCACCGAGGAGCAACGAAGCTCCGCTCGCGATGGGCAGCGGCCGCAGCGCGGTACGCAATGCAACTCCGAAGAAGATCGCCGTCAGGCCGACGACGAAGACGACGAGGAGCGGTTCGACGCTTTGGCGTACGCCCGGGAAGGTCGGACGGAATGGCGGGAACACGACGATGAGCCCGATGACAAGCGCCGCGACACCGCCGGCCGTCAGCAGGCCATGCGCCTGCACCTTGATCTCGGCGACAAATAGAAGGAGCGCGAACACCATCAGGGCGATGCCTGCGCCGTCCGCGTCGAGAGTGCCGAACGAGAAGAGCGCGAGGATGATCGCGATCACGCCGATGATCCCAGGGAAGATGAGGCCAGGGTTCGAGAGCTCGAAGATGAGGCCGTACGTGCCGAGAGTAAAGAGCAGTACGGCGATCTGCGGATCCACGACGAAGTGCAGGAACGTCTCGATCGGATTCAGCCCATCGTCGGCGACGGGCGCGTTCTTCGTCGCGAGAGTCACCGCGCCGGCGGTCGTCGTCACCGTGCGGCCGTCGATCTTTGCAAGAAGGTCGGGCACGTCACTCGCCTCGAGGTCCACGACATGAAGGGTCAAGGCCTCGTCGACGCGTGCACTCACGCTCTTACGGACAGCGTCCTCAGCCCACGTCTCGTTCCGCCCGCGGACCTTGGCGATATTCACGATGTGGGCGACCGCGTCGTTCTCGGCCTTGAGCCGAAGATCCCCCTGAATATCGCCACCACTCGAGTCGACCGGGTGGGCGGCGCCGATGTTCGTCGCCGGCGCCATCGCGGCGACGTGGCCGGCCATGGTGATGAACGTCCCGGCAGAGGCGGCTCGTGCGCCGGCCGGTGCGACGAAGGTCACGATCGGAATGCGCGTCGCCAGGAACCGTGCCGTGATCTGGTAAGTCGAGTCGATGAGTCCGCCGGGCGTGTCGATCACGAAGACGACCGCGGCCGCGTTGTCGGCCTCTCCATCGGAGACCACCCGGTCGACATACCGGGCGGTGATCGGGTTGATCTCGCCTTGAATATGGCCAACGAGTACCGGCGCGGGTGCGTCCGCGGCCAGCGCGCTTGCGCCCATACCGAATGCACCGAGAGCGACTGAGAGTGCGGCGACTCCCCTGACTGCAAGATGAAGGCGGGTCATCACAACCATTGTCGACCCTACGCCAAAGCCTGCTCAGGCCCCCAGGCGCAATTTCACGGGGATGCGGCCCGCGTCGAGGTACCAGTCGCCGACCCACTCGGCGCCGTATTTTTCGCGAAGGAGTTCCACGGCTCGGCGCAGGTCGGCGGCTGCGTCGGCTGATCGCTCGTATCGCGCCGGAAGCTCGGCATTCGCGATGCGGACCCGGGCCTCTGGGTCGTGTTCCAGGTTGCGAAACCAATCGGAAGTGCGGTCGGACTCGGTGCGGTGGCGAATGCCGCTCGCGTCCGGTGCTGAAGGTCGCTCGCCGGTACGCAGCCAGACGACGCCGTCGTCGTACGCGAATCGAAGTCGCACCGTATGCGGCTGGCCACTCACGCGGCCGGTCGTCACAAGCTCGAGCTCGTCGGCTTCAGCGAGGGCGCGCTTGATGCTCCATGCCGGGTCCACGGCGCGCGTAGCGTAGCCGCGCCATGGATTGGCTCGCCGCACCCGACTACTGGCTCACGCGATTCGTCTTCGAGCGTGTGCTCGGCGTCATCTACTTCGTCGCGTTCCTCGTGACCATCAACCAGTTCCGGCCGCTGCTCGGCGAGCGCGGCCTGCTCCCGGCACCCGAGTTCATCCGGGCGGTCCCCTTCCGCGCCTCACCGACGCTCTTTCATCTCATCGGGTATTCGGACCGAAAGCTCATGACCGTCGCCTGGGCTGGCGTCGTTCTGTCGGTCGTCGCGGTCACGGGCTGGCTGGATGGGCCGAACTACCCGATCCCGTTCGCGTCGATGCTCGTGTTCGCGCTGCTGTGGGTCTTCTACCTCTCGATCGTGAACATCGGCCAGACCTTCTATTCGTTCGGGTGGGAGTCGCTCCTCCTCGAGACCGGTTTCCTCACGATCTTCCTCGGCGGCGCGACCACCGCTCCGCAGTTCAGCCTCATCGTGCTGATGCGGTGGCTTCTCTTCCGCGTGGAGTTCGGCGCGGGCCTGATCAAGATGCGCGGCGACCGGTGCTGGCGCGACCTCACGTGCCTCTACTACCACCACGAGACCCAGCCGATGCCAAACCCGCTCAGCTGGTACTTCCATCACCTGCCCAAACGGTTGCATCGGTTCGAGGTCCTCGGCAATCACTTCGCTCAGCTGGTCGTGCCGTGGTTCCTCTTCTTCCCCCAGCCGATCGCAACGGTGGCCGGGATCATCATCGTCGGCACCCAGTCCTGGCTCGTGATCTCCGGAAACTTCGCCTGGCTGAACTTCCTCACGATCGCGCTCGCGATCTCGGCGTTCGACAGCGCCGCGCTGAGTCGCGTCTTCCCGCTCGCGCCGTACGGGCCCCAGGAGACGCCGGGCTGGTCTCTCTGGACGGTGCTCGCGGTGACCGCGCTCATCGTGTTCCTCAGCTACCGGCCCGCACGCAACCTGCTCTCGCGCCGGCAGATCATGAACGCGAGCTTCGATCCCTTCCACATCGTCGGGACATACGGCGCGTTCGGCTCGGTCACGAAGGAGCGATTCGAGGTCGTGATCGAGGGGACCGCCGAGCCGGTCCTCACGCCGCAGACGGTGTGGCGCGAGTACGAGTTCAAGGGAAAGCCCGGAGACATCAAGCGCCGTCCGCCGCAGTTCGCGCCGTACCACCTGCGCCTCGACTGGCTCATGTGGTTCGCGGCGATGTCCTCACCGATGTACCACGAATGGTTCGTCCCATTCCTCGCGAAGCTGCTCGAGTCGGATCGTCCGACGCTCCGCCTCCTCCGACGCGACCCTTTCGACGGCCAGCCGCCGCGGTTCGTCCGCGCGCTCCTCTACCTGTACCGGTTCACGACGCCGAACGAACACCGCGAGACCGGCGCGTGGTGGCATCGCGAGCTCGTCGGAGACTACGTCCCGCCGGTCAGCCTACGTGGAGCGCGTTAGTCTCGCTCCGGCCGGTACGGCGCTTTCGCCTCGATGCTCCCGACGTACTCCGGGAGGCCTTTCTCCCCCAGTTGCTGCCGGATCGCCAGGATCTCGCCGATGTGGAACCAGTAGTGGTACGTCAGCCGGCGGATGGCGGACCCTTGCGTCTGGCCGCTCTTTTTTCCGTTCAACGGCAGATCGACAAGGAGCTTCGGCGTCGTGAGCTGGTCGAGGAACGGATCGGTGGCCTTCGTGATCTTCCGCCAGGCCATCCGCATCTCGGCGAGCGACGGGGTGCTCATCGGGCCGCCCGACGCGAAGTCTCGCTGGATGTCCTCGCGCAGCATGATCCCCTGGGGACGGTGCAGGAGATAGCGCTGCTCCTGCCACGCGAGGTGGCCGACGATCCAACCGATCGAGTTCATCTGCCCGAAATGCCGCGCCCCGGCGGCCTCGCTCACTCCTTTGAGCCCGCGCAACCACTCGCTGCGGGTGAATCGGAGCTGGTCAACGAGAGGATGCCCTCTCCGCGCGGGCTTGCTCGGCCCCGCGCTAGCGGGTCTTGGTGTGGTCTTCCGACGGACTTTTCGCGTCGCCATCATCGACTAGTCTGACCCGTCCCCTTCCGCCGCGAAAACGCGAGTCCCGCGGGATGCCCCATCTCGCCGCCGGCCATGACATGCCAGTGAAGGTGGAAGACGTCCTGAAGAGGCGCGCCGGAGTTCGTCGCTAGGCGAAAGCTCTTGGCGCCGGCATCAGCCGCGATCCGAGACGCTGCCAAGACGAGCCGGCCGGCCAGCTCGGTGTCCGCGAGGTCCGCCACCGACCGAATGTGCTGGCGCGGCACGACGAGCACGTGCAGCGGCGTCGCGGCCGGCTCCGCGTCGAACGCCACGAGGTACGCGTCTTCGTATCGGATCGTCGCTGGGGCGGTGTGGGCCGCGATACGGCAGAACACGCAGTCGATCCCAGCCTCGCTCAACGAAACCTCACCCGCCCTTCGCGGTCCGGCGGGTTGTCGGCATCGCCGTCGTCGACCAGGATCACGAACTTCTTTTCCCAGTGTGGAGTCGGGTACACGCCGTCATTGCGCTCGATGTTCTGGGATGAGCCGTCGGGCATCTTGATCGTCGCGGGGTACGCGAACCGCAGCCACCATTCCTCGCCATACCACGCATCGAGGCCGATGAGCTGGCCCGTCTGGAACCCGGCGGCGCGGGATATGTCGGGCCGGTGATTCTGCGTGAGTGGATTCAGATCGCCGCGCTGGGGATCCTCGACGATGACGCCGGTGATCCGGTTGCTCGGATCGTCGTAGTAGGTGCCGAACGTCCCCTGAAAGCCCATGAGCACGGGCCCGTGCTGCCCGGCGAGGCTGATGACGATGACCGGCTTCCCGCTGCGCACGAGCCAGTACACCGCCGCGCCGGTCGCGTCCTCGCGCGTGTCGAAGCGGTAGTAGTGGTAGTGATTGCCCGCGTCCATGCGCTGCAGGACCGTGGCGATCGCGACCGGATCGAGGCCGGGGTCGTTGCTCTTATTGAACTGGCGGCCGAGATCGAGGATGGCCTGCGCGGTGAGCGGATCCTTGCCGGTCGTGTAGTTCTGGATGATCCGGCAGCTGGCTGCGGCACACGAGAGCGGCTCGCCCTTCGGATCCTCGAACTCGGTGAACCACTTCACGTCGGTCAACCGATCGCCCATGGTCTTGAAGCGGTGCTCGAAGGGGAAGGTGCCGACCGCCGTGGTGAGCTGCAGATTGGCGACGTAGCCGGTCGCGCCCTTGAGAAGGCCGCGGCAGCTGAACGTTCCCTTGAGGCCATTCGCGTCGATGCTGGCGCTGCAATCGAAACCAGGATCCGGTGTCAGCGTGCCGTTCGCCGCGTTGATGTGCGCGCTGGACTCCCACGTCGCCAAGAGCGCTCGCGCGGTCTGCGTGCAGCAGGTGGCCTGGCTGATCGTCACGTCGGGCGCCCGCGAGACGATCGTCGCCGTCGGTGTCGGGCTCGCTCCAGGTCCGGCGTCGCCTCCGCGGAAGAGGACCGTGAACACGACCAGCGCGAAGACGAGCGCGAATGCGACCAGGCCGCCCTGCGCCATGCGCTCCGCGCTTGTGTACCGCATCGCGGTGATAATCCTCGCATCCCGATGGACGACCTCCGTCCGATCACGCCCATCCGCCGGCCGCTCGTGGATAAACGCGCCCGGGTGCCGGCGTCGAAGAGCGTTGCGAATCGGGAGATCGTGATGTCGGCGATCGCCGACGGTCGCTCGCGCCTCCAGCTCGGACCGCTCGACCCGGGCGACGACGTCCGCGCGATGACCGAGGCCCTGATCGCGCTCGACTACCGCGTGGAGCGGGACGACGGTGAGCTCGTCATTCAAGGGACGGGCGTCGGTCCTCATCGTGCGGGTGGGGCCGTCGATGCCCGGGACGCGGGTACGGTCGCGCGGTTCGGTGCCGCGCTCGCCGCCCTGGGTAGCGGCTACGTCACGATCACCGGCTCGTCGCGCCTGCGTGAGCGTCCGATCGCGCCGCTGCTCGACGCCCTGCGCAGGCTCGGCGCCACTATCACGGGGGATCGCCTGCCGGTGACGATCGTCGGGCCGATCCGCGGCGGCCAGATCGTGATTGCCGGAAACGAGTCGAGTCAGTTCGCGTCCGCGCTCCTGCTTGTCGCGCCACGGCTCGAGGGCGGTCTGAAGGTGCAGATCCTCGGCGCGCTGGTCTCCGCGCCCTTCGTCGACCTCACGATCGCGTCGCTTCG
>DASWCR010000227.1:0-6112 GCA_036389995.1 Candidatus Limnocylindria bacterium | reverse complement strand
CGTCGTCGACGTCCGCGCCGCCGTACAGCGTGAAGATCTCGGAATCCGTCAACCGCTTCGCAGCATCGCAGAGAACGGTCTCCTCGTCCTCGCCGTGCGCGACGACTCGGCCGTCGAGCAGTGCCATGGCCTCGCCCTTCTTTACGCGCTCACCGTCGATCGTCGCATCGCGCACGGCGCGCGTGACCTCGATGCCGTGCGCACGTTCCGCGACCTCGCCCATCGCCTTCGCATTGTCGGCGAGATCCTTCGCCGGATCGAACGCGACCAGCGCGGCCATGCCCTGCGCGACGTTGCGCGTCGGCACGACGTGGACCGGGATGCTCGAGACCTTCGCGGCCTGGTGCGCGGCGAGGATCACGTTCTTGTCATTCGGCAGGATGACCACGGCCTGCGCGTTCGCGGCCGTGATCGCGGCGAGGAGCTCCTCGGTCGAGGGGTTCATCGTCGGACCGCCGCGGAGCGGCGACGCCCCGAGCGATCGCGCCACCGCGGCGAAGCCTTCACCGGGTACCACCGCGACGACGCCCACCGCCGCGGCCGGCGCCCGCGGCGCCGAAGCCACGACGATGCCGGTCGCGCGCTCGTGCTCGGCGGTCATCGCGTCGAGATCCTCGACGACCACATCGGCGATGCGACCCGCCGTGAGCCCGATGCGAACGATCTGGTCCGGCTCGAGCGTGTGGACGTGGACCTTGAGGAGCTGCTCGTCGCCGACCACGAGCACGCAGTCCGCTCCGAACTTGAGCATCTCCTCGCGCACCGCGGCGACCGGGCGCGAGGGGCGTTCCACCAGGAATTGAACGTCGTATGCGCCCTCCCACGACGGCGCCTCGGACAGCGAAGACTGGCCAGCCGGACGCTGGGCCGGCGCCATGGGCTCGAGCGGGATTTCCTTGCCAGTGAAGCTCGATAGGACGCCCTCGAGGATGAGCTGCAGGCCGCGCGCGCCGGCATCGACGACGCCAGCCGCGCGATTGGTGGGGTTCTCGTCGCGCGTGCGCTTCACGGCGGTATGCGCGTCGGTCGCGATGCGCCCGAACATGTCGACGACATCGTCGGCCTCGGCCGCCGCGGACTTCTCAAACGATGCCGTGAGGCTGAGGATCGTGCCCGGCGCCGGCGCGCTCACCGCCTCGTACGCGTACTTGCGTGCCAACTCGGCCGCTCGCCGCACATCGGCGACGCCGGCGGTCTCCTTGCCGGCGAACGCTTCTTTCAGACCGCGGATGACCTGCGAAAGGATCACGCCGCTGTTTCCGCGCGCGCCCATGAGCGCACCGTAGGCCGCGGCCGCGCTCACCTTATCGATCGTGGGCTCCGCATCGCGCGCGCGTTTCACAGCGGCGCGCATGGTGTGAAGCATGTTCGTCCCTGTGTCGCCGTCCGGAACGGGATAGACGTTGAGCGCGTTCACCTCGTCCGCACCCGCCTCAAGACGCGCCGTCGCGGCCTCAAGCGCGCGCAGGAGCGCAGCGCCATCGAATTGCCTAACGATGGCCGCGACTGTAACATTTGAGTTCACTTCCCCTGAAGGAGTCCACCTGCGATGCCACGCGCCTGCGCGATCTGCGGCAAGACCGCCGCCTATGGATACAACGTGAGCCACTCGAAGGTGCACACGCACCGTCGGTTCGACGCGAACCTTCATCCCGCGGTCATCGACGGCGCCAAGCTCTTGGTGTGCACGCGCTGCCGCCGCAATCAGACGAAGGACGCGCGGATGGCGAAGAAAAAGGAGCGCGCGCGCCGCTAGAACGGCCCGTCGGCGCGACGGTACGCTCCCCCATCGTGTCAACGCGATCCCTTTGGCAGCACGAGGATTTCCGGAAGCTCTGGGTCGGTCAGACCGTGTCCGAGCTGGGCACGGTCGTCACCCGAACCGCCGTGCCGCTCGTCGCGCTACTGGTCCTAGGCGCCGGCCCGTGGGAGCTGGCGGTGCTGGTGATCGTGACGAGCTTGGGCGTGCTGCTGGTCGGCCTCATCGCAGGTGCTTGGGTCGACCGCCTGCGGCGGCGTCCGCTGCTCATCTGGGATGACCTCATCCGCGCTGTGTTGCTGCTGTCGATCCCCGTCGCGTACGCGCTCGGCGCGCTGCGGATGGAGCAGCTCTACGTCGTCATGTTCCTCGAGGCGTGCCTCGGTGCGCTCTTCGACGCCGCGTACCCCGCGTACGTGCCGACGCTTATCGGTCGCGATCGTCTCGTCGAAGGCAACAGCAGGCTCGCGACAAGCTCGGCGATCGCGGAGATCGGCGGCCCCGGCTTCGCGGGAGCGCTCGTGCAGATCGTGAGCGCGCCGTTCGCGATCCTCGTCGACGCCGTGTCGTTCGTCGTCTCGGCGGTGACCCTGTTGATGATTCGCGCGCCTGAGCCACCGCGACCTCCGCGCGAGACGACGACGCGAATCGCGCACGAGATCGTCGAGGGACTGCGCATCGTGCGCCATCACGCGATCGTCTTCCCGCTGGCCGCCCGCTCGGTGCCCGACCACGTCTTCGGCGCGTTCTACGGCGTGCTCTACTCGATCTACCTCCTACGCGAGCTGCACCTCGATCCATTCCTCCTGGGCATCGTCATCTCGGCCGGAGGCGTCGGGTCCCTCGTCGGGTCGCTCTTCGCGTCGCGTGTCGTGAACGCGGTGGGTATCGGCCGCGCGCTCGTTGGCACGGCCATCGCCGCCTCGATGCTCGGCGTCCTCACACCGCTGGCCCAGGGACCGGTCGCGGTGGCGACGCTCATGGTCTTCCTCCCGCAGCTCATCGGGGACGGCCTGCAGACGATCGGGGGCGTCGCCGAGCGGTCGCTCATCCAGGGCGTCATTCCGGACCGCGTCCTCGGGCGCGTGAACGGGACCCTCGACGTCGTCGCGCATGGACTCGGCTACCCGCTCGGCGCTCTCCTCGCCGCGTTCGTCGCGGAGCAGATCGGTGTGCGCGGCGCGATCGCCGTCGGATGGGCGGGAATGGCGCTCTCGATCCTGTTGGTGGTCTTCTCTCCGGTCCCGGGCTTGCGCGCCGCTTCGGACTTTGCCGCCGCCGATCCGGTGATGCATTAGGCCGAGCGCCTAATCGGCGGCGCGCTGGCCACTGACGTCGGGCGCTTATGAGGTCGCGACCGGCGATCTCTCGCTTATTCCTTGCTCGCTGGGACGTAGCCGTTGCGCGCGCCCGGCGATGACCGGCACGAGGTAGCAGGCCGCCGCAACGACGCCGACGGTCGTGAATCCGACGTTGATCGTCAACGCCACCGCGAGGATCGAACCTATGACCGATGCGGCGCCGTTGATCGCCCAGGCCCAGCTCACCAAGCGCGGATCGGCCGCGCCTGCCTGCGCGACGATCTTCGGGAAGACGGCCCCAAGCGGGATGCCGAGGCCGGCGGACGCCAGCACCGCCACTGCACCACGTCCCACGAGTGGCCACGCGAGGGTGATCGATGCGACCCACGTCAGAAGGATCAGTAAGACCGGAACGGCGACGGCGCAGATCGCCGAGGCTTGATCGGGATCCTGCCGCAGCCGCGCCGAGAGGCTCGAGCCGATGGCGGCGCCGATCAACAGGGCGGCGAGGCCAAGGGACAGCGCGAAGGCCGGCTGGCCGAGATACAGCGTGAGACGCTGGAGCAGCACGATCTCCGCGCCGATGAAACCGAGACCCACGGCGAGCGAACGGAGCGTCGTGGCGATGCCGACTCCCGACCCGAGCACCGGGCCGATCGCGCGGCGGAGCGGTCGGATGAGCAGCAGGTACGACAGGAGAACGGCCGGGACGAGGGCGACGAAGAGGATCGCGTACGCGGCCGGGACGCGGTTGTCTCCGAGGTCGGCCGCGAAGAAGAAGGGGCGGTCGTCGGTCGCCGGGACACCGCGATCGTCGAGCGCGGCGGCAAGGAATGGCCCCGCCGGCGCGAGCGGGTCGTATTCGATCGCGAAGTGGTGCGCGTTCGCGAAGGCGCGGATCTTCGCGATGGAGGCCGCGTCGAACGGCGCCGGCTGGACGATGAGCAGACCGAAGTTCAGGTACCGAAGGACCACCATGCGGTCCGCAACGTTCGAGACGCCCTCGGAGCGGAGCGCGGTCGCCGCGAGCTGCGCGGTGTGAAGCATCTCGACGGGTGGATCTCTGTACCAGCGGCCGACCGCGAGGACCCCGCCGGGGCTCAGGTGACCGAGATAATCCTGGAACGCCTCGGACGTGTAGAGGTAGCTTTCGGTGAGCGCATAGGAACCGCTCGCGAGCGCGGCCCAGCTATCGACGACCGTCATCGCGATCAGGTCGTAGCGATCGCTCGAGCGGCGGATGTAGCTGCGGGCCTCGTCCTCGACGACGCGAACACGTGGGGCCGTGTACAGATCGCCGCTGTAGTCGGCGAACTCTCCGCGCATGAATGCAACGACCGCGCGGTTCACCTCGACCGCATCGACCGAACGGGCTCCGTGGACCAGCGCGTTCTGGATATCGACCCCTCCACCGGGTCCGATCACGAGCACCGAAGGGTCCGCGACGAGCTCGTACGGGGCGGCGATGATCGTTTGGCGAAGCACGCTCATGTCGCCACGGCCGTCGAGGATCGGCGTGGCCGCCGAGAGATCCAGCGACATGAGATGTGCGTCGGGCCGCGGCCCGGTGTAGGCCGGGTCGACGAAGTGGAGGTACTGGTAGCCGATCGGTTGACCCTGGTACTGGACGACGTCGACTCGCGAGGACGGATCCCATCTCGTCGCGAGGTGGTCGATGCCTGGCGCGTACACCGCGCTCTTTTCGGGACCAGCCTGCGGCGGAGCGACAATGTCGCCCCAGCCCGCGAGCACACCGGTCAGCACGACGCACGTCACGACCGGTAGGACGCGTGTCCGGCCGCGGAGTGACAGCGTGGCGCTGACCGCCGCGAGGGTGGCGGCGAGGCCATAGAGGCCGGGCGCGCCGAGCATGGGAAGCATGACGAGCGCGAGGATGCTCCCGCTGCTGGCGCCTGCGAGATCGGCGGCGTACAGCTTCCCGGCCTGCGCCGAGCGCTCGCGCAGGCTGCGAACGACGATCCAGCTGGCGAAGGCGAACGGCGGGAAGCCGAGAAGATACGCCGCGCCGACGGCGAGGCCGAGATTCGACATCGGATCGACGTGCGTCTCGACGAGAAGCGCGAGGATGATGCTCGCGGCGGCCGCGACCGCGAGCCGGCCGAGCGAAGGTCGTCGCGGCCGCGCGTCGAAGACAGCGGAGAGAGTCGCGCCCCATCCGACGCCCAGCAGCGAGACGCTGATGACGAGATAGGTCAGGTGGTAACCAAACGCCGCGCTGAAGAGGCGGGTCTGCGCGACCTGGAAGAGAAGCGCGGCGGCCGTCACGAAAAAGATCGCGGCCATCTGCGAAGTTAGCCCGCGCCTCGCCACGTCAGAGGACATCCGCGGAACGCTATCGCCTGGCTTTCAGCCCACCGCTATCAGTTCGGAGACAACGCGGCTTTTCCTTCCGCCACTTTCAGCTGACCGCACCCCGCGGCGATGTCCTGCCCTTTGCTGATCCGCAGCGTCGCGGCGATGCCCTGCTCTTGTAAGACCTTCGTGAAGGCCTCCATCCGGTCGACGGACGGCCGCTTGAAGCCGCCGGCGCCAGGGTTATACGGGATGAGATTCACGTGCGCGTCCTTCGTCGGACCGTGGCGCGTGATCAGCGACGCAAGCGCGCGCGCCGTCTCCACCGAATCGTTCACGCCCGCGAGAAGGACGTACTCGAACGTGACGCGGCGCTTCGTGCGCTTGACGTAGCGCGCCGCCGCCGCCAGGACTTCCTCGACGCCCCACTTTCGATTGATCGGCATGATGCGCGCACGCGTCGGATCGTCCGGCGCGTGCAGCGAGACCGCGAGGTTGATCGGCAGTCCTTCCTCGCCGAGCGCGTCGATCCCCGGAACGACGCCACAGGTTGAGATCGTCAAACGCCGCGGGCTGATGCCGAATTCCTCGGGGTCGATGAGCGACCGCACCGACGCGAGCGTCGCGTCGTAGTTGTTGAATGGCTCCCCCATCCCCATGTAGACGACGTGCGATACACGCTCATCACGCTCAGCGAGTTCGCGCTGCCAGTGCCGGATCTGGTCGACGATCTCGCCCG
>DASWCR010000226.1:0-5433 GCA_036389995.1 Candidatus Limnocylindria bacterium | reverse complement strand
GCCGAATGCGGTGTCGACGGTCTACCGCGAGCCCGACGAGGGACGCGCCGAGCGCATCGGCATGGTGGTTTCGGTGGTGACTCGCCGGTCTGCGAAGATCCGGATCGTTCGCGCGTCCGGCCGAAACGTGGCACAGGTGGCTCCTGGCTCGTTCGGTCTCGTGCCGATGGGGGCCGACGTGGAGGTCGCGGTGAATGGCGCGGGCGTGCGAGGTCACGGACGGTCGGGCGAGCTCGGCGTGCTCATTGATGCGCGTGGCCGACCGCTCTCGCTTCCCGAGCGGGACGCCGAGCGCATCCCAGCCGTGACGCGATGGCACGCCGCGCTGCAGGCGATCTCCGAGAACACGGCCCCGACATGACGTGGCGTCGCGAGCGCTGGAGCGCCGATCACTCGCTCCCCATCGGGGTCACCAAGCGTGCGCAGGTCGGCGAGCTCGTGCGGGCCGGCGACATCATCGCCGCAGGCGCCACCCTCGCCGTCGCCCTGCGCGTACCCGGCGCGCGCCGTCTCGGCCTTTCGCCTGCCGATTTCGATCGTGAGCTGCGGGTCCGTGTCGGCAGCGACGTGGTGGCCGGAGCGGTGCTCGCACGCGTCGGGCGCCGCTTCGCGCGCAGCGTCACGGCGCCGATCGACGGACGCCTGTTGCATGTCACGGTCGAGGGCGACCTCTACATCGCCCCCATCGTCGATCGTTGGACGGTGCGCGCGACTCTCGACGGCGTCGTCGCGCGGTCAGACGACGCGGTCGTGGAGGTCGAAGGCGAGGCGTGGTGCCTTCAAGGTGCCGCCGCGTTTGGGCCCGACGCCATCGGCGAGCTCACGCTCGGCGTTGACGGACCGGACGTGGACCTCGCCCCGAGTCGTATCGACGTGCGCCTCGGCGGCCGCATCATCGTCGGCGGCGGGCGGGTCTCGGCGGAGGTCATCACGCGCGCACACGCGTGCGGCGTCGCTGGACTTGTGGCGGGCGGCGTCCCGCCCGCGGGTCTCCGTGTCGTCTATGGCGACGCGGTGACCGCGGCAGGGTCGCCGAGCCGCGGCGACCGGCCGACCGTTCTCTGCCTGATGGGCTTCGGGTCGGGAGCCCTGCCGCGTGCCGTATTTGAGCCTTTCGCCGCACTCGCCGGCGCGCGCGCGGCGATCCATACGGTGTCGGCGCGACTCTTCGTGTTCAGCACCGCGAACATCGGTCGGGCCGAGACGCCGTCGCCCGATGTCGCGTTGACCGATGACCGTCCCGTGGCCACCCCGCCGGTGGACCGCGCGGATGCTTACGACGAGAGCGAGACCGAGCACGAGGAGCCGGCGCAGAGCGACGAAGAGCTCACCCCGAGCGCGAGCGACCGCAGCCCCAGGGGTAGGGGCCCCTGACCGGGCGGGGCCCCGCCGAGCGCTAGCCTCCACTCGTGGCAAGACGGAGAAGGCGCCGCGAACGGCGCGGTGAGGCCGACCATCGTCCGGCGAAGCCCGAGAAGCGCGAAAAGCGCTCCGACGAAAAGCGCCGCGAAGCGTTCGAGGCGGACCAGCTTTCGCTTCGACGGCGCCGCAGGTTCATTGGCGCGCTCGCCTTCATACCGCTTCTCGGCACACTCGGTTGCGGCGTCGGCATCGCGCCGGTCTGCGCGGTGCCGCAGGAGTGGTGGTTCGCGATCTTCGCCGCCGTCTTCGGGTCGTATCTCGGCATCAACCTCCGGCTCTTCCTCGAACGGCGCAAATTCCAACGCGAAGTCCCCAGTGGCTGATCGAAAAAAGGAAGTGGCTTCGGTCGATCTGGTGAGCCACTCCTCTCTGCACACCGAACGGCTCGGCGAGCGCCTCGGGCGCGCGGCGCGGCCGAACGACGTCTTCGCCCTGTCCGGTGAGCTCGGGACCGGAAAGACCGTCCTCGCGCGCGGTGTCGCGATCGGCCTCGGGATCGACCCGGCGGACATCTCGAGCCCGACCTTCATCATCATGCGCGAGCACGGCGGCGGCCGGCTGCCGTTCTTTCACATCGACCTCTACCGCCTCGAGGGCGTCGATCTCGCCAACACCGGCTGGGAAGAGTCTCTGGACGCCGGCGGAGTCACCGTGATCGAATGGCCCGACCGCGCCGGGCCGCTGCTGCCCGACGATCGCCTCGAGGTGAGGCTCGAGCACATCGCGGACACCAAGCGCCGCATCGTCGTCGCCGCGACCGGGACGCGTTCCGCCGAGTTCGTCGAGGAGCTGCGGGCGAGTGTTATTAGCGCTTGACACGTCGACCGACTGGGCGTCGGTCGCGCTCTTCGACGGCCGCGACGTCCTCGCGGAGGAGACGTGGCACGCGCAGCGGCGGCAGGGCGACGAGCTCTTCCCGGCGATCGAGCGCGCGCTTCTTTCGACCCGGACCGCTCTCTCGTCGGTCGATCGCGTCGCCGTCGCGGTCGGGCCCGGATCGTTCACCGGCCTGCGTGTGGCGATCGCGGCGGGACAGGGCATCGCGCGCGGCAACGGCGCCGCGCTCGTTGGCATCTCGACGCTCGACGTGCTCGCGTATCCGCACGCGCCCTCGAAGCAGCGCACGTGTCCATTGCTGCGCGCGGGCCGCGACACCTTCTACGCCGCCTTCTACCAGGAGCGGAACCGCAAGTGGATGCGCCGTTCGCCGTTCCTCGTCGCGACGCTCGACGAGATCTGCAGGCAGATCGGCACGCACACGCTGTTCGTCGGCGAGATCGACGCCGAGACCGAGGCGGCGCTGCGTGACCTGCTCGGCCCGAAGGCGCTCTTCGCGTCGCCGGCGTCGCGCGTGCGCCGGGCCGGCTACCTCGCCGAGCTCGGCTGGCGCGAGCTCGAGACGCGCACGCAGGTGAAGATCAACGAGATCGAGCCTCTCTACGTGCGGCAGCCGTCCATCCGCGGGTCCTTCGAGCAGCCTTTCGCGGCGCCTCCGTCGGACGAGCGCGCGCTCGGCCTCCCCAAGCGCGCCTGATGGTGGTCACGCGTCGCTTGCTCCGTGTGACCGTCCTGCTGCACCCGGCTGCGCCGGGATGCACTAGTTTCAAGAGGCATGGTCGCCACATTTCCGATCGTCATCGAGGACATGACCCCCGACGACATCGACGGGGTGCAAGAGGTGGAGCGCGCCTCGTTCCCGGTCCCGTGGCCGGCGAACGCGTTCCGCCACGAGCTCACGCAGAACAAGAACGCGCGCTACCTCGTCGCGCGCGAGGGCGGCCGCATCGTCGGCTACGCCGGGCTCTGGCTCATGGTCGACGAGGCGCACATCACGACGTTCGCTGTTCACCCCGATAACCGCCGTCAGCGGATCGGCGAGCGGCTCCTCGTGCGCGTCTTCGAGCTGGCGGCGGCGCTGAACGCCGAGTGGCTGACGCTCGAGGTGCGCGCGTCGAATCTTGCGGCGCAGAAGCTCTACGAGAAGTACGGGTTCCGGCGCGCGGGCGTGCGCCGCCGCTACTACTCGGACAACAACGAGGACGCGCTGATCATGTGGACGGAGCGGCTCCGTGAGCGGCCCGTCCGCGAGCGCCTCGCGAAGCTCAAGGCAGAGCTGCAGGAGACGGGTTGAGGATCCTCGCGATCGAGACGTCGTGCGATGAGACCGGCGTCGCGATCGTCGAGGACGGCCGGCGGATCCGTTCGAACATCGTCGCGTCGCAGCTCGTCCACCAGGACACCGGCGGCATCGTCCCTGAGGTCGCGGCGCGGGAGCACCTCCGCACGCTCGACGTCATCACCGAGAAAGCGTTGCGCGACGCAGGCCGGCAGCTCTCCGAGATCGACGCGGTCGCCGCGACGGTCGGACCCGGTCTCATCGGTTGCCTCCTCGTCGGCGCGAACTACGCGCGAGGGCTCGCGCTCGCGTCGGGCCTGCCTTTCGTCGGCGTGAATCATCTCGAGGGGCACGTGTACGCGAACTGGCTGTACGAGACCGAGGACACAGGGGCAGGGGCCCCTGGGCACGAAGTGCCGCCGGAGCCCGAGCTCCCCGCGGTCGTGCTCGTCGTGAGCGGGGCGCACAGCGATCTCGTGCTCATGGAGGCCCATCGGCGTTTCCGACCGCTCGGGCGCACGATCGACGATGCGGCGGGCGAGGCGTTCGACAAGGTCGCGCGCCTTCTCCACCTCGGCTTTCCAGGCGGGCCGGCGATCGAGCGCATCGCGAAGGAGGGGAACCCGAACGCGTTCCCTCTACCGCGCGCGCTCCCCGCGGATCGGTTCGACTTCTCGTTCAGCGGCCTGAAGACAGCGGTGCTGCGACTTGTGCGCGACCTCGAGAAGAAAGGCGACATTCCGGTGGCCGACGTCGCCGCTTCGTTCCAGAAGGCGATCACCGAGATGCTCGCCGAGAAGACAGCGCGCGCCGCGGCCGAGCATGCCGTCGAAACCGTCCTCCTCGGCGGCGGCGTCGCCGCGAACATCGCGCTCCGCGAAGCGATCGTGCGGCGCATCGGCCATCCGCTCCGCGTGCCGCGGCCGGGCCTCTGCACGGACAACGGCGCGATGATCGGTGCGGCCGCGTTCTTCGTGCTGCGGCATCGCGGGACCGAGATCCCTGTCGCGGCGCGCAGCGATCTGAAGCTCGCCTGACGTGACAAAGGAAGAGCTCTCCGCGGCGCTCGAAGAGGCGAAGGCGCGAGCCAAGACGGATGGATCCGGGAACGATGACGCCGACCTCGTGCTGCGTATCCTCACCGCGGCGAGCGGGACGGACAGCGTTCGCGAATCATTGAAGGACGTGAAGGCCGGTCGCGCGCTCCTCCGTTTCACCGACATCGGCCGCGCGATCGAGTTCAAGGCTGGAGCGGGTGAGCTGCACGCGGAGTTGTCCGACATCAAAGGACCCGGACCGAAGGTCGACGCGACGAGCTCGACGTGGCTCGGACTCCTCGGCGGGACTCTCAAGCCGTGGCTCGCGTTCACCCGCGGGATGGTCGTGTGCCGCGCAGGGCTTATCGAGCTCCGCTGGCTTCAACAGGTCGCGGAGCGATTGCAGAAGGCGTACGCCGAGTAGCGGATGGGGCTTCGCCACGATCTCGAGCATTTCTTCGTCCACATTCTTCTCGGTCGTCGTCGAGGCGGTGGCACCGTCCGGTATGTCACTGAAGGCTTGCGCTGCCGAACGGTCGGTCTTCGGGCGGCTTGGGCACACCCTGAGCTCGAGGTGGAAGTCAGCGACGCGAAGTTAGTCAGAGAGTCTGCTCGCTTTCTCGCATGGGTTATCGACTACATGAATCGTGAGAAGGCGCGGATCAATGCCGGGGAGACGATGCTCTACGGTTTCTGGCAGGTCCGCTGGATGCCATCGGCGCGTAAGGGTCATCTCGAGGCGTGGGATGTCCTCCCCGAGGGCCCACAGGCGTATCAGCCGCGCGCTGATCTCTCCCTCGGCTATCTCCTCGCACAGACGGAAGTCGCCGTGCAAATCAAAGCAACCCTCCGTCCGCC
>DASWCR010000225.1:0-5809 GCA_036389995.1 Candidatus Limnocylindria bacterium | reverse complement strand
CGGCACGATGCAGGGCTTCGCGGTCGACAGCGGCTCGTTCACGGTCACGAACGGCACGCTGGGCATCTCGGCGACGAGCACGAGCGGCGACGCCGCTGCGGTGTTCTACGCCGACGTGTACCTGCCGATCTACTACGAGATCGCGGCGGCCATCTCGATCGTGAAGCCGACCGCCGGCTACAAGGCGAACTCGTACGTCATCTTCGACTACTGGTCTCCGACGGACTTCAAGTTCGCGGGTATCGACCTGTCGACGAACAAGCTCGCCGTTGGCCATCGCACCGGCACGGGCTGGGTCCAGGACGCGTTCGCGCCGTTCATCGCGAGGGCGGACGCCGCCTACGACATCCTCATCCAGGTCAACGGCACGAATGTCATCGTGAACGCCGGCAACAAGTCGTTCTCGTACCTGTACGGACCGCGCATGGTCAATGGCGAGGCGCAGGGCCTCAATAAGGGCCTGCTCGGCTTCGGGTCCGACCAGTCGCGCGGCACGATCGACAACGTTGCGATCCAGGTCCTCCCGCCGCAGATCACGCTCGACACGACCGAGGACTTCAACGATGGTGTCGCGAACCTCTTCACCGGCACGACGACCGGCACCTGGGCGCCGACGTCCGCCGACCAGCGCTACAGCGGCACCTCGACGGGTACCGCCGCGGCGACAAAGGGCATCGACCTCGGGGTGAGACCGCTGCAGCCGGAGTCGTACATCGAGCTCTCGACCCAGGCGAAGACCGCGCAGATGGCCGGCCTGGTGTTCGACCAGTATTCCGCGAACGACTACAAGTTCGTCGCGATCGACGTCGCCGGCCAGCGGATCGTCGTCGGACACCAGGACCGGTTACGCGGCTTCGTCGTCGAGCAGACGGTCGCGAAGACGCTCCTCGCGACGACGGACTACACGCTGTTGCTCACGCTGAAGGGCACGTCCGTGGCGGTCACGCTGAACGGCACGTACGTGACATCGTGGGGATACAACGCGCCGGTCGCGGACGGCTCGCTCGGACTCTTCACGAAGGGTGGGACGTCCTCGTTCGATAACGTCCGCGTACGCACGAACGATCCGGTCTTCGCGGCGCCGGGCAACGTCCTCAGCGGCGCGGTGAGCTCGCTCCAGCCGGCCGCGACCGAGACGATGCTCGCGAGCGCGCTGACCGCGGCGAAGAGCTACTGGGCCGCGCGGCTCGGTATCCCGCTGTCGTCTCTGAATTACGTCCGCATCGCCATCGCCGACCTGCCCGGCAACGAGATCGCGCTCACCATCGGGCAGACGATCTATATCGATCGCGACGGCGGCGGTGGCGGCTGGACCACGACGACCCTCAACAGCGTCGTACAGCAGGAGCTGGGGCACATCCTCGGCGTCCCCTGAGCCGCGCAGCCTCTAAAGTCCGCGGGTGTATGCGCTCTACGCCGAGTCCGGGCCGCAGCGCAAGAAAACTCTCGTCCACGTGCTCGACCTGCTCGGTTGCGTGGTTCAGGCGGATACCACCGACGAGGCGCTCGCCGCAGCTCCTGACGCCATCCGTTCCTACCTGCGCTACCTCCATCGCCACGGTGAGGCAGTCGATCCCAACGAGAAGATCGAGACGCGTCTCGCCGAACACAACACCGAAGGCTTGTTCTCGGGTCAGGCGCTATGGCCGCAGGACGTCAAGCCCCTGCCGCCGGCCGCGCTCGCGCGGTACGTGAAATGGCTCGCGTGGTCGCGCGCGGACCTGCTCGCACTCGTGAAGGGGATCGACGACAAGGGGCTGCGCGCGAAGCCGGCGGCGGGCCGGTCGTTGCGCGACATCCTTCTGCACGTCCTCGGGGCGGACAAGAGCTACGTCTACGGGCTCGTCGGCCCGTTGAAGGCGATGGGGGAGCCGACGAACGCCGCGGAACGCGGTGACCTCGACCTGCGCGTCGCGTTGCAAGAGGCCCGCGCCCCCGCCATCGATCGCCTCAAGGCACTCACACCGGCGGAGCGTCGGAATGTGCGGACGAGTGGCCAGTCGACATACTCCGCGCATCGCGTGATCCGCCGCATGCTCGAGCACGAGTGGGAGCACCGTCGCGAGATCGCCGCGCGTCTAGATCGCGAGGCCTAGATAAGGACCGCATCTCGGAACCGGACCTCGATCGTATAGTCGACCGGCACCACAGGGAGGAAAAGGAGCACCTATATGAGATTGAAGGTCACGGTAGCTGCGCTCATCACGGCACTCGCGGTCTTGGCGACGGCGCCCGGCGCGGGCGAAGGGAAGCTTCGCCTTCTCGAACACCTTGTTGATCGCCACATTCCAACTGCCACCGGGTTACACGACCGCGCCCCACGCAAATTCGACCGGCGACAGCGAGCCAGCGATCGCATTCGGCCCGGACGGCACCATGGCGGTCGACGGCCTCGCGTGGCTTCCATTCCAGGTGAATCTCTGGAAGGGCACGTTCGGTTCGACCCCCACGTACTTCGGAGCGATGGATACCGACCTTCAGAACGTCGGGAGGGGGCGAACGACGCTCGGTGACGAGGACGCCGATGTCGAGATAACGGCGGCGGGGACGCTTCTGCTCGCCGACCTCGATCTCATCGTCAATCCGAACTTCAACTCATTCCAGCTCGGGGTGAACGTCACCCGGTGCCCCGTAGGGGCGACGGGAGCGAGCGGATGCACGCATATCTTCCTCGACACCGCCGGCGCCGACCGCGAGTGGATCACCTCTTCGGGCACGAACGCGTGGGTGGCGTATCACGACTCCACCAACAGCACCCTCATCCGGGTCAAGCGCTCGACGGATGACGGCCTCACGTGGGCGAACGTCGGCTCACCGATCCCCGGGCAGGGTGCCGCGACCGGCGACGCGACCTTCAACAACTCCATCGGCCCGATCGTCGCCGATCCGTCGACGGGCGCGCTCTACGAGTCCTACGCCGCCGGCGAGCCGCAGACGAAGGGCTCGAGCGCGAATTACAACAACATCTATGTCTCGCGTTCGCTGGACGGCGGCAAGCACTGGACGTCGACGCTCGTCTTTCACACCGCCCCGTTCACCCGTCTCAACAACTTCTGGCCCTCGCTCGCCGTCGATCCGATCAGCCACGCGCTGTACACGGCGTGGACCGATACGCACGGGATGTTCGTTTCATCTTCGACTGATGGAGGGGTTACCTGGTCGTCGGCGCTGAAGGTGTCGACCGTCGCCACGACCGTCATGCCGTGGCTGGCCGCACGCAACGGCAAGGTTGACCTCGTGTACTACGGGTCCACCGCGGCGTCGACCGACGTGAGCGACGCGGTCTGGAACGTGTACGACTCGCAGCTCACGAACGGCAGCTGGAGCGTGAAGCTCGTGAGCAACACGCCCAACCGCGTCGGGCCGATCTGCATGCAGGGTTCGGCCTGTCCGAACAATACCAACCGGGAGTTGCTCGATCTCTTCGAGGTGGCCGAGGATCCGATCTCCGGCAAGGCCGCGATCATCTACACCGACTCGACGATCGACACCTGGACCAACCCAGACGGGGTGACCAGGGAGCTGCCGGAGATCATCCTGGCATTCGAGAACTAGCAGCTGGCCGAGGGGGCCGCATGCGGCGGCCCCTCCCGGCCGCGACTCTTACGCCCGGACCGGAATCTTCCCGATCGCGTTGATGAGGAGCTCGGCGAGCGGGGCCGCGAGCGCGTGCTCGCGATCGGCGCGCGCGTCGTAACCGCAGATCGTTATGCCGCGCACGTCCGCGACCGCGAAGACCTGACGCAGGACGAACGCGAAATCCTTCATTGACGGACCGCCGACCGCTGCGAACGCGACTGCCGGGAACTCGCGGGGATCGATCACATCGACATCGACATGCACCCAGACCGAGCGTCGCCGTGTCCATGCGACAAGACCCGGTGCCTCGGGATGCTCACCGTCGAATGCGATCCGCAGCACGCGCGATCGGTCGAGGTTGGTGATCTCGCCGCTGTCGAGCGATCGCGCGCCCACGAGCGCGACCCGATCGTCGGCGATCTTCCGCGCGCCAGGGAAGAGAAGCGGCGCGACCGAACGACCGCAGAGATGGGCGAGGACCATTCCCGAGATGTAATGCGAGGGCGTCGTCGCCATCGTGTTGAAATCCCCGTGCGCATCGAAGTACACGAGCGACAGTTCCGGCTCCGCGGCGAGCGCACCCGAGAGAGCGCCCGCTATGACCGTGCACTCCCCGCCGAGGACCGCGGCAGTCGCGCCATCACTCAGCGAGGCCAGGACGCCATCGGCGAGTCCGCGGCACGCCTCGCGGGCCGCGCTCAGCCAGCGCTCGCGAGGGTTGAACGGAATGCGCACGCGCTTCTCCGCCCCGAGCCGGTCCGCGAGGAGAGGACCCAGCGTCGCCGGCGCCTCCTGCAGCCCCATGAACCGCTGCTCCGTGACCACGCCGGCTTCGAATAGATGGAGCGGGCGAGCCGCCATTTCTGGACGCATGCTAGCCATGCCGGCAGTCAGGCGACCCGCCCGCGGTCGCGCGCTACTTGGGGATGAGACCAGTTTGAATCAGCGCCAGGCAGATGATCGCGATCGCGGCTAGCGGATAACGAGACCAACGTCCGGAAACGAGCATAAGGATCCCGCAGATGAGCGCGATGATCGCGAGGATGACCGGGATCGTCAGCGTCATGTGGTCCTCCCGCGCAATGGTCGGCGGTCGTCTGACCGTCGCCGCGGTCAGTCTATGGTCGTGAGCAAACGGTCGATCGCAGCGAGTCCGGAATGGAGCACGCGCGACGGCATACCGAATCCGATCCGCAGATGCCGCTCGGCGCGGAACTGGATGCCCGGCACGATCATCGTGCTGTACTCGCGGATGAGACGGTCGACGAGCGGCATCGAGTCGATCGGGTACTGGTAGCTGAAGAAACAGATCGCTCCGGCGGCCGGTGGCGTCCAGTGGAGCACTCGCGAATGGCCCGCGGCCCAGTCCTCGAGGAGCGGCCAGCGTTCGTTGATGAGAAAGCGCGCGCGCTCGAGGAGCTGCTTGCGCCGCTCGAGGGCGATCTCGGTGAGCGCCTCCGACAACGTGGCCGGCGCGATCGTCGTGTAATCCTTTATCTCCACGGCGGCCTCGATGCGCTCGCGCGGTCCAACGATCCACCCGACGCGCAACCCGGGAAGTCCGTAGACCTTCGAGAGCCCGCCCGTCACGAGGATCCGCTCGCCGCGTCCGCTGAAAGAGGGGCTCTCCTCCGCCGAGCGCTCGGCTCCGCGATAGACCTCGTCCGCGAGGATCCACGCGCCATGCTGATCGGCGATGCGCACGATGCTCTGGACCTCGGACTGCGAAAGGATCTGCCCCGTCGGGTTGTTCGGCTGGCACACGCAGATGATCCGCGTGCGCGGATTGGTGGCCGCGGCGAGCGCGTCGAGATCGATCGTCCACGCACGCTCTTCCCTCAACCAGACCTCGCGCACCCGCGCGCCCAGCGCGGTCGCGAGGCCGTGCACCTGCATATAGTTCGGCATGACGACGACGACCTCGTCGCCGGCGGTGACGAGCGACGCGAGCGCGAGGAAGTTCGCCTCGCTCGTCCCGGTCGTGATCATCACGTCGTCGGGTTCGTGCCCGGGATGGATCCCGGCGATGAGCGCGCGCGTCGCCTCGCGCCCGACCCCCTCGGCGTAGCCGAGCTTCGTCTTCATCAGCTCCTTGGGATCGCGCGTGATTTCCTGGAGCGTGAGCGCCTCGACCCCGGATTCAGAGAGGTCGTATTTGACCTTGTGCTCCCACTGAGACTGCATGCGCTCCATGTCGAAGCGCGGGAACTTCATAGGAACTTCCGGTCTA
>DASWCR010000224.1:0-15481 GCA_036389995.1 Candidatus Limnocylindria bacterium | reverse complement strand
CAGCCGCCCACCCCCGAGTGGGGCGTGATGATCAGCGAGGGCCGGAACTTCATCAGCACGCAGCCCTGGCTGTCGCTGTTTCCTGGGCTCGCGATCCTGCTCGCCGTCGGTTCGTTCAACCTTCTTGGCGATGGCCTTCGCGATGCCTTCGATCCACGTCTGAGTCGCGCGGACTAACGAGCAGCGTCGGGGTCTTCTGAGCGAGCGGCCCCTGGCTGGCGGTCCATCGCGATCCCACGAGGGGCCGAGCGAAGAAGACCCCGGCGCTGCTCTGTTTAGACCGCGGATGTCTAGAAGCGAATGTTGATGAGGGGCTTCGCGTCGGCGCCGTCGCCTATCGGTACTGTCGCAAGGATCACGAGCACTACTACGACAACCACCAGAAGGCCGATCGCGAGGCCCGCGGAGAATCCGCTATCGGTGCGCATGCGCCAGTGCGAGCACACGGAGTGCCATGGGCAGGGACTGAAGCCGTGCCACGCTCGGCTCACAAACAAGCAAGAGGGCCTTCCTCAACGCGCCCGCTCGCGATAGAGGTCGCGGAGCGTTCCGATCTCGCCGCCGTGATGCAGATCGTGCTTGACCATCGCCCAGAAGATCTTCCGCGCCGGCCACTTGTCGCCCCAGTTCGTCAGGACCTCACGCTCCAGGCCTGCGTCGTCGAGAGCGTCGAGGTCGCGCACGAGCATCGCCTGCCCGGCTTCGAGCTGTGCGATCGCGGCAGCGGCGGTGTGTGCGGAGTCGATCTCCGGAAATGTCAGCTTCGCCGGGCCGAATGCGTACTCGTGATACATGACCTTGCACTCCGCGACGTGGACCAGGCGCCACCCGATCGTCGTGAACGGCGCCGGATCGGGGTGCGGCGGCTCCGGATAGTCGACGGTCCATCGCCCATCGTCGCCGCGACGGATCGTCCAGCATCGGGCCACCGGTTCCCAGAAGAACTCATCGTCGGTCAGGCCGTCGACACGTTCGCGGATCGCTTCGTACGCCTCCTGGAGCTGTTGTCGAATGATCCCCACGGCTGAGCGCGTCACGACGGGACGATAGAGCGGCTCCGAAATTCTTAGCGAACTGTTATCCGCCCCTTGCCGCGGTCTCACGTGTGCCTCTTAGAGTCAGCGTGACCACGGGAGGAGCAGTGACCATGCAGACACACGCTCGTTCGATCGCCGCGGCCCTCGGCGCGGGCATCCTCGTCGCCGCGTGCGGCGGCTCCGCGACGGTCGAAACGCCGACCGCGACACCGACCGCGACCACGACCGCTACGGCGGCGGCCGCGAGTACGACCGCATCGGCGGGGACCTGGACAGTCACCGACAAGTCGAAGGCGACCATCCGTGTCCGCGAGCAACTCGTGGGTGTCAGCCTTCCGTCGGATGCGGTCCTCACCGCCACGGGTGCGAAAGGCTCCTTCGAGCTCAACGCGGACGGGACCTTCGAGTCCGGATCCAAGATCACGTTCGATCTCACGACGCTCTCGAGCGATGAGCGCGACCGCGACAACTTCATCAAGAACGACACGCTGCAGGTCCGCCAGTTTCCGACGGCGGACTTCGTCCCGACGAAGACCAGCGGCCTCGCGCTGCCGCTCGCCACGAGCGGAACGTTCACGTTCACGCTCACCGGGAACATGACGATCAGGGGTAAGACCAAGGAGGTCACGTTCGACGTGACCGCGAAACGCGACGGGAGCGATCTGGGCGCGACCGCCACGGCGAACCCGAGCTGGAAGTTCGGCGACTTCGGTATGACCGCGCCGTCGGTGCCGTTCCGCGTGCTCAGCGTGACCGACGAGATCCGCGCGTCGATCGATATCGTCGCGACCGGCCCCAAGGGATAGGCCCGCGGGCCGCGATCGGAGCTAGGTCGAGCCCACCGCGGTCGCGTATGCGTTGAACGCGAACACGACCGACGGTACGAGAAGCGCCACGGATTCGACCGCGATCCGAAGTTGATCCACGCGCGCGTCCGCATGGTGGATCTCGGGGTATCAACTTGGCGTACCGCCGGCTACCCAAAAGTGTCGTCCTCCGCGGGGCGGTATTGCTCCAGCGAGCACGCCGTTAGCTTCGATGAGTGGGATCGCGCATCTTGTCGCCGCTTCTCGTTGCGGCATTTGTTCTCAGCTGGCAGGCTGTCGGTCCGACGCCGCGCGCACTCGCGGCGCCGGTGTCAGCGGCGCCCGCGGCGGCGACCTGCGCGAGCAGTGTCGGTCCCGGGATCCCGCACCCGGCCGGGCTTGCGGCCGGCGTCCCCGGATTCCACGCGCAGTGGTATGGACAGAGCGGCTATCCGACGTTGTGTCCGGGCGAGCGCTCGACCGCGACGGTGGCGTACTACAACTCCGGCTCGTTCGGTTGGGTACGCGGGCGCATGGGTCAGGTCGCGTACCTCGGCACGTGGGGGCCGGAGCCGGGGCAAGACGCGGTCACGCCGCTCGGTGGTGACGGCACCGCGGGATCGCCCGCGACGGGGTGGCCTCGCTTCAACCGCATCGCGATGCAGCCCGCGGACTACGTCGGACCGGGGCAGGTCTCCTGGTTCCAGTTCACGATCCAGGCTCCCGCGACCGCCGGCTACTACCGGCTCTACCTACGTCCGCTGATCGAAGGCGCGACGTGGCTCGAGGACTTCGGCGTCTTCTGGCTCGTCACCGTGCTGAACCCGGACGGTTCACGCCCCGCGCCGCCGGAGATCGGTCTCGGATATGGCTATCAGAGCGTCTCGACGGTCCGCGGCACTTTCAACGTGCACCTCATCAAGGAGCGACTCTCGGCGGTCACCGTGAAAACCCTCACCGCGAACGTGACGGACTGTTCGAACAACTGCCCGGCGAAGCCGCTCGCGCAGTACGTGAGCGAGAACGCGGCCTACGCCGGGATGAACGGCACGTACCTGTGCCCGCCCGACTATGCCCAGTGCGCCGGGAAAGTGAACTCGTACGACTACGCCGTCTACAACAGCAACCTGCGCCGCTGGATCAACTACAACGCCCTCAACGCGCAGAACGGCGGGCTCTTCTTCAACGGCGCAAGCACGAGCGTGTATCGCCGCACGTTCGTCTACTACCAGCAACAGACACCGATCAACGCGGCGATCACGAACTTCCCACTGCTGGTTCAGAACGGCGCGGTCATCGACTCGACGTCCGAGCAGAACGGTTCGCAGCTCCTCAAGGGAACGAAGGGTGCGATCGGCGTCGACGGCACGTACGTCTACCTTGCCATCGTGACCAACGCGACGGTCACCGATGCCGCCTATGTGATGCAGGCGCTCGGCGCGCGCGACGCCCTCAACCTCGACGGTGGCGGAACTGCGGCGATGTACATCGGCGGCTCATACAAGGTCGGCCCCGGCCGGCTTCTCCCGAACGCGGTCGTTCTGACCAAGCCGTAAGGGCTTAGTTCGCGGCGCGGAGCTCGAAGTCCAGGCGGCGAACGAGCGCGCCCTCGATCTCGAAATTCCAGGTCGTGTAGTTGGCGAATATCCCCGGCGCGCGGGTGAGCGTCGTGATCCTGACGTTGCGGCCGTCCACGGTTTCCTCGCGGGGTGTCTGGACGAGCTCCGAGGGAGCGAGGCGGATCATCTGCCGCACACCCTCTCTTCCCTGGAAGGGCTCGGGCAGCCCGGGGAGCGTGACCTCGACGTCGTCGGCGCACAGCGCTGCCGCGGCATCGGCGTTGCGATCCTTTACCGCCTGAACGAACGAGCGCGCGACGTCGAGAGTAGAGTCCATCCGAGACCGAGAGCGTAAACAAAGGGGGAGGCGGACGTGGCATATCCCGTTACACACTTCGAGATCAACGCGCAGGACGCATCCGCGACGCAGAAGTTCTACCAGGACCTCTTCGGGTGGGGCATCGACACGAACAACCCGGACAACTACGGGATGATCGACACCAAGAACGAGGGCACCGGCATCAACGGTGGCATCGGGGCGAGCCGGCACGGCAAGAGCTGGGTCACTTTCTATGTCGAGACGGACGACCCCGCGGCGACGCTCGCGAAAGCTGAGCGCCTCGGCGGCACCAGGGTCATGGAGCCGATGGACGCGGGTGGGAACGTCGTCTATGCGCTCTTCGCGGATCCCGAGGGGAACGTCATCGGTCTTGCGAAGATGGACCGCACGCAGGAGCAACAGCGAAAGCAGGCGAAGGAGCAGAAGGCCCGCTCGCGCTCGAACGGCAATGGAAATGGAACCCCGGCGCGCGGCCGCGCGAAGACGACGGCTTCCGCAAAGGCTTCACCCAAGCGTGCGACGGCGCGCAAGCGGACGACCGCAAAGAAGAGCACGACACGTTCGCGGAGCAAGCGCTCCAGAGGTTGACCGAGCTTTAAGCCGAAACTAGCCTTACGCCGCCGTTCGAGGCATGTGAGTTTGTCGCGGCGTTCGTCCGCGTACGGCGCCGGGGATATGGGGAGGCGCGCGATGAGCCATACGGTCACGGTCACCGTCAATGGAACGAGCTACTCACGCGAGATCGAACCGACGCTGCTGCTCGTGGAATTTCTGCGCGAAACGCTCGCGCTCACCGGCACGCATGTCGGCTGCGACACGAGCCAGTGCGGCGCGTGCACGGTCCTTGTCGACGGTCGCGCGACGAAGGCGTGCACGATGCTCGCCGTCCAGGCCGATGGCGCGACGGTGGTCACGGTCGAGGGTCTCGCCAAGAACGGCGACCTTCACCCGATCCAGCGCGCGTTCGCAAAAGAGCATGGATTGCAGTGTGGCTTCTGCACCCCCGGCCTCATGATCACGGCCGTCGACCTCCTCGAGCGGAACGCGTCGCCGAGCGACGCCGAGATCCGTCACGCCATTGAAGGCAACCTCTGCCGCTGCACCGGCTATCACAACATCGTGAACGCGATCCGTACCGCGTCGACCGAGATGCGTCAGGCGGCGAGCGGAGAAGCGAAGATCGCCGCGGAGGTGCAGCCATGACCGTCGCCGCCAATCCGAAATACATCGGAACGCGCGTCGCGCGCAAAGAGGACCCGCGCCTCATTACGGGTGAGGGGACCTTCACCGACGACGTGATGCTGCAGGGCGTGGCGTACATGACGCTCGTGCGCAGTCCGCACGCGCACGCCCGCATCCGCCGGATCGACACCGCCGCCGCCAAGAAGGAGCCCGGTGTGGTCGCGGTGCTCACCGGCACCGAGCTCGAGGCGACGGGCATGCTGCCCGTGTTCATCGCCGTTCCGGGCATGAACGGCTCGAAGCACATGCCGATCGCGACCGACAAGGCGAGATATGCGGGCGACGCGGTCGCCGCGGTCGTCGCCGATTCGCGTGACGCCGCGAAGCGAGCGGCGGATCTGATCGCGGTGGACTACGAGCCGCTTCCGGTGGTGGTCGACGCGACGAAGGCGCTCGAACCGGGCGCGCCGATCGTCCACGAGGAGCTCGGCTCCAATCTCGTCTTCACGTACCCGGTCAAGGGCGGCGACATCGACAAGGCGTTCAAGGACGCCGAGATCAAAGTGACTCAGCGCATCGTCAACCAGCGCCTCATCCCGAACGCGATGGAGCCGCGCGCCGTGACCGCGAAGTTCGAGGCGGGCGAGCTCACGCTCTGGACGACGACGCAGATCCCGCACTTCGTGCAGCTCATCGTCGCGCTCAACCTCGGCCTTGGGCAGAACAAGGTACGCGTGATCGCGCCGGAGGTAGGCGGCGGCTTCGGCAGCAAGCTCCAGGTCTACGCCGAGGAGCTTCTCGTCGGTTATCTGTCGAAGACGCTCGGTCGTCCGGTGAAATGGACGGAGGAGCGGCGTGAGGGCTATCTCGCGACGATCCACGGGCGCGACCTCGTCGAGAACGTCGAGATCGCGGCGAAGAAGGACGGCACGATCCTCGGGCTGCGCATCCGCACGGTCGCGAACGTTGGCGCCTATTTACAGGCGTTCGCGCCAGGCATTCCCACGATCCTGCACGCGTTCATCATTCCGGGGCCGTACAAGATCCCCGCGTTCGACATCGAGGTCCGCGGCGCGTACACGAACACGACCCCGGTGGACGCGTACCGCGGCGCGGGACGTCCCGAGGCCACGTTCGCGATGGAGCGGATCATCGACCGGCTCGCCGACGAGATCGGCATGGACCCGGCCGAGGTGCGACGGAAGAACTTCATCCCGCCGGACGCCTTCCCGTTCAACACGATCAGCGGCATTACCTACGACAGCGGCGACTACGAGCCGGCGCTCGACCGTGCGCTCGCGATGGCCGACTACAAGGGCTTCGAGAAGCGCCGCGCCGAGGCGAAGGCGCGGGGGAATTACCGCGGGATCGGGATCTCGACGTATGTCGAGATCTGCGGGCTCGCACCATCGAAGGCGAACTCAGCGCTCGGCGTCGGCTGGGGTGGCTACGAGAGCGCGCGGATCCGAGTGCACGCGACAGGCTCGGTGCAGATCTTCACCGGGACGTCACCTCACGGCCAGGGCCACGAGACCTCGTGGGCGCAGATCGCGGCGGACGCGCTCGGCGTCAGCCCGAACGACATCGAGGTGCGGCATGGTGACACGTTCGAGTCGCCAGGCATGGGCGTCGGCACGTTCGGGAGCCGCAGCCTCGCGGTCGGCGGCATCGCCGTGCACAAGGCGGCGGAAAAGGTCCGTGAGAAGGTCGTGCAGATCGGCGCGCATCTTCTCGAAGCCTCGCCCGCCGACGTCGTCGTCGAGAACGGCAAGGTCTTCGTGAAAGGGGTGCCCGAGAAGGCGAAGAACTTCGGGGACATCTCCATGGCGGCGTACCTCGCGAACAACCTGCCGGACGGGATGGAGCCCGGCCTCGAGGCGACCGTGTACTACGACCCGCCGAACTTCACGTTCCCGTTCGGGACGCACATCGCCGAGGTCGAGATTGACGGCGAGACCGGCAACGTCCGGATCGAGCGCTACTCCGCGTGCGACGACTGCGGACGGCAGATCAACCCGATGATCGTCGATGGCCAGCTGCACGGCGGCATCGCGCAGGGCATCGGCCAGGCGCTGTACGAGGGCGCGGTGTACGACGACAACGGACAGCTCCTTTCCGGAAGCATGATGGAGTACCACGTTCCGTCCGCCGAGGACCTCCCGATGTTCAACCTCGATCACACCGTGACGCTCACGAACACGAACCCGCTCGGCGTCAAGGGCATCGGCGAAGCCGGCACCATCGGCTCGACGCCGGCCGCGGTCAACGCGGTCATCGACGCGCTCTCACCGCTTGGCATCAAGCACATCGACATGCCGCTCACGTCGGAGAAGATCTGGCGGGCGATCCGCGCCGCCAGGGAGGGACGGCGATGATCACGCACCCGTTCACGTATCAGACACCGGCAACCATCGAAGAGGCCGTCCAGCAGCTCGGCAAGGGCGACGACGCGAAAGTCATCGCGGGCGGCCACAGCCTCCTACCCCTGATGAAGCTCGGGCTCGCGCAGCCTGAGACGCTCGTCGACCTCCGTCGCATCGCGTCGCTGCACCAGATTCGCACCGAGGCCGACGGGACGATCGTGATCGGCGCACTCGCGACCCATCGCGACATTGCGCACGACAAGACCGTTCGCGCAAAGCTCGCCGCGCTCGCCGACGCCGCTGGCGAGGTCGGCGACCTCCAGGTCCGCGCACGCGGCACGATCGGCGGCAGCCTCGCGCATGCCGACTCCGCGGCGGACGAGCCCGCACCGACGCTCGCGTACGACGCGACCATCCGTGCCATCGGCCCAAAGGGCCGACGCGACATCGCGGCGCGCGATTTCTTCAAGGGAACGTTCGAGACGGCGCTCGCGGCGAACGAAATAATCGCCGAGATCCGCTTTCCGGCGCCGGCCGGCCGCACCGGCGGCGCGTACGCGAAGTTCGCCCACCCCGCATCGGGATTTGCCGTGACCGGCGTCGCTGCGGTGATCACGATCAAGTCCGACGGCACCGTCGAGCGCGCCGCAATCGGAGTTGCCGGAGCGGCCGCCACCGCATATCGCGCGACCGAGGCCGAGCGCGCCCTCACCGGTACGAAGGCCGATGCGAAGGCGATCGTCGAAGCCGCGGCAAAGGCGGCGAACGGGATCACGGGTCTCTCCGACCTCGCGGCCTCGGCCGAGTACCGCAAGCACCTCGTCACCGTCTACGCGAAGCGAGCCATCGAGCGCGCGATCCAGCGCGCCCGCGCGTAAAAGCAGGAACGTCGTAGTGCGCCGGCGCCGTCGAGGCGCTGGCGCACTCGCCCTTCCGCGCTCGTAGCATCGCCAGTCGTGGGCAGTCCCGTCATGTCGTCGGTCGAGGATGTCGCCGCCGCGCTCGAGCGCGAGCGCTACGTCGCCGACCGCTCGCTCGCCGTCACGCTCTTTCTGGCGTTGCGCCTGGGCAAGCCGCTCTTCGTCGAGGGGGAGGCCGGGGTCGGTAAGACCGAGATCGCGAAGGCGCTCGCGTCAGCGCTCGGCCGAAAGCTGATCCGTCTTCAGTGCTACGAAGGCCTCGACGTCGCGACCGCCGTGTACGACTGGGACTACCCGCGGCAGATCCTCGAGATCCGCCTCGCCGAAGGCGAAGGGCGCGCCGGCGAGACCCGCGAGCGCATCTACAGCGAGCGTTTCCTGATCAAACGTCCGCTTCTCGAGGCGATCGCCGGCGAGGGTCCGCCGCCCGTGCTGCTCATCGATGAGATCGACAGGGCCGACGAGGAGTTCGAAGCGTACCTCCTGGAACTTCTCTCCGACTTTCAGATCACCGTGCCCGAGCTTGGTACGTTCCGGGCCGCGGTCCCGCCGCCGGTCATCATCACGTCGAATCGCACGCGAGAGATCCACGACGCTCTGAAGCGTCGGTGTTTGTACCAGTGGATCGACTACCCGAGCGTCGAGCGCGAGCTGGCGATCGTCGCGCGGCGGCTTCCCGATGTGCCTGCCCGGCTCGCGCGAAGCGTGGTCGCGGTGGTGCAGGCCCTTCGACGCGATGATCTCTTCAAACGGCCGGGTGTCGCGGAGACGCTCGATTGGGCGATGGCGCTCGCCGCTCTCGGTACCGGTGAGCTCGACGAGGCTGCGATCGACGGAACGCTCGGCGTCCTTCTCAAGTACGAGGAAGATGTCTCGCGCGTACGTGCCGACATGCTTCCCGGTCTGGTGGCAGAGGCCGTCCGCGCCGGCTGATCGGCCCCCGCTACCGATTCGGATATCACCGGCGTCGCAGAACCGCTGGCACGAGGCGTGCGTTGCTGGCGACCATGGAACGAAACGTCGCCGACACATCGGTTGCACCCGTCAGGCGCAGTACTTAGGTATGGACAGCAACAACGCGCTTGACGCGATCCTCGCGCTTCGCGCGATCTGGGAACAGAAGCGCGGCCGCGTGACGCTCGCCGATCTCGAGATCCTGGTCCGTCGCTGCGTGCGCAGTCGCGGGGCCGCCGCGCTTCCACCCGAACGGTGGCGTGGCCGACCGTGGCGTGCGACGACGCGTCACGAGGTCGTGTTCGAGGCCTGACCTTTCGACACGTACGACTAAGAACAGATCGCCCCAGGCAAAGTGCCCGGGGCGATCTTTTTGTTGCGAGAGTGTCGCTCAGTGGATCGTCGGTGCTGGTCCGCCCATGCCGAGGTTGCCGGCGTCCTGGGAGCTCAGGGCCGCGCCCTGAAGCTGCCAGAACCCGTTCGGTGCGTACCAGTACGCGCCCGCGGGCGGGCATGCCTGGACGCATGTCGAATTCGTGCCGAGCGAGAGTGTGCCGTTGCCCTTGAGCGTGCCCAGCCGGATGTCGACCGGCCCGCCGCCGTATGAGCGCTCGAAGACCGATACGCCGTTCTCGTAGATGCAGCCGAACTGGTCGCACGTGTAGCGGTACCACCCGACGTTGAGGCGTTCCGTGGTGAGAACGATCGATGACGAAGGGTCGACGCTGAGCTTCTCGTCGCGGAGCGGAAAGTTCGCCGATCCGCGGAGCACCCCGAGCTGGCCGTCGGAGATCGAGCCCGATAGCGCGACCGGTCCGTTGATCATGCCGCCGAGGATGCTCGAGAAGTTCGCGTAGCCGTTGAGGTCGATCGTCTGTGAAGCGGTGGCGGCCGCGAGAGCGGTGGATTGCCCGAGCGAGAACGCGAAGCTGAGCGCGAAGGTCGCCGCGAGAATGAGCTTGCGCATTTTTCTTCCTCCTGCCCGCATCTATCTGGGGATGCGTGCTGGAGCGGTCTACGGTCAAGGGAGCCTTTCTTTGGTGCCGGCTCTCACCGGGCGGATGTGATCTGCGACACCGTGTGCGCCGACACGTTCGCTTGTCTCGCGGTGACGACCCGCGACGACCTCGAATGCGACCATGTCAGGAGATGCGCGCGTATCCGCTCCTGTTCATGGCCGCGCTCGTGGTGTCGTGCGCGTCGGCGCCGGCCGCCGCGACGACACCATCGCCATCTCCGAGCGAATCCCCAGCCACGCCGTCACCAACTCCGACCGAGACTGGTGCGCCCACGACGCCGCACGTCTTCGTCATCGTCATGGAGAACGCGAGCCTGGAGACAGCCCTACGGTCGCCGTCGATCGAACGGCTCGCGGCCAAATACGCGCTCGCCACGAACTATCACGCCGTGTCATCGCCAAGCCTGCCGAACTATCTCGCCATGACGTCCGGCAGCACCTGGGGCATCACCGACGACGCGTATCACGTTCTGCCCGCGGGCGGACTTGGAGCGCAGCTCACGGCCGCCGGTTTGAGCTGGCGCGCCTACTTGGAGGGACTGACGTCAGCGGGATGCTTGGGCAGCCCGTACCCATATGCCCTCAAGCACAACCCGTTCGCGTACTACGGCGGTTCGTGTCCGGGGAACGTGGTTTCGCTCGACCCTCTCGAGGCCGACCTTGCCGGTGACACCCCGAGCTTTGTATGGATCGCGCCCGGTCTCTGCCACGACGGCCATGACTGCGCGCTCGCCGAGGCTGGTCCCTGGCTCGAGGATCTGGTCGCGCGGGTCGTGGCCTCGCCGGCCTGGCGCGACCACGGCACGCTTTTCGTGGTCTGGGACGAGGGCAACGGCCTATCGAGCGTCGTCCCTCTCATCGTCGCGTCGCCCGATCTGGAAAGCCGGCATGTGGAGGCTCCCTACGATCACTACTCACTTCTCGCCGCGATCGAAGACCTCTTCAGGCTGCCGCGCCTCGGCGCGGCCAAGGACGTGAGTCCCCTTAGCGATCTGTTACCGCCCCGCACCCGCTAGGGCGGCTATGAGGCGATCGGCGGCCCGGGCGACGCCGAGATCCTCCCACTGCCGATCCGAGCCGGCCATTCCGCGCAGCAGGTAGACGGTCGGATATTGGCGCGAGCCGCTCGCATAGCCGGGCGGCAGATAGATGTTGTAGGGCATCGCGCGACCGAGCGACGCGCTCCAGAACGTGCGCGTCTCGACCTGCCCAGTAAAAGAGTCGAGAGGCGAGGACGCCGTAACGCCGAGGTTCAGCGCGGTGCTCACGTTCGCGATCACCTTTGAGGCGGATGCGATGGTCGTGGGCGTCGTCACCGAATCGCTCCGCGCGCCAACGAGCACTACGGCGAATGCGATGGCCAGAGCGAGACCTACGAGACGCTTCCCATCCGCCCCTTCAACTCTAGGCGCCCCGATTAAGGCGGTGCTGGCGGGTAGTACTAACGCCGTCCGTCGGGCCCGACCATGCCCGAGAGCCAGAACAGCGCACCCGCGCCCGCGACGAGCGCGGCGCCAATGACCGCCCACTCGCTCCGTCCAGTCATGAACGAACCCGGTATGACCCCGATGCCCTGAAAGAAGAAGACCGCTCCCGCGAGGAGCGCGAGGACGGCGACTATGCGGACGGCGAGTCGCACGGTTACCTGGCCCCCCAGGCGAAAAGCGCGCGCACCAATATGTCGAGTGTGCGGACTACCATTTCGGAAGTCCATGTATCCCGACCTGGGCCTTCTGATTCTGAGAGTTGTTGTCGGCGGAGTCGTGATCCCTCATGGATTGCTGAAGCTCGGTCTGGTCGGCAAGGGCGGCTCGATCGCCGGGGTAAGCGGATGGTTCAACTCAATAGGCCTCCGACCGGGGCTGTTCTGGGCGTACGTCGCCGCGCTCGCCGAGGCGGGCGGTGGCTTACTCACGGTGCTCGGGCTCGGCGGACCGATCGGCCCCGGAGTTCTCGCCGGAGACCTCGTCGTCGTGACGATCGTCGCTCACTGGCCGCAGGGCTTTTGGGCTGGCGGCGGCAAGGTCGGGTGGGAGTTCCCGGTCCCTCTCGCGGCCGGAGGGCTCGCGATCGCTCTGGCAGGCAACGGCGCGTGGTCGCTCGATCGGTTGCTGGGTCTGGTCTATCCGGACTGGCTCTTACCTGCCTGGCTGGTGCTCGTGGCCGTCGGCGTGGTCCTGGCCATAGGAATGCGCTCGATGCGGGCCCCGAAGGCTGCCCAGCCTTAGCGCGATCAAACGAATTTCCTAGCGCCGGTTCAGGCGGCTCTTAGTCCGGGCTTAGGCGCGCGAGAGAGGCTATAGGCATGTTCGAAGGTGATCCAACCGCCACCACGCCGATGACCCCGCTCGCTCCGCCGCCACCTCCGGTCCGGAAGGGCGGCGGGATCCCGGCAGGCCGCCTCGTCGCGCTGGGACTCCTTGCGTTCGTGCTCGCCGCTTTCAGCGGGCGCATCGATCTCGGCTCGCTGGTTTCGACCGCGCAGAGCTACGTCGATCGGGCGGCCCCCGCCGTGCAGACCAACACGAGCTCGAACGACACCGCGGCCGTCGCCGCGGTCAAGGACGTGGTGCAGCGCGCCAATGAGGCGCAGGTCCAGGCGTACGCACGCAATGACCCGACGCTGATGCGCGCGACCGCGACCACCTCCTACTACCAGGAGCTCGTGCAGACCAACCAGGGCCTGCAGTCGAGCGGCGCCCAGTCGATCGCGCTCACGAAGCTCGAGTGGGTCGACGTCACGGTCAGCGGGACGACGGCGAACGCCGTGACGAACGAGACCTGGCGAACGACGTACACCGACGGGTCCGTCGCAGACAGCACGGACCGCAACGAATACACCCTCGTCCTTCAGGCGGGCGTGTGGAAGATCTCGGCGGACGTCCAGCCGACGACGCAGATCATCACTCCCGGCACCGCGCCGAGCGTGACGCAACCCGGTACGCCGGCGAGCGTGACGAGCAGCTCGAGCAACTGGTCCGGCTACGCGGCGAACGGCGGAACCTTCACGTCCGTCACCGCGACCTGGACCGTGCCGACGGTCTCCGCGACCTCGAGCGGAGCGGACGCGACGTGGGTGGGAATCGGCGGGCTCACCAGCAACGACCTCCTCCAGGCGGGGACGCAGGCGATGGTCGACGGCAGCGGGACGGTCGAGTACTCCTCATGGATCGAGATGCTTCCGCAGTCATCGCGCAACGTTCCGCTCTCGGTGAGCGCGGGCGACTCCGTCACGGTCACGATCACCCAGCAGAGCGGGAACGACTGGCTGATCGCGATGAAGAACAACACGACGAATGGCGGCTACAGCGTCACCGTTCAATACAGCTCGTCTAACTCGTCGGCCGAGTGGGTCCAGGAAGCGCCGAGCGTCGGACGCGGTCTCATCTCGCTCGACGAGTTCGGCACCGTGAAGTTCAGCGGAGCGAGCGCGGTCCGCGGTGGTAAGACGATGTCGCTCTCAGCCCTTGGCGCGAAGGCGATCACGATGATCAACGGACAGGGCCAGGCGATCGCGCAACCCTCGACGATCGCTAGCGACGGATCGAGCTTCACGATCGCGCGCACCGATGCCACGAGCTCGCCGCAGACCGGTGGCCGGCGTCGCCGGCCCTAGGAGAAGAGCTCTAGCTCGCGGTGCGCGATTGGTGCCGCAAGAGCATCGCGACGGTCTCGGGGTCCCCGTCCTCAACCGCTGACACGAGACGGTCGGCGTATTCACCGAGGCGCTCGTGATCGGCGGGCAATGCTTCGTTCTTCTCGGTCGGATCTATCGGGAGTCGCGCGGTCTCGCGTATCGCCACGGCCATCATGCGGACGGTGTACCAGGTCTCACGGTCTACCCCCGCACGGTCCCAGGGTCCGCTCGCCATCTGCCCCACGCTCCGCACTTTGCGCCGTGGCGAGCCGATTGAGAACACCGTACGAGGTGAGAGATTTCGGCTACCCCAAATGGGGGACCGTGCCGGATTCGGCTACTTTTGTTGAGTGAGAAGCGACGGAAAGATGCTCGACCCGGTCTGCGACATGATCGTGGACCTCGCCGAGCAGCGCGAGCATGGCCTGACCATCGAGCGACCCGAGCGCGAGTACGCCTTTTGTGGCGCCGGATGTCTCGAAAAATTCGCAAGAGATCCGAAACGCTACATCCCGAAAGTGGACCGATGGCTTGCGACTGGAGAGTCCGGGCCCCCTCGCATGTGATCGTCGAGCTCCGTGGGGCTGCGCTCCGACGTGGGCGTTCCTCGAGCGAGCGGCCCCTGGCGAGCTAGCCACAGCAATCCCACGAGGGGCCGAGCGAGAGGGACGCCCGCGGCGCGGCGCGAGAACGGACCGCACTCGGTCGACCTTATCTAGCGCAGGTCGCTCGGGTCACCGGTGTCTGTCTTTCGCAGTTTCACAGTGAAGACTCCGGTTTCGGTCTGTGCGCTGACTGTGTAGCCGCCTCGCGTACGGGTCGGAGCGATGCTGTCGAAGTTCGATCCGAACGGGGAGATCACCATCGGCGAGCTCTCGCTCCCGCGGGGCCCGCTGACCGTGATCGTGATCGTCGAGGCCGGCGGAAATCCGTAGACCAGATAGCTTGTCGGTTCGACCACGATGAGCCCCTGTCCCGCCGGGACCGCGGCGCGCATGCGGCCGGACAGGCCCGCGACGAAATCGTCGAACGATCGATCCGTGAGCGCGGAGTAGGCCTGCGCGAGATTCTGGCCTCGGCGGAGACGCTCATAGATGCGCGCCATCGGAGCGCTCCCGCCGACGTCTTCACGCAGAAGCTCGACCGCTCGCGCCGACTCCTGGTACTTGAAATAACCGGCCCAATCGGTGAGCGAATTCCATGCGAGCTGGGACACGAGGGTGTTGAGCGGTAGGACGGTCCCGGTCGTCGCCATCGACGCGGCCTCGTACCGAACGCGCAGCAGCCGCCACTCGCCGCCGGGCACGAGCGCCTCCGCGAGCCGCGCCTGTCCTTCGTTGAGCCACGCGGGTACCAGATCGCAGCGCGGCGAGCACGCGTCGAGCGTCAGGAGATGGGTGAGCTCGTGCCGGATCGCGGCGACTGGACGGCGCGCGCGTATCGCTTCCCAGTTGACGGCGATGAGCCGAAGCGAAGGCTCGAAGAAGGAGACGGAGTTCTCGGCGACGAAGGCCGCGGTCGCGCGCGAGTACCCAAAGATCCGCACGAACCCGTCGGCGTAGCTCTCGATGCTGCCGAACACGTAGATCACCGGACGCGCGACGAAGCTCCGCTGGAATTCGGCCTCGACCGCGGGAATGTCGGACGCGACCGTCGCGACCACGA
>DASWCR010000223.1:0-1878 GCA_036389995.1 Candidatus Limnocylindria bacterium | reverse complement strand
CGCGTGCGCGCGAAGACCGCGCGCATCCTCGATCGGCTCACGCCGTACGCGAACGGCGACGCGATCCTTCTGATGGTCGGCGACGACCACGTCGAGGCGTACGCGCGTCTGCCCGAGGCGGTACGCGAGATGCGACAGGTGTTCCCCAACGTCGACGCGCGGATCGCGAGCCTCGAGGAGTTCGCCGCGGCGATGCCCGCGCTTCAGCATGAAGTGAGCGGCGAGATCGCGAGCGGCCGCTACCGCCCGATCCTCCGCGGCGTGAACTCGACGCGGGTATGGATCAAGCAGGAGAACGTCGCGTGCGAGCGTCTGCTCATCGAATGGTGCGAGCCGCTCGACGCGCTCACCGGCGGCACGGCGCGAGACGAGCTCCGCGACCTCTGGCGAATGCTTCTCCAGAACCACCCGCACGACTCGATCTGCGGCTGCTCCATCGACGCGGTCCACGACGTGGACATGGCGCCGCGGTTCGCCTACGTGCGTGAGCACGGCGAGGCGCTCGCGAGCCGGCTGCTCGAGCGCCTTGCCGGTCGAGGCAGCTTCCCGATGCTCTGGAATCCGCTTCCGTGGGCTCGCGACGCGGTCGTGGCGATCGACGGACGTCCCACCCGCGTGCGCGCCGGCGGGCTGGGGCTGTCGCCCGCGGTCGCGGCGGAGGGCGACTCCCGGGTCAAGGCCGACGGCGACGGTGCGATCGAGAACGGCCTCCTGCGCGTGGAAGTCGACGCCGACGGAAGCTTCATTGTCGTGGACAGGGCGACCGGAGAACGGGGTGGCCGCCAGAACCGGCTCATCTCCGAGGGCGACCGCGGCGACGAGTACACGTATTCCTACGCCGGGCCCACCGTTGGATCGGAAGGCCTCTCCGGTACGCGCGCGACGTCCGTCACCGGCGACCGCGCGACCGCGACGGTCGAGCTCGTGCTCCGCCTCCCGGCGCGGCTCCGCGACGACCGCCTTGCACGCTCGCCCGAGCTCGTGGATTGCCCGATCCACATGGAGATTTCGCTCGACGCGGGCGAGCGGCGGGTCGACGTCACCCTTCAGGTCGACAACCGCGCGAGCGACCACCGCCTGCGCGTCCTGTGCGAGACCGGCACCCGGGCGCTCACGCACCAGAGCGGCGCGGCGTTCGCGCTGCTCGAGCGGTCGAACCGCTTCGCGGTGCGCAAGCGCTGGATCGAGCCGCCGACGTCGGAGGCCTGCCTCCATGACTTCGTCGCCGTGAAGGGCGCGACGAAGGGTCTCGCTGTTGGGGTTGACGGCCTGCGCGAGTACTCGGTCCTGCACGACGGCGGCACCATCGCGATCACTTTGCTGCGCGCCGTGGGTTCCCTCTCGCGGGGCGATCTTCCCGAGCGCAAGGGGCACGCCGGCCCGGAGCTCGCGACACCGTCGGCGCAATGCATCGGTTCACGCGCGTACCGCTACGCGGTGGTCCCACTCGGTGAAGAGATCGGCGTCACGGGCGCTGCCCGCTCCGTCCGCGAGTGGTTGTCGCCGCCGCTCGTGACCTCGGGCGATGGCCATTCCCGTACCTTCGTCTACTTCGTCGATCCCGCCACGCCGCTCGTCTTGACCGCGCTGCGCGCCGGGCCCGATGGATCCCTCGTCGTGCGGCTCGCGAACCCGCACCATGAGGAGGCGATCGGCGAGCTCCTCTTCGACAGACCGATCCGCGAATCGCGCTCGGTCGACCTGCGCGAAGGGGATCTCGGCCTTGGCAACACCGGGCTCGACGTGATCCGCACCGCGGCTCCGCTCGACGTCGATGGAGACCTCGCGCGTGTGCGGCTGCAGCCGTTCGAGATCGGTACCTGGCTCGTGCAGCTCTCCTAGAGACCGTGCGCACGAATGTGCGACGGGTCTCGCACG
>DASWCR010000222.1:0-3721 GCA_036389995.1 Candidatus Limnocylindria bacterium | reverse complement strand
AGTCCTGCTTCTCGAGACGAACAGCCATCAAACCCCCCGCGCGGAAAGTTCCTAGACTTTAGACCGACTGGCGAATGACGCGCGCGCTAGCGCGTCGTGGGCGTTCCGCCCACCGCACGGGAGGACTTCTTCATGGCAACGATGCTCATCGACGGCCAGACCGTCGCCGCCCAAACGGGAAAGACCATCGAGGTCAGAAATCCCGCGAACGGCGAGGTCGTGGACACGATTCCCAAGGGCTCCGCGTCGGAGGTCGACGCCGCGGTCGAAGCTGCGGCCAAGGCGCTCCCGGCGTGGGCGTCGCTGTCGGGCACCAAGCGCGCGGCGTTCATGCACGCCGCGGCGGTGAAGGTGAAGGCCGCCGTACCCGAGATCGCGAAGCTGCTCACGCTCGAGCAGGGCAAGCCGCTCGCGCACGCAGTGATCGAGGCGACGAGAGTGGCCGAGAACCTCGAGTTCTTCGCCGGCTTCGCGGATAAGCTCCGCGGCGACTACGTGCCGCTCGAGGAGCAGAACAAGTTCGGGCTCACCCTGCGGCGCCCGGTGGGCGTGGTCGTCGCGATCACCCCCTGGAATTTCCCTCTCACGCTCATGGCGAACAAGGTATGCCCGGCGCTTGCCGCCGGCTGCACGGTCGTCTTGAAGCCCGCGTCGACGACACCGCTCGCAACACAGACGACGATCGAGATCATCAACTCGGTCGGCATCCCCGCGGGCGTGCTGAACACGGTCCACGGACCCGGTGCGGAGATCGGCGACGCGCTCGTGTCGCACAAGAGAGTGAACAAGATCGCGTTCACCGGACAGACCGAGACCGGCAAGCGGATCATGAAGCTCGCGGCCGATAACGTAACGCGGGTCACGCTCGAGCTCGGCGGCAGCGACCCGATGATCGTGTGCGACGACGCGGACATTCGCCGCGCGACCGCCGCAACCGCGATCGGACGTTTCTTCAACGCCGGACAGGCATGCCTCGCGGTGAAGCGCGTGTACCTCTTCGAGCAGATCGCGGAGGAGTTCATGACCAAGATCGCGGACCGCGCGCGCAAGGAGTGGCCCGTCGGCGACGGCATGAAGGAAGGCGTGAAGATGGGACCGCTGCACACCGAAAAGCAGCGGGCCGTGGTCGAGTCGCAGGTCGCCGACGCGGTGAAGCGCGGCGCCAAAGTGCTCGCCGGCGGCAAGCGCCCCGAAGGCAAAGAGTTCGAGAAGGGCTGGTACATGGAGGCGACGGTGCTCTCCGACGTCCCCGAGGACTCGCGCATGTCGACCGAAGAGGTCTTTGGCCCGGCGCTGCCGATCTTCATCGTGAAGGACCTCGACGAGGCGATCGCGAAGGCGAACGCGAGCGTCTACGGCCTCGGGTCGTCGATCTGGACGAAGGACCTCGCAAAAGCGCGCAAGGCCGCCGAGCTCCTCGAGGCCGGGTACACGTGGATCAACGACATCCAGGTCGCGTACGACCAGCTGCCGTTCGGCGGCACCAAGCAGTCCGGGTTCGGCAAGGAGCACGGCATCGAGGGACTCGACGGCTACCTCGAGAAGAAGTCCGTGGTGCTCGCGTACTGATGATCGACGCGAAGACGCTCATCGCCGAGGCCCAGGCGATGGGGCTCTTTCAGCCGCACGGCGCGTTCGAGGTGCACTGCTCGCATTGCCACGCGCGCCTCGACGGCCGCGGCGACTGCGCGACGTGCGGTCTCATCGGCCGACCGGCATCTGAATTGGAGCGCCGGGCGCAGACCGATCCCGAAGGCACCGCCAGGCTGCTGCGCGCGGCGATCGATAAGCGGAAGAACTTCAAACCAGTCGGGGCCAAGGGAGAAAAGTCGCAGGACCGCTAGCCCGGGACTCTTCCCTCGGCCTCTTTGCGGAACGCTTCGTCCGACCACTCGAGCGCCTCGCCGTTCCGCTCCGTTGAGGGCAACGCGAGATATGCGACGGCCCGCGCGGGCTCCTTCGGATGTTTCAGCTTCCCCTCGCGCTGCGCGGCGCGGTACTCGTCGCTGCGCGGGAAATCCGACGTCGATGTCCGACGGATGCGCTCCTGCATGTCCGTGTCCATGTATCCCGGATTGAACGCGTTCGCCGTCACACCGGTGCCATCGAGCTCGAGAGCGAGGCTTCGCGTCATCATCACGATGGCCGCCTTGCCCGCCGCGTATGCGGTCCATCCCGCGGAGGGACGTGACGCGGCACCCGACGAGATGGTGACGATGCGCCCGTACCCACGGTCGAGCATCCCCGGCAGGACGGCGCGCGTCGCCAGGTACGTGCCGCCGACGTTGATCGCGACGCTGCGCAGCCAAAGCGCGGCGTTCGACCGCGCGAGTGGGACCATCGGGTCAACCATGCCCGCGTTGTTCACGAGGATCGTCGCCGGCCCGACCCAACGCTCGGTCGCGAGGACGAGCTCCTGGACCTGACGCTCGTCCGCGATGTCCGCCGTCTGCGCGAGCGCCTTCCCGCCCGCGCGCTTGATCGCGTTGGCGACGTCGTCGAGCTCGGGCGCATTACGCGAAGCGAGCACAACGGCGGCGCCCATCGCGGCGAGGCGCTCCGCGACCGCGCGCCCGAGTCCCCGACCCGCTCCGGTGACGATCGCTACGTGTCCGGCAAGCTCGGCCATCAGCGCACGCCGACCATCAGGGTGCGCGCGAATGCGGCGGAGAGACGATCGATGTCCTTCTCCTTGTGCAAGGCCCAGAACGAAAGCCGGATCGCCTGCGCGATGCCGGGCTCGTCGATGAGCTTCACCACGATGCGTTCCTCGTCCCACATCCGTTGTACCAGCGCCGCGACATCGCCGCCCTTCGGCTCGACGACGACGATCCCGGTCGGCGCCTCGGGCATCGATCGCACCGTGAACGGCAGGTCCGCGACGCGCTCGAGCAAACGGCGTCGCAGCGCGCGAACTCGCTCGGATACCCACGAGCCCAGCAGACGATGGACGACGAGCGTCTGGCGCAGTCCCACGAAAGCGGCGGCGTCCACGGTCCCGGTCTCGAATCGCGTGGCGTTCGGGTTGTAGTCCCGGCTTCCCGTCGGAAGCTCGAGTCGCGAGCGCCATCCGAGGCGCGTCGGAGCGAAGAGCGCGAGGTCGCGAACCCAGAATCCGCCGGTCGCGAGTGGTCCGTGCAACCACTTGTGACCGAGCGTCACCACCGCATCGGCCCCGAGATCCAGGACATCGACGCGCAGCTGTCCGAGCGCCTGCGCCGCGTCGACGATCGAGATCGCGCCCGCGTCCCGCGCGAGCCGGCACGCCTCGCGGACGGGCAGCACGTCGCCGGTCTTGCAGGAGACGAGCGATATGACGAGTGCCCGCGCACCGTCACGCATTCCGCCGCGCACCTCTTGGAGAAAACGGTCCGGGTCGCCGTGCCATCCGAGCTCGCGCAGCTCGTCGCCGAGCTCGGCGCGCCGGCGCAGCGGATAGAGCGCGCTCCCGTGCTCCTCGAGAGTCGTGACGATCAGCGATCGCGGCGGGATCGCGAGACCCGCGACAAGCGTGTTCAGGCCATCGGTCGCCGATTGCGCGAGCGCGACACGGGCTGCACCCCCTGGATCGCCGAGCGCCGCGGCGAGATCCGCACGGGTCGCATCCAGAGCCGCGTTGTAGGCCGCGTAGCCGAGCTGTCCGAACATTCCCACCTCGTTCAGCCAGGTGCGGAACCGCTCGGCGGCCCGCTGCGCGACCGGGAACGTCGGGCCTGAGCCG
>DASWCR010000221.1:0-6927 GCA_036389995.1 Candidatus Limnocylindria bacterium | reverse complement strand
GCGCGATCGCCGATGCGGATGACGAGCAGCGCACCGACGTCCTCGCCGTCGACGCGCGCCATTCGGAGATGCAGCGCGTCGCCGAACGCCTCGACGAGCGACGCGAAATATTCGAGCGAATGGATGCCGAACTGGTCGCGCTCGGCGACTGTGCGTAGCACGCGATGAAAGCGCGCGAGATCTGTCGTCTTCTCCGTCACCACGCCTTCGCGCTCCGCCTTATGGATGTACTGCCGGGTCTTCTTGCGCATTTCGCCGAGCATGGCCTCGGCGTCCTGCGCGAGATCCATGAGGAGCGTCCGCCGCGGCTGCACGTAGACCGGCGAGCGCCGGACGCCGTGCGCTTCAAGGGCTTTCGCGAGCGCGTCGCTTTCGGCGGCTTCGGGATCGCAGAGCAGGCTCACGGTCAGGCCGCGGCTTAGCGCTTTGCGCAGCGCGACGATCGCGTCGGGCAGGTTTCCGTCGTCGACGAGCGGACCGCGCGGCGCATACGCGACATCGAGTCCCCCCACGAGGCGCTTGCGGAGCACCTGAACACAGCCGACACGCGCGTCCCCTTCTTCGAAGACGTAGCGCTCCGCGCGCCAGCCGGTTGCGGCCTTCACCTCGGCCCATCCCGTCGATTGGAGAAGATGCGGACGCGCCGTCTCGTGCATCAGCCGGTCCCAGCCTTGCGTCTCGTCAGTGGTGGCTGGCCGTGCCCTCATCGGGCCCAAGCCTAGGCGGCGTCTTTCCCCGGGGTCGCGGCGGCTCCTGGAAGCTCGCGCGCCGTGAAGGTGCACTCCGGGTAGCGCTCGCAGCCGTAGAACATCGAGCGGCCCCTGCCGCGGCGGCGAACGAGCTCGCCCTTGCCGCATTCGGGGCAGATGACGCCGGTCTTCTGCTGCGTCTTCTTGATGTACTTGCAGTCCGGATAGCCGGTGCAGCCGACGAAAGGGCCGAAGCGGCCGCGCCGCCTCGCGAGCGGCTTTCCGCAGTCGGGGCAGATTTCCCCTTCGAGTATTTCCAGCTGGGGCTCCTTCTGGCCCTCCAGCGGTTCGGAGTAATCGCACGCGCCCTCGGCGAGGGGCTCGCCCTTCTTGCCCTTCTTGAAGCCGGTGCACGAGTAGAAGCGGCCGTACCGCCCGAGCTTGATCATGACCGGCCGCCCGCACTTGGGGCAGATGCGGTCGGTGGCCTCCTCGGTCACATCCGACTTCTTCACGCTCTTGTTCTTCTCTTCCACGAGCTTCGCAAACGGCTCGAAGAACTCGCGGACGACGGGGACCCACTCGACCTCGCCCGCGGCGATACGGTCGAGGTCCTCCTCCATCCGCACGGTGAAGCCCGTGTCGACGATCTCCGGGAAGTGCTCGCTCAGGAAATCGGTGACGACGAAGCCGACGTCCTCGGGCATGAGGGCTCGGCCTTCCTTTCGAACATACCTGCGATCCACCAGCGTGGAGATCGTCGGCGCGTATGTCGACGGCCGGCCGATGCCGAACTCCTCGAGCGTCTTGACGAGCGACGCTTCGGTGAAGCGAGGCGGCGGCTGCGTGAAATGCTGCGAGGCATCGAGGCCGAGCAGCTTCAGGGCCTCGCCCTGCTGCACTTCTGGGAGCGGCGCGATCTCTTTCTCGGGCTCGTCGCTCGACTCGAAGTACACGCGGAGGAATCCGTCGAAGAGGACGCGGCGTCCGTTCGCACGCAGGAGATACGGACCCGCCTCGATGTCGAGGCGCGTGTTCTCGAAGCGCGCCGCCGCCATCTGGGATGCGATCGTCCGCTGCCAGATGATCGTGTACAGCTTGAGCTGGTCCGGCTTGAGGAAGCGCTTCACGCGATCCGGCGTGCGCGAAAGATCCGTAGGCCGTATCGCCTCATGCGCTTCCTGCGCGCCCTTCGATCGCGTCTTGTAGTGGCGCGGCTTCTCGATCGCGTACGGCGCGCCGAATTCCTTCGTGATGACGTCACGGGCCTGATGAAGCGCGCCTTCGGCGACGTGAAGCGAGTCGGTACGCATATAGGTGATGAGACCGACCGGCGCGCCATCGCCGACCGCGATGCCTTCATAGAGCTGCTGGGCGAGCACCATCGTCTTCTTCACCGAGTAGCTGAGCTTGCGCGATGCCTCCTGCTGGAGCGTCGAGGTCGTGAACGGCGGCGCGGCATTGCGGCCGCTTTCGCGTTTCTCAACGCTCTTGACGGCATAGGCGGCCTCGGCGAGCGCGGCTCGGATCCGGTCGGCGGTCTCGCCGTCGTGAATTTCGAGCTTGTGACCCTTCTGCTGGATGACCTCGGCGGAGAACGTCTCGCCCGCGTGGTTCGCGAGCGCGGCCTCGAGGGTCCAGTACTCCTGCGGCTTGAACGCCAGGATCTCGCGTTCGCGGTCGACGATGAGCCGGAGCGCGACCGACTGGACCCGACCGGCGGAGAGCCCGTACCGAATCTTCTTCCAGAGGAGCGGGGACATCGTGTAGCCGACGAGCCGGTCGACGACCCGGCGCGCCTGCTGGGCGTTCACCAGGTCCTGATCGATGTCGCGGGGATGCTTGAAGGCCTCTTCGATGGCGGCGGGCGTGATCTCGTGGAAGGTCACGCGGCGGAGCTTGGATTTCGGGACCTTGATGATGTCGGCGAGATGCCACGCGATCGCCTCGCCCTCGCGGTCGAGGTCCGTGGCCAGCCAGACGTGGTCGGCGGCCTTCGCCTCGCGCCGGAGCGTCCGGGCGTGCTTTTCCGAGTCGTCCGGAACGATGTACTCGGGGACGAACGTTTTCAGGTTCACGCCCATCTTTGACTTGGGGAGGTCGCGGATATGACCGAACGAGGCCTCGACCTTGTAGTCCGGACCGAGCATCCGTTCTAGAGTTCGCGCCTTCGTCGGGCTCTCCACCACGACCAAGTTCTTCGCCGCTACTGCCACTTCGTACCTTTCACTTCACAAAAAGAGGGCACCCCCTGGGCGCCCTCCCCACACCACTCTAACGTCGGCGTCCACCTGATAGCAGACAGACAAGCGTCGTCGACCGCCGCAGGCGTGGAAAAAAGGCCCGGGAATAGCGCTCACCTGTTTCGGCCCGCTGGCACCGCCGAAACCCTCTGTTCGCGCCGGGGTCCCCCCGGCCTCGGACACCTCGGCCGGCTCCCCATCGCGCGGGGGCCCTCGGCGGTGCCAGCGGGTCCGGTTTAGAGGAGGTCCTCTCGCTCGTCTCGCTTGAGGTGGTCGACGACTGTCTTCACGTCCTCTGAACGCTCCTTAGTGGTAATCAGGAGGGCGTCCGGGGTGTCCACGATGACAAGGCCCTCGACACCGATTAGCGCGACGGTCTTCTGGGGAGCCCAGACGTAGTTGCCGTGGGAGTCTTCGGCGACCAGGTCCCCAGAGGCCCAGTTGTCGGCCTTGGAGACGATCTCCGCTAGGCGCGCCCAGGAGCCGACGTCCTGCCAGGCGATGTCGGCCGGGACCACGGCCACGTTCTCCGCTTTCTCGGCGATGCCGTAATCGACCGTGGTCCGGTCGGTCTCCTCCCAGACCTCGGCGAGCACCGACTCGTAGCGCGGCGAGCCGATCGCGTCGCGAAGCGCGTCGAGCGCCTTCGCGGTGCGCGGGAGATGCTTCTCGTACGCGCGCAGGATCTCCTCGACCCGCCACACGAACATCCCGGCGTTCCAGTAGTGCCCGCCCGCGGCGACCATGCGCTCCGCGGCGTCCCGCTTGGGCTTCTCGACGAACCGCTTGACGGCGTGTACCTCGACAGGGGCTTCGATGTCGAGCTTGTCCCCCGCCTCGATATACCCGAACCCGGTGTCCGCCCGCTCCGGCGTGATCCCGAGCGTCACGAGGTGACCGCGGTCGGCCGCCGCGGTCGCGGCGATGAGCACCTTCCGGAACTGCCCGCGGTTGCCGACCACGTGATCGGACGGAAGCACCGCGACGACCGCGTCCGGGTCGAAGGCGCCGAGCGCCGCCATCGCGAGCCCGATCGCGGCGGCGTTGCCGCGCGGGTACGGCTCGACGACGAGGTGGTCGAGCGATAGATCGGGCAGCTGCTCGTGGATAAGCGCGCGGTGCTCGGGTGGTGCGACGACGAAAATGCGCTCGTTCGGCACGAACTCCGAGACTCGGTCCACGGTGTCCTGCAGGAGGCTCCGGTCGCCGAGAAGATTGAGGAACTGCTTCGGTCGGTCGCGACGCGAGAGTGGCCAGAGGCGCGTTCCGGCGCCGCCGGAGAGCACGAGGACATACAGCCTGGGCATCGACTCCGGAGTTAGAGGCCGAAGTAGTTGAGATGCATCGCTGTGCGCACCTCGTGAAGGGTATTTCGCGCTTCCTCGCGCGCGCGGTCGCTACCTTCCTCGATGATCCGGTCGATTGCTTTGGGGTCGGCGGCGTATCGCGCTCGGCGCTCGCGGATCGGCCGGAGGAACTCTTCGAGCGCGACGATGAGCTTCTCCTTCACTTCGACGTCGCGGACCGAGCCCTCGCGGTAGCGGCGTTTCAGATCATCGACCTCCGCCTTGTTGGGGTTGAAGGTGTCGTGGTAGGCGAAGACGGGATTTCCCTCGACCCGGCCCGGTGTCGTGGCGGTCACGCGGTTCGGATCGGTATACATCCCGCGGACTTTCTTCTCGACCGCCTTCGAATCGTCGCTCAGGAAAATCGCGTTACCGAGGCTTTTCCCCATCTGCCTGATCCCGTCGGTGCCGGGGAGCATTCCGCCTTCGGGGATGAGCGCCTCGGGCACCGGGAAGACCGGCCCGAAGAGCTCGTTGAAGCGTCGCGCGATCTCGCGTGTGAGCTCGACGTGCGATTCCTGGTCGCGGCCGACTGGGACGAGGTCCCCCTTGACCATGAGGATGTCGGCGGCTTGAAGGATGGGATAGCCGAGGAGCCCGTACGAGGGGACGGCCAGATTATGGTTCCTCATCTGGTCCTTCAGCGTCGGGATTCGCTGAGCCCGCGGCACGGTCACGAGCATCGCGAAGTAGAGGAAGAGCTCGGTGACCTCGGGGATGAGCGACTGCAGGTAGATCGTGCTTTTCTTCGGATCGATTCCGACGGCCAGGTAGTCGGTGACCAGCTCGCGGATGTTCGGGCCGATCTCCTCCAGGTCCGCGACGCGGGTCGTGAGCATGTGGTAGTCGGCGATCAGGAAGAAGCTCTCGTACTCGTCCTGAAGCTTCACCCGATTCGCGAGGGTTCCGTAGTAGTTGCCGATGTGGAAGCTCTTCGCAGTAGGGCGGTCGCCCGTGAGGATTCGCTTCCTCGTCTTCTTTCCGGAAGCCGATGGCTCTGGATGCCCGACAGCAGTGGCCTGAGCGCTCATGGGAGATGCGATGGTACAGGCAGCACGCGGGCGAGCTCCTCCGCCACGAGAGTCCCGACCTCGTCGCGTTTGCCGACGAAAAAGTGGTCGACGCCGCCAACCGTCGCGATGCGCGCGTGCGGCACCGCCGTGCGCAGCTCCTCGGCCGTGCCGAACTGGTCGTTCTCCGCCGCGACGACGAACGTGCCTACTGGGATCGCCGGGAGGGCGCGTGGCGCGAAGCTCACGTCCTTCGTGCCGACGCCGACGAGGGCGACGGCGTCGGCACGGCCTCCCCGCTCGAGGTACGCGAGGACCTGGAACGCCCCGAAGCTGTAGCCGACGAGGCCGAGTGGAAGGCCCGGCGCGACCGTGCGCGCGTAATCAACCGCCGCGGCGACGTCGTCGGTCTCGTGTCGGCCGCCGCTCCACTCGCCCTCGCTCGCGCCGACGCCGCGGAAGTTGAAGCGCAGCGCGTACCACCCGCGCTCCGCGCACGCCCGCGCGATCGCAGCCATGATCGGGGTCCGCATCGTGCCGCCGTGCGTCGGCAGGGCGTGCGCGATCACCACGATCGCGGTGGGCTCGACGTCGGGTATGCGCAGCGTCGCCTCGAGCCGCTCGTCAATGCGTCGCGCTTCCTCGCGCACACGCGAAGTCTGGGGGAACCGACGCCGCTCGGCCGCTGTATAGGCTTCCGACATGCGGCCGCTCGTCGCGCGCCTCGGCGTGCTCGCTCTCGTCGCCGCCGTCGCTTGCCAGGCTGCTCAGACCCCGGGGCCGCAACCCTCAACGAACCCGGGTGCGAGTTCCGTCGCAGCGAGCGCCTCCGCCACCCCCGCGGCCTCGCCGACACCGAGCTTCCCCACCCGCGAGGGGACGTGCGCCATGCGCGTGAGCGAGAGCTTCACCCTCGCGAACGACATGAACTGCACCGGCGACGGCATGGTCATCGTCTCGGACAACATCACCGTCGATCTCGGCGGGCACACGCTTACCGGCCCCGGGATGGGCCCCCAGACCTGGCCACTCCCCCAGCTCGACAGCGTCGGCGTCCGCGTCGGCGGCCACACCGGCGTGACCATCCGCAATGGGAAGACGACCGCGTTCTCGACGGGGATCTACTTCATCGACATGGTGTCGAGCTCGATCGAGAGCGTGACCACGCTGCGCAACCGCTTCGGTTTCTACATCCACGCGTCGCAGAAGATCACCGTCAAGGACTCGGACGTCGAGTTCAACATCTACGGGCTGCACTTACAGAACTCGGACGACTGCGTCCTCGTGAACAACCTGCTCGCGCGCCAGACCTACAACAGCCCTGGCGGCTACGGCCTCTATCTCTACGCGAGCTCGCGGAATCGCGTGACCGACAACACGATCGACTCGAACATCAACTGGGGCATCTGGTTCAGCGACGCGAAGGAGAACGTGATCTTCCACAACAACGTCGTGGGCAACAACCCGCCGGTCAGCGACAACACCGAGGGCTCCAACGTCTGGTACGACAAGCAGACGAAGGAGGGCAACTGGTGGGCCGACTACAAGGGCAAGGACAGCGACAACGACAGCATCGGCGACTCGCCATACCCCATCCTCGGACCCGGCGGCATGGTGGACCCATACCCGTTCGTCGCAA
>DASWCR010000220.1:0-9568 GCA_036389995.1 Candidatus Limnocylindria bacterium | reverse complement strand
CGCGGTGAATCCGAGGAAGAGCGCGATGACCGATGCCCAGATCGCGCCGCGGTTGGTGCGCATCAGTGGGGCTCCGCGTAGCGGACGTTGAGGGCGCCGCTGTACGCAGGCACGTGGACCGCACTCGCGCGACTCACGCGGAAGCCGAGACCCTGGACGTCGCGGCGCTGCTTGATGTCCTGCAGCTGATTCGGATCGTCGAAGGCGCCGAGCAGAGCGTTCTGCGGCCCGATGGCGGCGATGTTGAAGGGCGGGGACATGAGCGTCCCGTTCACCATGATCGTCGAGCCGACGCAGTAGACGCTCGAGGAGTTCACGACCCGCTCGTCGTTGACGGCGATCGCCTCCGCGCCGCCCTTCCACGCGGTGTTGATGATGTCGGTGAGGTCGGTCGCGTGGCAGATCGACTTGTCGATGTCGCGCGCCGAGACGCTCACGTTCCGCGCGTCGTCCAGTTGCACGACGACGCCGTCGCCACTCTCGGGCGTGAGCCCGGCGCTGGCCTTGAGCTGGTCGAGCCGGGTCTGGAGCTCCTTTGCGGCACCGCTCTGCGACGACGCGTTCCGTTGGATCTCGTCGAGGCGCGCCCGGAGCTGCGCGAGCTGCGTCTTGAGATCGTTCTGCTCGTTCTGGAGCGCGTTCGCCGCATCGATGAGCGGAGCGTTGTAGCGGACGGAGAGCTCGCTGCGCTCCGCCTGGGTGCGCCACTGAAGGGTGACGAGCAAACCGAAGAGGACGGCCGGAACGAGAAGGACGAGCGAGTGCGAGAGTCGCCGTTCTTGCGGAGCGGGAGGAGCGGTCATCGTCAAAGTGTCCCATGCCACGACACGCATTTGGCGTGTTTCTAGGGGCTGGGGAGAATCGAACTCCCGACGCCGGCCTTAGGACGGCCGCGCTCTGTCCACTGAGCTACAGCCCCGCGCCGGGGTGAGCGTAACGACGGCCAAGCGGGGAATCCAGGGATGACTTGTCGGGGCGGAGAGACTTGAACTCTCGACCTCAGCGTCCCGAACGCTGCGCGCTACCAAGCTGCGCTACGCCCCGATGGTGAGTCACTGAGTGTAGCCGCCGGCTCACGAGAACACGAGGTATCGCAGCCAGATGTCGACCGTCGCGACGAGCATGGTCGCGAACGTAGCCGGCACGCCGTAGCGCAGATACGAGGTGAATGTGATCGGGTAGCCGCGCGCCTCGCTCATGCTCGCCACTACCACGTTCGCCGATGCCCCGACCACGGTCGCGTTTCCACCCAGATTCGCGCCGAGGGCCAACGCCCAGATCAGAGGCTCCACGTTGACCGTCTGGCCGAGCTCCTGAACGAGCGGGACCATGGTGATGGTGTACGGGATGTTGTCGACGATCGCCGAGATGAGCCCGCTCATCCACAGCACGACGAGCGCGGCGACATCGGTGCGACCCCCGGTGAACGCGAGCACGGCGTGGGCTAGGTCGCTGATGATGCCGGTCTTCACCACGCCACCGACGACGATGAACAGACCGACGAAAAAGAACAGCGTGGGCCACTCGACGGTCTTGAGGATCTCATGCACGTCCTCGCGCGCGACGATCATGAGAACGACGGCTCCGGTCAGCGCGATGGTCGCTCCCTCGAGCCCGAAAAGTCGACTGAGCAAGAAACCGAGGATGGTAAATCCGAGGACCACAGCTGAGATGCGCATGAGGCGCGGATCGGCGATCCGCCGCTCCTCGTCGACGAGCCGCCGGATGTCGGCGGCGTCGAGCACCGTCGTCGCAGCGCGAAGCTCGGCGCCGAACAGCCAGCGCGCGAGGACGAGATAGACCGCCAGGCCGACCGCTGCCGCTGGCGCGAGATTGACGAGGAAGTCGTTGAAGTCCTTCCCCATCTGGCTCCCGATGATGATGTTCGGGGGGTCTCCGATGAGCGTGGCGGTCCCGCCGATATTCGACGCGATCACCTGCGAGATGAGAAAGGGAACCGGCGAGATCTCGAGACGCTGAGCGATGAAGAAGACGACCGGAGTGAGCAGCACCACCGTCGTGACGTTGTCGAGGAACGCGCTCACCACGGCAGTGACGAGCGAGGTCAGGACCAGCAAGGCGTATGGCCGGCCTCCCGCACGCCGCACAGCCTCGACCGCGATCCACTGAAAGACACCGGTCTTCGCGGTGATGTTCGCGATGATCATCATGCCGGCGAGGAGGAAGATGACGTTGAAATCGACGGATGCGAACGCCTCGCGCTGGTCGACGACCTTGAGCAAGATCATCAGCGACGCGCCGAGGAGCGCGGCGAGCGTGCGGTGGATCTTCTCGGTCACTATCAGCGCATAGATCGCGAGGAAGATCAGGCCGGCCACGATCTCGGCGCTCATCGGCGCGAAGGAGTATCGACGTTCAGAGCGGACAGCGAGCGTACTGTCCGCTCCGTGACACCCGACTCGGTCCTGGAGGTCGCCATCGCCCCGGACGCCGCGCTCGTGCGCGTTTCCAACTCCATCAATCGCCGATCGAAGCGGATGTTCGGAGTCCTAAAGACAGAGAGCGAGTACGTCGGCGTCGTCGGCGGTAACTCGTTCGAGATCTGGGAGCGGCAGCAGCGCGCCGTCCACGCCTTCGGGCGGATCAGCTCTCGCCGCGGCGGCAGCCGGATCGAGCTGCGCCTCGTGATACCCCGGCGGACCCGAGCGCTCATTCTTATCTTCTTCGTCCTCTATACGGTCGTCGCCTTGGGCATCGCCGTGCAGCCTCCCGAACCTGACGTGTCCGCCAGCGACCTTGCGATCGCATTCCTCGGAGCGGCGGCTCTGATCGCGATCTTCGCGGTCAGCGCGCGTCAGCAGCGCACGGCATTGAGCGCGTTCGTCAACCGGCTTTTCTCCGACCTTCCGCGTATCTAGCGCAAGCTCGCCCCATAGACGAGATTCGCCGGCCCGTACGCGAGCCATGGAGCGAGCCACAGGACGATCATGGCGACGATCTGTATCGCCATGAACGGATACATACCCATGAAAATCTGGTTGAGCGTGATCGCCTTACCGACAACGCCCTTCAGGTAGAACGCCGACATCGCGACCGGCGGCGACAGGAACGATGTCTGCTGGTTGAGAGCGGCCATGATCCCGAAGAAGAATGCGTCGGTGGCGATGTTGTCGGGGTACTTCGCGTGGAACTGGGCGAGGAGCGGCAGGAAGAGCGGCATGAAGATGATCGTGATCTCCGTCCACTCGAGCGGCCAGCCCAGCAAGAAGATCAGGATCTGGGCGAGCCAGAAGAACTGCTCGGGGCCCAGGTTCAGGTTCGTCACGAACGTACTGATCACCGCCGAGCCGCCCAGCCGAGCGAACACGGCCGCGAAGATGCTCGAGCCGACGAGAAGCCAGCCGACCATCGAGGCCGCGCGAACCGTTAGGAAGACCGACCCCTTGACCATCCCAAAGCTGAGTCGCTTGTGGAGGGCCGCCAAGAGGAGGCCGCCGAGGGCACCGAGCGCGGCGCCCTCGGACGGAGTCGCGAATCCCAGGAAGATCGCGCCCATGACGAAGAGGATGAGCGCCGTGATGGGAATGAAACCGCGCAATATGAGATTGAACATCTTGCGAGGACTGAGCTGCTCCCGAAGCTCCTTCGGCATCATCGGCGCGTCTTGCGGCCGGAACTTCGCCCGCGCGACGATGTACCCGAGATAGAGGCCCGATAGCGCGAAACCCGGCAGAAAAGCGCCCGCATAGAGCCGAGGCACCGACACACCGGCGACGAACCCATACAGGATGAGGAGCACGCTCGGGGGGATAAGGATGCCGAGCGTGCCGGACGCGGTGATCGCCCCCGCGGCGAACGTCTTCTCGTAGCGAGCTCGCATCATCACCGGGAACGCCAGCAACCCAAGGAGGGTCACCGATGCGCCGACGATGCCTGTCGCGGTCGCAAAGATGGTCCCCGTCGCGAGCGTCGCGACCGCGAGCGATCCTGGCAGCCAGCCGAACATCGCCTGGACGGAATGGAAGAGCTCGTCGAGGATCCCCGCCCGCTCGATGAGATAACCCATGAAGAGGAAGAGGGGTATGGCCACTAGCACGTCGTTCTGCATCACGAAGAACGTCCGCTGTACCACGAGATCGAAGACCACCCAGCCGATGCCGAGGAAGCCGAACGTGACCCCGAGCGCCATGAGCGTGAACGCCGTGGGAAATCCGATCATGATCGAAACGACCATGAGCGCGATCATGATGAGACCGAGGGCCTCCGGACTCATCTAGAGCTCGCTCTGGCGGGCGAGGATCGTTTCCGTCTCCTCAACGTCGGAGAGGCGCGGCGGCCACACCCCGGTCCGGAACGCGACATACGAGCGGACTGTTTCCGCGACACCCTGGATTCCTATCAGCAGCGCAGCGACCGGGATGACCGTTTTCAGCGGGTACAGCGGGGGCGCGGCGCCTGTCGTGAAAGAGCGCTCCTGGATCGCCCACGAGGCGGCTGCCCACTGCGCGCCGACCGAAATTAGCGCGATGATCGCCGGCCAGAACGCGAAGATGTAAAGGAAGAGATCGACGGCGCCCTGCACCTTGACCGACCACGATCGGTAGAACATGTCGCCGCGCACCATCTGTGCACGCGACAGCGCGTACGCGCCGCCGAGCATGAACAGGATCGCGTACAGGTAATACGACATGTCGTACGAGAACGTGTAGGTGAACCAGATCGCGCGGATCGGATCACCGAACGGCTTGGAGAGATAGCGCATGAGGATGTCGTAGGTGATGAGGAAAGTGCTGAGAAGAATGACCCAGGAGACCGCTTTCCCCGACCACGCGCTGATGCGATCGATCGTGAACAGAAAGCGCTGCACCCCGACCCCCGATTATGTCTGACGGGACCCTGAGTCGCCCCAGGGCCCCGTCAGGATAGTGCGCTTGCGGCCGCGTTCGCTCGCTACTTGGGCCTCGCATCGTAGGACGCTCGGTCCGGCACCGGGATATTGATCGCGTCGGCCCACGGAAAGATCCGCGTGGCCCACGCCCGCTGCGAGTCGAGGATCGCCACGAAGTCCGGGTTGCTACCCGACTCTTTCGCCACGACGCTCTTCCAGGCCTCGAGCTGAGCATCGAGGACGGACTGGGGCGTCTTGATGATCTTGATGCCGCGGTCGAGCAACTTCTTGTAGTCGGTCGAGTTCCTGTCCATCATCTTCCACTCGCCGTTCGCCGACTCCGCGAAGGCCGCGTACTTCATGATCGCTCTCAGATCGGCCGGCATCCCGTCGTACTTCGTCTTGTTGAGCGAGATCTCAAGGATCTCACTGGGCTGGTGATACGAGCGCGCCATGAGGACTTTACGCACGTCGGGGAGGCCGTACACCGTGTCCGAGGTCGTGTTGTTGAACTCGGCGGCGTCGATCGTCCCGCGGTCGAGCGCCGATGCGACCTCGGAGCCTGCGACCGACACGACACTCGCGCCGAGCCCTTCGTAGATGCCAGTGGCGAGACCGACGGTGCGGAACTTCATTCCTTTGAAGTCGTTCGGCGATTTGATCTCGTCCTTGAACCAGCCGAGTGGCTGGACGTTCATCGGCATGTGGAAAAGCGAGACGACGTTGAGTTTCAGCTTCTGCTGGACGAGCTTCTCGTAGAGCGCCTGGCCTCCGCCGTAGTAGTACCAGCCAAGCCACATCTCGCCGCTCATGCCCATCATCGGTCCGGTGCCCATGAGGCTCACTGCGTGGTCTTTGCCGTAGTAGTACGCCGGCACGTGGTGTGCGCCATCGAGCGTTCCCGCGTGGACCGCGTCGATGGCCCCGTTGATGTTCGTCACCGAGTTGACCGGGAGGGCGTCGATCTTGATGCGGCCACCTGACATCTCTTCGACCATGCCCTTCCAGTCGAGGAACAACTCCTGGAAGATGTCGTTGCCGGCCCACCCCGATTGGATCTTCCACGTTATGGTCTGCGCGGTTGCCACGCCCCCGCCGGCGCCGGCGGCCGGCGACGAGCTCGCCCCACCGCTGGCTCCGGGTGCATTCTGCGGAAGGCAGGCTGCGATGAACGCTCCGATTGCCGAGAGCGAGAAGTATTTGAGGAATCCGCGACGCGAGGTGCTCGGTAGCTTCATGATTCGGACCTCCCATTTCCCCCCAGCGCGGGGTCGCGCGACCATTCGATTCCGGCTGTTTCCGCATGTCAAGCGAGCCTTTTCGCCTGGCGCCACGGGCCACCACCCTTACGTACGTCGGCGGGCCGGTTCTGGACGCATTTCCGATCGCCCGCCGACGGGTGAGGCGGGTGACGGGTCTAGGAGGACGTCGTCCTAGTGCGAGCCGACCCTCAGGAGCGCGACCGCGCCCTGGGTCGGGATTTGTCCCAGCTGCCGGCCGGTGGTCGCGTCGATCATCCAGACGGTGCCGTCGGCCGAAAGCGCGTAAAGGCGACGGCCGTCCTGGCTCAGCGAAACGCTGGTGATGACGCGGTCGACAAGGAAGAGGCCACGCAGCGAGAAATCGGCGGTGTCAACGAGCGCAACGCCGCGGTCAGCGGTGAAGTAGAGCTTCCGCGCGTCCTGCGAGACCGTGGCGCTCGAGGCCCACTCGGTCGTCGTCGCGGGCACCGGCAGCCCGGCGACCGACGCGGTGCGACCGACGTTGAGCGTGGTCGCGTCGATGACGGAGATCAGGCCGAGCGGTCCGTTCACGGCGTAGAGCGTCTTTCCTGATGGCGAGAGCGCGAGCGACCAGCCGAGACGCTTCTCGTAGCCGCCAGACACGAGCGGCAGATCGAGGATGCAGAAGGCACTCCGCGAATCGAGATGGAGGACGTGGATGAAAGGTCCGCGGTTCGGGTTGTAGTAGAAGCTGAAGTTCCACCGGCCGTCGCGGCTCGGGACCGACGACTGGTAGATGCCATTCATGATCCCGTCGATCCGCGTTTCGGCGTTATTGCTGTTCGTCTGGGCCGCGAGCTTCACGTCCACGACGAGGGTCTCGGAAAGCTTCGCGGCCGGCACGTCGTAGACGCGGACGCGATAGCCATATGCCACGTTCACGCCCGGAAGCGTCTGCCCGGCCTGCGGCGTGATCCGCTCGATCAGATAGAGGGAGGTTCCGTCGTCGCTGATGGCGTCGTACGTGAAGGGACCGGGAACCTTCGCGAAGGCGGCGAGCCTCACGAGCGACGTATCGACGACCGCGAAGCTGCTCTCCGCACCCGAAGCTCCGACCAGAACGAGCCAGCGCCCATTCGGAGAGAACCCGGTCGGAGCGGCGATGCCCTCGTTCGCGAACGCGTAGTCGCCGGGCAGCGTGAGCTGGGTCACCGGACGCCCGGTCTTCGCGTCGGTCCAGCGCAGCGTCGTGGGCGATGAACCTTCGAGCGCGTAGTAGACCGATCCGTCGGGCGAGGCGACCGCTCGGCCGAGCGAGCGCACGAGATCGCCTTTGGCGTCCCACACCTGCACCGCGGACGACGTGCGAAGCACGAGCTCGTCGCCCGCCGCCGCTTGGGGCGGCCCGGATACCTGGGCGGCGCACGATGCCAGGAGCAGCGCACATGCCGCCAGGCCGATCGTTCTTCGCATCACCCTCGATACAACGCGCGCGCCGAGGGGTTCCCTAGCGGAAGCTCGAGGCGATGCGGACGGCTTCGTCTCTGCTCACCTGGGCCTCGAGCCGGTAGGTGTAGCCATCCTGCTCCCAGAGGAGGGTGTTGCCCGCAAGGCGCAGTGTCTCGGGTTGGAGATTCCCGGCCGGATCGCGGAAGAAGAACTGGTGTGGCTGGCCCGAGAGGTAGTACGCGACCCCACTCCCGAGCGGCACGGCATCCAGGAACGTACCCGGGCCGATCGCCTTTGCCATGATCTGCGTCTCGATCGTTCCCTTGAATTCGACGACGACGGCGCTCACCCCGGCCTGCGCTGAAACCGGGATCCCCTTCACCGACGCGTACACGATCGTGACGCGCATGGGCGCTGTCTCGACATAGATCGCGCTCGGTTCTCCGAGCGCCGCGGGCATCCGGACTGTGAAGCCCGCGATGCGACTCGCCTCAGCGGCGGTCGCGACGCGCTGACCGGCGAACGTCGGCGCCGAAGCGTTCGGGCGAGCCGTCGGACTTTGTGGGACCTGGTAGATCTGCACGCCGGGGATGCTGAGCAAATGGCCAAGAGCGTCCGCGAAACGGGGCGTCAGCACGAGCGCGGCGACCAGGATCACGGCGAGCGTCGCCGCGATCGGCGCGAGCGTCCGGCGATCCATGCCCAGGCGCGACCACCATGGCTGTGCGCGGCGTTCGTCGATGCGCGCGCGGACCGCCGGCCACATGTCGCGCTTGGGACCCTCCAGCCGCGTCGCGATCTCGGCCAGGGTCCGTTCGAGGTCGCGGTCGTCGAGCCGTTCAGGCATCGGCGCTCACCTCGCCCGCGGTGACCTCGCGAAGGCGTCCGATCGCGCGAGAGAGACGCGATTTCACCGTGCCGCGCGCGACGCCGAGGGCATCGGCCATCTCGGCCTCTGACAGCTGCATGAAGTAGCGGTAAGCGATGACCAGACGATCCTCCTCGCGAAGCTTGCCGAGTGCGCCAAGCACGAACGCGCGCCGCTCGCTCGCCAGGGCCGCCTCCTCGGGGGACAGGGCCGTGTCACCCGAGGGGCGATCCTCGGCGACGCTGAGATCGACCGTCGGTCGCCGGCCGGCCGCCTTGCGGCGGTTCTTGGCCTCGTTCGCGACGATCCGTAGCAGCCAGGGACGGAATGGCGCTCCGGTGCGGAAGCGCCCGAGCGCGAAGTACGCCTTGGTGAATCCGTCCTGCGCGGCATCTTCCGCCTCCGTGGACAGGCCCGTGATCACGTAGGCGGTCCTGGTGGCGAGCGCCTGGTAGCGCCGCACCAGCTCGCCGTATGCCTCGGTGTCTCCATGCTGTGCGCGTTCCACGAGTACAGCGTCCTCCGCCGGCCGGCCCTCCACGGAGTCGGTTCTCACCCCTCTTACAACCGTCGGGACAAGAAGTTCCCCTGTCAGACCGTAACGAGGGCCTCGAGCTCGCCGACGCGATGCTCGACCGCCCCCAGATCGGCGCGCTCGATCCCGTCGACGCTGAACTCTTCGACGGCAAATGACGCGCAGACGGTGCCGTGCAGGACCGCCCGGCAGAGCGTGCGGTCGTCGAGCTTCTCCACGCGGGCGAGATGGCCCAGGAGGCCACCGGCGAACGCGTCACCCGCTCCGGTCGGGTCGCGCACCTCCTCCAGCGGATACGCCGGCGTCCAGAAGACGCGGTCCGCGGTGAGAAGCAGCGCGCCGTATTCGGCGCGTTTGATGATGACCGCACGGGGTCCGAGCGCGAGTATTTGCCGCGCCGCTTTGAGGACGTTGTGCGTGCCGCAGAACTGTCGCGCTTCCGCTTCGTTGACGGTGACGATGTCGACGCGCGTCATGACGTCGGCGAGTGCCTCACGCCGGCGCTCGATCCAGTAGTTCATCGTATCGAGCGCGATCGCCTTCGGTGCGCGCACCTGGTCGAGCATGCGCCGCTGGATCTCGGGAAGGATGTTGGCGAGGAAGACGAACTCGCTATCGGCGAAGGCGGCGGGGACCGCGGGCTC
>DASWCR010000219.1:0-3896 GCA_036389995.1 Candidatus Limnocylindria bacterium | reverse complement strand
CAGGCCGTCGGTGACGGCGAGCGAGTAGTGGTGGATGCCGCAGCGCTGGTCGCTCGACATGACGACGATCTTCTTCGACTTCGCGTCGGGCAGCTCCCAGCCGCCCTGCGCGAGCGCGAGCTTCAGCCGGTCGGCGACGTGTGCACGGGAGAATGCGTCGACCCGCCGGCGACCCTTCTCGATCAGGTCTTTGCGGAGCGCCTGATCGTGGACCACGCGCTCGAGCTGCGCCGCGACCGCGTCGGGCGTTTTCTTCTCGATCAGGATGCCGCCGTCGCCGAGCGTTTCCGGGATCGCGGCGGCGGCGTTGGCTACCACAGGGAGATCGCTGCGCATCGCTTCGAGCAGCGGGACGCAAAAGCCCTCGTGCTCGGACAGCGTCAGGAACGCGGTCGCGCCACGGTAATACGCGACGAGCTGCTCGATGGTGACGCTGCCGGTGAGGGTGATCGCATCCTCGAGACCGAGCCTGCGGATGTCGCCGCGGACGCGATCGAGATATCCCGCGGACATCGCCGTCGGACCGACGAGGTAGAGATGCGCGGTTTGATCGGACTCGCGGTACTTGGCGAACGCCGCGACCACGTCGGTCACCGCCTTGTGTGGGAGGATCTGCCCCACCGTGAGGATCGCGGTGCGCTCGTCGGCAAGCTCGCGGGCGACCTCAGGATCGGGCGGTCGGTCGAAGTCCTCCCAGTCCACGAGCGCAGGGACGACCGCGCTGTTCGCGAGCCCGGCGGCTTCGAGCTCCTTGCGGTTGTACTCGCTGTCGGCGATCCCGAACTCGGCCGCCTTGGCGAGCTCCTTGAGCTGCTCCCGCCCGAGCTCCGCGAAGGTCTTCAGATAGTCGTTGAGACCCGCGAAGTAGTGACCGGGCGTGATGTTGTGGTAGACGATCGCCTTTCTCGCCGGCGACGCGAGGACCTTCGGCACCGTGTCCGTTCCGATCGAGTGGTGCCAAAGCAGGAGCCCGTCGCGCCGACGAATGAGATCGAGCTCGTCCCACGAGCGAGTGAGTGCGCGCATCTCGGGCTTCGCCTCGGCCGCGAAGAGATCGCTTCGCACTCCCGCGGACCAGAAGATCCGCTGCAGCTCGAGGCAGTCGTTGCCGACGGCGTCGCCGTAGGCGATGACCGGATTGAACTGATGTGCGAAACGAAGCGCCTCGGGCACGTACAAAACCCTACGACGCGGCGCGAAAGCGCGCGGCTGCGGGCCCCGCTCGGCCGTGGCGCGAGCCGGCTAGCTCGAAAGCGTGCGGATCGCGAAGACTCGGTGGCCGTCTGGGCCGGCCTCGCGATGGATCTGGACCTTCACCCCGAACCGCTCCTCGAACGCTGAGCCAAAGAGCGTCTCGCTCCACTGGGTCGCGTTCCAGCCCGCCCCCTCGGCGCCCATGAATCGCATGACGAACTCGCGGAGGCGCTCCGTCTCCACCTCGACGCCCACGCCAACGATCTCGGTACCGTCTGGCATACGCCAACTGACCATTCCGCCCACCCCCACCGTGACAAACGGCAACTTACGTCGAACGGGGGGCGTGAGGCTATCGGCCAGTTGCTCTAGTCCAAACGGCGGAGGACGGGTTCAGAGGCCCAATACCTGGCGCATTCGTTCGGCAACCTTGTCCGGGTCGAAGTCGTTCACGCGCCGCTCGCCCGCCGCGACCAGCGCTTCGCGAAGCTCGGTCTTCTCGCCGACCATCGCCGCCGCCTCGGCGGTCTCCGCGAGATCGCGCTCCCGAAGCAGCACGCCCGCATCGCCGACGGTCTCGCCGACCGCCCCCGCGTCGTAGGCGACGACCGGAAGGCGAAAACGCATCGCCTCGAGCAACGGCACGCCGAAACCCTCGTGCTCAGAGAGCGAGACGAACGCTGTCGCCGCGCGGTAGTACGCGAGCAGCGACGCGTCGTCCACGGTCCCGGCGAACCATACGGCGCCGCCGAGTCCCAGGCGCTCGATGAGCGCGACCACGCGCGCATGGAACTGCGGCTGGTCGCGGTACGCGCCGACGAGGATGAGCTGGGCCTCGGGATCGATGCAGCGCCGGTAATAGGCCAGCATCCGCACCAGGTCGTCCTGCCGCTTGTTCGGCGAGATGCGGCCCACGAAGAGGAGCGCGGTCCGCATTCCCTTCCAGCGCGCGAGCACCGCATCGTTCGGCGGCACCGCGAAATGCTCCCAATCGAGGAGGATCGGCACGCGTGCGGTCTCTTCGTACCCCGCTTCGGCGAGCGCGCGGCGGTTGAATTCGGAGACGCCGATCCCGAGCTCGAACGCGGGCGCGATGCGCGACAGCTGCCGCAGCCCGAGACGCGCGAACGCCGCGGCGTGCGGGTTGATGCCGCTGAAGAACTCGGGTGGCGTGATGTTGTGATAGACGAGCACGCGGCGCGCGGAGATTTTGACAAGCTGGTCGACGATCTCGCTGCCCATCGAGAAATGGACGATCAGAAGATCGTCCGGCTTCACATCGCGGAAGAGCCGGCGGTACGAGCGCACGTCGGCGACGCCGGGCTTGGCCTCGACCGCGTAGGCGAACGAGTCGTACCCCCAGTGACGGAACTTCTTGCGCAGCGCGAAGACGTGATTGCTCATCGCGTCGCCCGGGGCAAGGGTGGGGTGGAACTGGTGCACTCTCACTTCGGCGCGTATCCGATCACCGCGTAGTCGCGGTCTCCGAAGAGGGTCTCGTTCAGGAGCTTCACGTTGTCGCGGATCGGGCCCGCGGGCACCTCCTCGTTCAGCCGCCGCTCGCTCGGCTCGAAGGTGCGCAGCTCGACGTCGGTGAAGCCCTCGACCTCCAGGTAGAACTTGAAGAGATCCGGTGGGATCGGCCGCAGGTGCTGCGGATCCGTCCAGAACGTGTGCGCGCCGACCGTAAGCGTCCTCGGGTTCGGCGTGACGAACACGAGCGGCGCGCCCGGTGCGAGCGCGCGGCGGCACGCGCGAAGAATTTCGACGAGCTCGCCGGGAAGGATGTGCTCGGCGAGATGTCGCGCGTACAGGCCATCGACGCTCCCCGCCTCCACCTGCCGCAGATGCGTCAGCGCATCGACCTCGTGCGCCTCGAGCCCTTTCTCGCGGCTCTGCGCGACCATGCGCGGATCGAGGTCGACCCCGTATCCGCCAATGCCCTTGTCCTTCAGCAGCTGCAGGAAAATGCCGCGCCCCGACCCGAGATCGAGTACGCGCTCGCGCCCCTTGTAGAGGTCGACGAAAGCCTCCGATTGTTTGCGAATGACCGGCTCGTCACCGCCGAAGCGCGCCTGGAAGTAGACCGAGTGCAGGTTCGCGGCGACCTCGTGCTCGCGCCACTCCTTCCACTCGCGCTCGAGCCGCTCGAGCCGCGATCCGAAGCGCGGCGCCATCTGGCCCTCGTAGTCGTACGCGGCCGCGAGCAGCCGGTTGATGCGCTCCTGGCGCTCGAGTAGCGCCCCCATCCACCAGCGGACGAGCGAGATGACGACCTTCCTGGCATATGTGATGACCGGGCCGACGACCGGCTTGCGGCTCCGTGGGTCGTACTCGACCTCCTCGTCGAGCGCCTCGGCGAGCGAGGCGAGCGGGTCCTGGAGGTCGTCGGAAAAAATACGGCGCCCGCCGGGCAATGGAACGCGCATGAGCGCATCGACGTCGGCGCCGTAGATGCCCCTCTCGCGCTTGGTGCGGATGCGCTCGCGGACTTCGGCCATGAGCGCATCGAGATCGATCGGTTTTGGCTCCCCCATGTGGCCGAAGAGTAACGATGGAGCGGCGCCTGCGCGGAGCTGCGACGGGCCTAGGTTCGGATGGTCGTGGCGGCGCTCGTCCCCGCGCGGGTCGCGCTGATCGTGTATTCGCCCTTCGGTGCGGTGCTGCCGAAGCTTCCCTGATGCATCCCGTACTTGTCGGTG
>DASWCR010000218.1:0-10800 GCA_036389995.1 Candidatus Limnocylindria bacterium | reverse complement strand
GACCATGTCGCCCTTCTCGAGGGGACCGATACGTTCGTGCGGAAAGCTCGAGAGCGAGGCGTCGATCTCAGGGTGCTCGATCATCCGACCGGGCAGCACGGCTTCGATACCCGCGACAATGACGAGCGGTCGCGAGAGATCATCCGCGAGACACTCGAATTCTTCGTGCGCCACCTTGGGCTGTAACTCGATGATGCTGGCCGAGCGATGAGCCCGCGCCGCCTCGTCTGGGCCGCCGGCGTTGTCGTGCTGGTGTTCGCATCTCTCGCCGCGATCATCGTCGCGAGCGCGCTTCCCGCGGGATACGACTTTCACGCGTACTGGCTCGCGGGGCGCAATCTGCTGAACGGCGAGCCGTTGTACCCCAACAGCGCGACGATCCTCGGGCTACCGGACGAGTTTCGGTACCTCCCGATCGTCGCCCTCGTGTTCGTACCGTTCGCGCTTCTGCCCTATGCCGACGCGCTGACGATCTGGATCGGCATTCAGCTCGCTATCGCGGCGGCCGTCGGCGTCGCGCTCATCCGTCCGCTTCCGGCGTCGTGGCGACCGTGGGCCGCCGCCGGCTACGTCTTCTTCCTGGGCCTCGTCCTCGAGGTGACGCTCGGCAACGTGAACCTCATCTCGCTCGCCCTTGCGCTCGCCGCATGGCGCCTTCGCGATCGCGCCGTCCCCGCGGGCATCCTCCTCGCGGCCGCCGTCGGCCTCAAGTTCCTGCCTCTGACGCTCCTCCTCTTCTATGTGGCCTCCGGCCACTGGCGCCCGGTCTTCATCGGCGGAGCCATCGGCACCGCGACTCTGACGGTGGGTGCGCTGCTGATGCCCGATCGCACCATGGAGTACGTCCGCTTTGCTCCGCGCCTCCTCGAGCAGGACTGGGTCTACGCGCACATCGCGCGCCCCGGCCCACCCGAGCTCGCGGCCTTCTTTTGGTCGGAGTGGTTCCCGCTCGCGCTCGCCGTTGCCGCGGCGTTGGTCGCCGTCCTCGCCGGGGTTGCCGCGCGCCGCGACCGGGCGCGCGAGAACACGTGGCATGCCCTGACGCTGGCGACCGCCGGGTACCTCGCTCCGTTCGGCTATTTCTGGACGACCTTCCTCATCCTGTCGCTTCCGCTCGCTTCCGACACGCTCCGGAGAGCGTCAGCCACGCCGCGCTCGGTGGAGCGCGCGGCCGTCATCGGTGTGGTCGTTCTGTCTTGGGTGCTCATGGAGCCACAGCAAACCGGCACGCTCGTGCCGATCCTCTGGCACTTCGTTGGCGTGATGCTCCTCTGCGTGACCGCGGTTCTGACGCTCGTTCGTCCCGCCCCGGTGCGCCTCCCGCTCGTACGCACTCCGACGCGCACGGCGTAAGGTCGTGCGGCTTCGACCGTCGAGCGTCCTCTTCGTCGTATTCGTAGCCTCCGCGGTGCTTCTCCTCGCGGGGAGGGCGGCCGTCACGGTCCGGGACGCTGAGCTCTCCGACTTCCGCTGCTTCTATGAGGCCGGCCGTCTCGTGCGCGGCGGGCTCGACCCCTATGACCCCGCGATATGGGCGACCGCCACCAAGCAGGACCCGACGCGGCTCCCACCGTGTCCCGACACGTTCGCGTATCCCTTGTGGACGGCGATGGCGATGGCGCCGTTATCCGTGCTTACGGAGCCTGCCGCCCTCGGCGCGTGGGAGGTCGTGCTCTTTGCTTCGCTCGTCGGTGGAGTCGCGATGCTCGCGCGGGCGTGGCCGATGCTCGGCGATACGAAGCTGCTCCTGCCGATCGTGCTCTGGTCACAGCCAGCCTTCAGCGCGATCGCGAACGCGCAGCTCGGTCCAGTGGTGTTCGTGGGTCTGGCGGCGCTCGCGCTGTTTCTCGAACGCGGACGCGAGCGAGCCGGCGCGGCTGCGTGGTGTGTCCTGCTGATCAAGCCGAACATCGTGGCGATTGCCTTGCTGGGCGTGCCTCTCTTTCGATCGCGACGCTTCGCCGCGCACGTCGGGTTGTTCGGTTCGGGGATCCTGCTTCTGAGCCTCGCCCTGGTGCCGACGTGGCCCGTCGACGTCGCACGCGTGATCCTCGGTCAACAGCTCCTCGCCGATCGTGACCTCGGCACTCTATCGGCGTTCGCGATCGTCCTCGGCCTGCCTTCCGCAGTGGGCGCCGCCGCGGCAGTGCTGACCTGCGTCCTGTTCGTGGCGGTCCTCCCGCGCCGTCGGCTCCGTCCCCGAGAGCTCGTCGCCGTTCTTGCAGCGTCGTCGTTCCTCGTGACTCCCTACGCGCGACCTCACGACGAGGTCGCCCTCGCGGTCTGCTGGGTGAGCGCTCTCGCCCTCGCGAGGATCGTGGAGGGTCGGCTCCGATCGGCGATGGTGGGTGCGGTGATAGTCGTCGCGTTCGTCCTGCCGTGGTTCTTGACCGTCATGTCTCTGCTGGGGGCCCCGCTCGCGGCGCACGTCTTCGTCACACTCGCGACCGCGGCCCTGACGGCGTACGCGCTCCGACGGCTCGGACCTTTGCGCGGAGCAGAGAGCGCTCCGATCAACCTATCCAGTACGACTGCACGAACATCGCGGTGAGTACCATTCCGATCGTCGCGCCGCGCGCGGCTGACACCGCGGAGATGCTAGGTGCTCGGGAGATCTATTCCGTTCCGTTTGGCGAAGTCGATCGCATCTGGATAGCCGGCATCGGCGTGCCGCATCACGCCAGTGCCTGGGTCGGTCGTGAGAACGCGCCTCAGCTTCTCGTGCCCGAGCGGCGTCCCGTCCGCGACGACGACCATACCGGCGTGGATCGAGTTGCCGATGCCCACACCGCCGCCGTGATGTACCGACACCCACGTCGCCCCAGACGAAGTATTTACGAGTGCGTTGAGCACCGGCCAGTCCGCGATCGCATCGCTTCCGTCGCGCATGTCTTCGGTCTCGCGGTACGGCGAGGCGACCGAGCCCGAGTCGAGATGGTCGCGCCCGATCACGATCGGGGCGCTTATCTCCCCTCGCGCGACCAGATCGTTTATGCGCTCGCCGAATTCCGCGCGCTCGCCATAGCCAAGCCAGCACACCCGTGCCGGGAGTCCCTGATAGGGCACGCGCTCCCCGGCCAGTCGGATCCACCGCGCGAGAGTGCGGTCCTCCGGAAAAAGCTCGAGGACGAGCCGGTCGGTGCGCCGGATGTCCGCGGCATCGCCGGAGAGAGCGACCCAGCGGAACGGGCCGCGTCCTTCCGAGAAGAGCGGACGGATATAAGCGGGAACGAACCCCGGGTAGCTGAACGCAGCCGCGTATCCCGCCGCCAGCGCCTCGCCGCGCAGGTTGTTGCCGTAGTCGAAGGCGACGGCACCCTGTGACGCGAGAGCGACGATCGCCTCGCAGTGACGTGCCATCGATGCGCGCGACCGGCGCACGTACTCCTCAGGGTCCGCAAGGCGGAGCGACGCGGGGTCTGCGACGCCGGCGGGCACGTAGCCATCCAGCGGGTCATGCGCGCTCGTTTGATCGGTGACCACGTCGACGGCGATGCCGCGGCTGACGATCTCGGGCAGGACCTCGGCGGCGTTCCCGACGAGGCCGACCGACCGCGCGGTGCGTTCGCGGCGGTAGCGCTCGACCTTCACGACCGCGTCGTCGAGCGACGGAGCGATCTCATCGAGGTAGCCCTGTGACCGGCGCCGCTCCGCGCGGGCTGGGTCGACGTCGACGATGAGCGCCGTTCCTTCGTTCATCGTGACCGCCATCGGCTGAGCGCCGCCCATCCCGCCGAGTCCGGCTGTTACAACGAGCCGACCCGCGAGGGTCCCACCGAAGTGGTTGCGCGCGACCGCGGCGAACGTCTCGTAGGTCCCTTGAAGGATCCCCTGCGTTCCGATGTAGATCCAGGACCCCGCGGTCATCTGCCCGTACATCGTCAGGCCGGCATCCTCGAGCCGGCGGAATTCCTCCCACGTCGCCCAGCGCGGCACAATGAGCGCGTTCGCGATGAGCACACGAGGCGCCCATTCGTGCGTGCGGAAAACACCGACCGGCTTTCCCGATTGCACCAGCAGCGTCTCGTCTTGCTTGAGTCGTGCGAGCGTGGCGAGGATTCGATCGAAAGCCGTCCACGACCGCGCGGCACGCCCTGTTCCGCCATAGACGATGAGCTCGTCCGGGCGCTCCGCGACGTCCGGGTCGAGATTGTTCTGGATCATGCGGAACGCGGCCTCCTGCGGCCAGCCGAGGCAGTGCAGCGCATTGCCTCGCGGAGCGCGAACGGTACGTGCCGCGACCGTCACGGTCTCAATTGTCCATCGCCTCCGGGTGTGCCACCGGATCGGACACCTCCCGCCCGATGGGGCTTCCTAGACTCCCCGGGTGAGGGTCACCGTGGCGATCCCGGCGTATGACGAGGTCGCCAGTCTTGGGGCCGTGGTCGCCGAGGGGATCGCGGAGCTTGCGGCGATCGGCTTGGCGGACGACGGCGAGGTCTTGATCGTCGACGACGGAAGCGCTGACGGGACTTCGGCGCTGGCCGATGAGCTCGCCAGCTCGACGCCGAACGTGCGCGTCGTCCATCACGGACGGAACCGCGGGTTCTCCGGAGCGATGCGGACCTGCTTCCGTGAGTCACGCGGCGACTGGATCTTCCTCGCGCCCGCCGACGGCCAGTCGAGCATGTCCGACCTGAGGCGGTTCCTCGACGCGTCCGCCAACGCCGACATCGTCATCGGTGTGAGGGAGTCACGTGCGGACCACGCCGGTCGTCGATTCTTGTCGCGCGCTTTCCACCTGATCGCACGGAGTCTGCTCGCGATCCCGGTACGTGAATTCAGCTCGATCTTGCTGTTCCGGCGATCGCTGCTAGACACGATGCCTCTTCGTTCGAGGGACAACGGCGCCACGATGCTGCCCGAGGTTCTCTTCCGCGCGCATTCGCGTGGTGCCGTCCTCGTCACCGTTGTCGTGCCGCATTTCCCGCGCCGCTCCGGTCGGGCGAAAGGTGGTCGGCTATCCGTCGTGCTCATCACCCTGGTCGAACTCGTCCGCATTGCGGTGCTCGTGCGCATCGACGAGATGAGACGAGTCGGACGAGTCGAGACCTAAACACCGGGCGCTCAGGGAGAGCTTCTCGGCCACGTCCGGACCGAGGGTCTTCTGGATCCGGAAGGCCCGCCACTTCCTGCGACGAGGCGAGACAGCGCGTCGCGGTGCCTCGCGGCGCGCGGATCGTGCGTGCGGCGACTGCCACGCTCTCTTGATTGTCCATCGGACTCCACCGGTCGGGCATCGCGCCTCGCTGGACACCGGCCCCCGGACGGCGATGCCCTAGGGTGCGCCGCATCCAACTCTCGATCGTGATCCCTGCCCATAACGAGGAAGTCACGGTGGCCGGGGTCGTGAGAGGCCACCGCGAGGTCGCGCGCGTTCTCGCGTCGAGCTTCGAGCTGATCGTCTGCGACGACGGGAGCACGGATGGCACGTGGGCCGAGCTCCAGCGCTCGTGCGCCGAGGTCGCTGAGCTTCGGCTGTTGCGTAACCCGTCGCGTCTGGGGATCCCGCCGACGATGAAGCGCCTGTACGCCGAAGCACAGGGCGAGTGGATCTACTTCACGCCCGCGGACGGCCAGGTACCCGCCGCCGCGCTCAAGCCGATGTGGGCGATACGCGATGGCGCCGCGCTCGTCGTCGGTCGCCGCTTCCCGCGACGCGACCCGGCGAGCCGCGTCGTCGTCGCTCAGCTCTACTCCGGCCTGCTGCGCCGGATCTTCCGGTTGCCAGTGCACGACATATACAGCGTGAAGCTCTACCGGGCCGAGGAGCTCCGGTCCGTTCCGCCGCGAAGCGGGTCCAACTTCTTCGAGGCCGAGATGCTCATCACGCTCTTCACGCGCGGCCGTGCTGTCCGCGAGATCAACATCCCGCACCGCCCCCGCATCGCGGGTGAAGCGAAGGGCGTGACGCCCGCCGGAACGCTGCTCGCCATGCGCGACGTCGCGGCCTTTACCTTTCGATGGCTTCTTCGTCGCGACCGCTAACTGCGTCCGGCGTTCTCTTCGTCGTCCTCGTGGCCGGCGCGGTGCTGGCATTGGGCGCGAGGGCGGCGGTCACTGTGCGCGACGCGGATATCTCTGATTTCCGCTGCTTCTATGAGGCCGGCCGCCTCGTCGCCGCGGGTTCTGATCCATATGACCGGACGGCGTGGGCGGCCGCTGCGTACACGGATCCGGCTCGCGTGCCGCACTGCGCGAAGACGTTCATCTATCCGCTCTGGACCGCGCTGGCCATGACGCCGCTTTCGCTGTTGCCGGAGCGGACGGCGATGGCTCTCTGGGAGGCGATCCTCTTTTTGTGTTCGCTCGGCGCGGTCGCGCTCATCTCGCGTACGTGGGCGATGCTCGGCGGGGCGAAACTCCTGCTCGTCACGCTGCTCTGGTCGCAGCCGATGTTCAGCGCGATCGGCAACGCGCAATTCGGTCCGGTGATCCTGCTATCCGTGGCTGCGGTCGGCCACGCGCTCGAGCGCGGCCGGCCGCGCATCCTCGCCGCGGCGTGGTGGCTCATGCTCCTCAAGCCGCACATCACGGCGCTGGTCATGGTTGGCACGCTGCTCACGATCTCCCGGCGCGCAGCCGGTGCCCTGCTCGCGGGTGCGCTCGTCATCGCGCTCGCGACCCTGCTACTGATCCCCACCTGGCCGCTGGACCTGATCCGCGAAAATATCGATCAACAGCAGCTTCTCGGAGACCGCGGTCTCGGCACGTTCTGGACGCTCTCGTCGGACGTCGGTCTTCCCGCCATCGTCGGCGGTGGGGTGGCCCTTGTGGTCGTCCTCGGTTGCGCCACGTTGCTCCCGCGTCGACGACTTCGTCCCCGCGAGACGGTCGTCGCTCTCGTCGCGGCGTCCTTCCTTCTCACGCCCTACGCGCGTCCGCACGACCTCGTCGTGCTCGCGGTGTGCTGGGGCGCCGGGCTAGCCGCGGCAAAGCTGGCGCACGCTGGCGCACGCGCGCGGCTCGCGACGGGGGTGATCGCGACAGGGCTCGTCGTCCCTTGGATCGTGACGGTGCTGTCGCTCTTCGGCGCCCCGCTCTCGCTCTACGTGGCTGTTTCGGTCGCGACCGCGGCGCTCACGGTCGCCGCGATCCGTGAGGGATCGCCGGGATAGACCGCCCCGCTCGTCAACGCTCGCAGTCCGATAATCGGCGCGTGGATCCCGTCGCTCTCGCCATCCACGCCACGCCGGCTTTCGTCGCGAGCGCGGTCGAGTTCGTCGAGGCGACGACGATCGTTCTAGCCGTGGGGGTCACGCGCGGATGGCGCGCGCCGCTCATCGGTACGCTCGCGGCCACCGCGACGCTCGCGGTCATCATCGCGACGCTCGGTGTCGCGATCGTGACGATCGTCCCGGAGCTTCTCTTGAAAGGCGTCGTCGGCTCGCTTCTGCTCCTCTTCGGCCTCCGCTGGCTCCGCAAGGCGGTCCTCCGGTTCGCCGGCATCGTCGCCATTCACGACGAGGAGCTGATCTACCTGCGCGAGGTCGCCGAGCTTCGCGCTCAGGGTCTCCAACGGAGGAAGTTCGACTGGATCGGATTCCTCGTGGCATACAAGGCGGTCCTGCTCGAGGGGACCGAGGTCGCGTTCATCGTGATCGCATTCGGCGCGGCAGGCGGTACCGCGCTTACCGCGGCGACTGCCGGCGCGATCGCGGCGGGCCTGTTCGTCATCGTCCTCGGCGCCGCTCTGCGGCAGCCGCTCACGATGGTCCCCGAGAACTGGCTGAAGTTTGGCGTCGGCGCGATGCTCTGCAGCTTCGGCGTGTTCTGGTTCGCCGAAGCCCTCGGGATGACGTGGCCGGGCGACGCGCTTTCGATTCCCTTGATCGTCGCAACGTTCCTCGCCGCGAGCTGGCTCGCGGTGCGGATGCTGAAGGCGATCCTGCCGCAGGGCGCGCGCGTGGACGCGCGCAATGTTTAACGGCATCTGGTCGATCCTCGTCGGTCTTCTCATCGAAGACGGCCAGCTTGCCATCGGCGCGCTTCTCGCGCTTGCCATTACGTGGGCGCTCGCGACCGCCGGCGGCGCCTCCGCTCAGCAAGTCGTCGGATGGGTGCTCCTCGTGATGGTCCTCGTGCTCGTCGTCGCGAACCTTTACCGCGCCGGCTTGACGGCGCGCGCGCGGGTGAGCTCCGCCCAGCGGTAGCACCTGCGCTCGTGGTCGTTCCGGATGCCGACCGCCTGCATGAACGACACGACGATGGTGGGCCCGACGAACCGGAAGCCGCGCTTCTTCAGATCCTTCGACAGGACGTCCTTGTCATCGAACTTCCATACGTATGCGTCGACCGTGCCGAACTCCTTCCGCAAGACCAAGAACGCCTTCGCGTTGCCGATGGCCGCCTCGATCTTCGCGCGATTGCGGATGATGGCCTCGTCGCGCATCAGTCGAGCGACCTCCCGTGCGCCGAAGCGCGAGACCTTGACCGGATCGAATCGCAGGAACGCGCGCCGAAACGCCGGCCGCTTCCGAAGAACGGTTTCCCACGACAGTCCCGCCTGCATGCCCTCGAGGATGAGAAATTCGAACAGTCGACGATCGTCGTGCACTGGCTCGCCCCACTCGAGATCGTGGTAGCTCAGAAGCGGTTCGCGAGTCGCCCACGCGCAACGATGGCGAGCGGCCACCGAAACCCTCTCTACGCGACGGCGGACCCCCCGGCCTCCGGCCGGTACCCCGTCGGTCTCTACACGCCCAGGGGCCCCTGCCCCTGCGGGTCCTCGGTGGCCGCTCGCCTTTCGTGCTGCCGTCGCGCCGGTGGCTATGCGCCACCCCATTTCTTCAGTAGATCCGGCAGCTCCGACAGCTTCTCGATCTCCGCGGTCGGCACGGCGATCGAAGATGGGAATCCCGATTGATTCTTGCGCCAGATTCCGCGCATTCCTGCTTCGAGCGCTCCTGAGACATCGTCCACCATCCTGTCTCCGATCATGACGCACTCGTCGGGGGAGACATCAAGTCGACGCGCCACTTCGGCAAACACGCTTCGATGAGGCTTGGAGTGCGGAAGGTCGGACGTGTACACAATCGCGTCGAGCAGACCAGCGAGGCCGTGCATCACAAGGTCCGCGTTATGCCAGTCGGCGGCCCACCACGTATTCGATAACAGTCCCAATCGATAGCCCCGGTCTCGCAGCGTTTTCAGAATGCTCGCGGCGTCGGGGTCGACGGTCGACCAGCCCGCGATCGCTTTCGCGTACCCGTCCATCGCGCCGAGGACCTCCGCGCCACTCACCGGCACGCCGAGGCGGTCGAAGGCTTCGCGCACGAGGCCCGTCGGCGGTCCGCTCCAGTGTTCGGTGTCGACCCTCCGCCAGTGGTCGCGTTCGGCGTCGCGCATGGCGTTCACGTAGGCGTCGCGCGCCGGCCACTTGCGATCGGCGAACTGGGTAACCAGGTGGTCGTAGGAGGCGGCCCACTTGGGGTCCGAACCCGTCTCCCAATCGGACCAGTGCACGAGGGTGCCACCTAGGTCGAAGATCACTGCGCGCGGAGCGGCCATCCGTTCGAAACTGTACGAAACGACGCTGCAGTCGCGGAGCGCGCAGTCTGGCGTTGTGGACCTGACCTGGCTGATCCGGCTCTTCGTGCTCGCGCAGTTCTTCGTTCCGCTGTACCAGCCGCTGCCATACACGGCGCCACCGCCCGCGGTGCGCCCGCTCTCCAAGCTAGACGGCCATCGCCTTTCGCACCCGCTCCCTCGTGAGCGGGACCGAGCGAAGACGCGCGCCGCTCGCCGCGTAGACCGCGTTCGCGATCGCGGCGGCTGTGGGCACGGCGCCCGGCTCGCCGACGCCCGTGGGCGGAGCGGTCTCGTCGCCGGCGACGAGAACATCGATGGACTCCGGCGCGTCCCGGAACGTCGCGATGGGATAGGTGTCCCATCCGGTGTTGATCACCCGGCCGTCGCGGTGAAGGAGCTCCTCCCTCAGCGTCCACGACGCCGACTGCTGGATGCCGCCTTCGATCTGATTGCGCACGCCCTCGGGATTGAGCGTCTGGCCCGGATCGACGACGCACCACACTTTCACCAGGCGTACCGCTCCGGAAAGCGACACCTCGACTTCGGCGACCTGCGCCACGTAGGTGTCGTGGTAGACGGTGCACGCGATGCCGCGACCGCGCCGGCCACCCGGACGTTCGTGCCAGCGGCTACGCTCCGCGACCCGCTCGACGACGCGGCGGAAGCGGTCATCGTCGATGTGCCGCAGGCGGAACGCGAGCGGATCCTGTTCCGAGAGCGACGCGAGCTCGTCCATGAACGACTCGATCGCGAACACGTTCTCCGCGGCGGCTAGCGAGCGGAAGTTCGCGGTGCGCAGGCGTGTCGGTTCGATGTGTAACGTGACCCTCGCTGGAAAGCCCGTGTACGGCGGCACCGCGTTGCGCCCCGAGGTCACGGTGAGGACCTGCGGATCAAGGCCGGCGGCGGTGTGCACGTTGGTGTGCTCGTCATAGCGCCAGGCCGCGATCCGGCCTGCGGCATCGAGGCCCGCGGAGATCTCGAGCACCGCCTCGGGCCGGGACGGCGACCACGCGAACTCCTCCTCGCGCGTCCACTGCAGCAGCACCGGGCGGCCGGAGCCTTTGGAGAGGATCGCGGCCTCCACCGCGGCGTCGGCCGCGCTGTTGCGGCCATAGGTCCCGCTCGTGATCTGCGGAAGCACGCGGACCTTCTTCTCCGGTAGGCCGACCGTTTTCGCGACCTGCTCGCGCACGCCGAACGGACGCTGCGTGCCGACGTACATCGTCGCGCCCCCCGCGCGAATATCGGCCACGGCCGCGCTCGGGC
>DASWCR010000217.1:0-10396 GCA_036389995.1 Candidatus Limnocylindria bacterium | reverse complement strand
GACTTCGACGTGACGCGCTGGATGTTCGACGAGGTCGACGAGGTCTACGCGACCGGGTCGACGCTCGGGTTCCCGCAGTACGCGAAGTGGGGCGACGTCGCGACGTCCGGTGCCGTGCTGACGTTGCGGGGCGGTACGGTCGGTCTGCTTGATGCGGCGCGACACAACGAAGCGGGGTACGACATCCACGTCGAGATCTACGGCGCGAAGGACGCGATCGCGATCGGCCTCGATCCCCGCACGCCGATGTCGTCCGTCGAGCGCGATGGACCGAAGATGAAGGATCCCGCATATCCGACCTTCTTCGTTCGCTTTGACGCCGCGTACCGCGCCGAGCTCGCGCACTTCCTTCGCTTCGCGCGCGGCGAAGCTGAGAACGCCTGCACGGTGCGGGACGGGATGGAGGCCCTTCGGATCGCGCTCGCCGCGCGACGATCGCTGAAGGAACACCGACCGGTCGCACTCAAAGACATCGCATGACCGTCCGCGTGCAGTTCCTCGGAAGCGGAAGCGCGTTCAGCGACGGCGGGCGCGCGAACGCCGCGATCCACGTCACCGCACCGGGCGTATCCCTTCTCCTCGATTGCGGGGGCTCCGCGCTTCCCGCGATCAAGAAGAACATCGACCCAAAAGCGATCGACGCGATCGCCGTCACGCACCTCCACGGCGATCACTTCGGCGGCATTCCGTTCCTCGTGATCGAGCAGCACTTCACCGGACGCAAGAAGCCACTCGTCGTCGGCGGGCCGCCCTCGCTCGAGCAGCGCCTCCGCGCGGAGGAGCAGGCGCTCTACCCCGACTTCTTCGGGCCGACAACACTCGGCTTCCCGCTCAATGCCGTTGTGCTCGGCGCCCAGCCGACCGAGCTCGGCGGAGCGCGGGTGACCGCGTTGCCCGTGCGGCACATCCGCCTCGCCGAGCCCCATGGCCTCCGCGTCGAGGTAGCGGGAAAGCTCATCGCCTATTCCGGTGATGCGCGTTGGACGGAGGAGCTCGCCGCGGTCGCGAAGGGCGCCGACCTCTTCATCTGCGAGGCCACATTTTTCGAGCGCGACGATCCCTCGCATATCTCATATCGCCAGGTGATGGCGCATCGCAAGGAGTTTGAAGCGAAGCGGATCGTGCTAACTCATCTGGGCGCCGACACGCTCGCCCATCTTTCGGAGGTCGAGCTCGACTATTCGACAGATGGAATGCAGATCGAGATCTAGGGCGTGGGCCGCGGCAGGCGCCCGCCGCCCACCGGTCGCTACGGCATCATCGCGGCGCACCGCTGGAAGCGGATTGGCGCATCGAGGTCCGGACCGGACGATGAGATCACCCGGACAAACTGGATGATCGGCACGCCGGCCGCGTCGTAGCGCGTGACACGGGCCTCGAAGACAACGCGACCGCCATCCATATCGATGTCATCGATCTTCTCGAGGAGCCCGGTCAGCGCGGCAGTCGCGGTACTCCCGATCGCCGCTCCGTTTGTGTAGGTCGTGTGCAGGACGGCCGGACTCGCCGACGTGTAGGACTTCCCGGTCGAAGGCGCATACACAGTGGTGGTTGCCGACGGGAACGTGTCGACCTCTCGCACGATGTTCCCATCCTGGTCGTAGAACACAGTGAAGTGGAAGTCACCTTCGAAGTGACCGAAGACAGGGAAGCCGGACACTGCGGTCGCGCCAGGAAGAAGGGCGGTGTTGTCGAAGTGACCTGTCTCTTGGAGCGGCGGCGAGGCCGCAGCCCCAAGCTGGAATAGGAACAGCGCGGCCACGATGACCGCGGGAAAGAGCGCCAGACGGCATTTGCGCGTAGGCACGTAATGCAACGGCGTACGCATGACTCCCTCCCCTTCGCCAAGCGGTTCCCGCTCGGCCGGTCAGGAGTCTGTCACCGGTGTCAAACACCGCTTGCGTCGAGCTGAAACCTGGGCGAAGAGGTGAGTTGGCTGATGGCGAGCAGCGCGGGGTCTTCCGAGCGAGCGGCCCCTGGACGGCGGTCCATTGCGATCCCACGAGGGGCCGAGCGAGGAAGAGACCCGCGCTGCTCCGCCCCCGATCAGATTTACTTCGCCGCGTCTACGTATTCGTTCGTCCAGGTCTTCGTGAGATCGATCGTCTTGCCCTTCACGTTGTTGTTGTACGTCTGGAGGACCTTGAGGATGAAGTCGGGCGCGCCCGCTGGCATCTTCCCGTCCGGGCTGTACATCGGCATGCTGCCGGTGAGCGCGGAGAGGTAGAGGTCCTTATCCCCGGCGTAGTAGTCGGCCGGGAGCTTGTCGGCGATCTCCGCCGGTGAATGGGTCGCGATCCACTTGAGCGTCTTCACGTACGCGTTCACGACGCGCTGCACGACGCCCTTGTTCTGTACGACCCAGTCAGCGCGCATGTAGATGGAGATGAAGGGATAGTCGCCGCCGAGCGCGGCGCGCGTGAGCTCCGGCGTCCGGAGGTCGATGAGGACCTTCGCATCACCGGTCTTGAGCAGGCGCGAGATCGTCGGCTCGGTCGTCATCCCGGCATCGATCGTCCCCTGCTTGATCGCGGCGATGAACGTGTCGCCGGCTCCGACCGCGATCGGGGTGAACTGGTCGGGGGCAATGCCTTTCGTGCTGGCGAGGTACTGCGTCAGCCCGTGGGTGCCCGAGCCGATCGAGGTCACACCGAGCTTGCGGCCCTTGAAGTCGGCCGGTCCCTTGATGTCGTTGGCCTTTGCGGTCGCGACCATTTCGGCCTCACCTGGCGCGCGCAGGAGTTGCACCACCTCGACGAGGTTCTTGCCGAGACCCGCCACGTCGATGGTGTGGTCGTACGAACCCGAGGAGGCCTCGACCTCGCCGGCGATGAGGGCCGTGGTGGCGTCTTTGCCCGACGGCTCGTCGATGAGGTTCACCGTGAGGTTCTGATCCTTGAAGTACCCGAGCGCCTCGGTGAGCTTGTTCGGCAGGTAGATCTGCTTGTTGAGACCACCCACCATGATCGTCAGCGTCGCTGGAGCCAGTGTCGCGGCGGCGGAGGCGCTGGCCGCGGTGCTCGCCGTGGGGCTCGTCCCCGCGTTGTTCGTCGCGCCGCCGCAGGCGGCGAGGATCATCGTCGCTACGAGACCGAGTGTCGCAATGGTTCGCTGCATTCGTTCCTCCCTTATTAGATGCGCACGTCGGCAGTGACCGTGTTGGGGCGCCATTTGATGAGCCGGTTCTCGAGCCAGGTCAGGACGACCTCGGCCGTGAGCGCGACGACCGCGAGGATGAACATCGCGGCGAAGACGCCATTGGGGTTGAACGTCGCCTGCGCTGTCGCGATGACGAGCCCGATGCCGTGGATCGCACCGAGGTACTCGCCGACGACGGCACCGACCAGCGCGAATCCGAAGCTCGTGTGGAGACTCGCGAGGATCCACGAGAGAGCGGACGGCAAGATCACGTGCGTCGAGAGCTGGCGCTCGCTCGCACCCAGGATTCGGGCGTTCGCAATGAGCACGCGGTCGACCTCGCGGACGCCCTGGAAGGCGTTGAAGAAGACCACGAAGAAGACGAGGACGACCGCGAGTGCGACCTTCGACCAGATGCCGTAACCGATGGTGATGATGAAAATGGAACCGAGCACGACCCGAGGCATCGCGTTCAGGGCCTTGATATACGGGGCGAACACGTCCGAGAGCAGACGGACCCTACCGAGCGCAACCCCGAAGATGACTCCCAGGACGACGCCGATGAGGAATCCGAGGAATGCTTCTTCGAGAGTGGTCGCGACCTGCAACCACAGCGGTCCCTGTGCGGTCCCGTTCGTGATCCAGGTCCAGAGCTGGCTCGCGACGCCGGAGGGCCGGCCGTAGAAGAACGGGTCCATCCAAAGGCCATCGTGGTGATCGGCATCGGTGGTCGTGCCGATCTCCCAGAAGCCGAGGACGATGACCGCGAACGCGACTCGCAGCGCGTTGACGAGAAGCCGGCGGTTGGCTCGCGCGCGAGCGCGGGCGGCCGAGGTGCCCACCTCGTCGGCCCGCGCGGGCTCGTTACGAGACGCTGCGCTTAGAGCGCTCATAGCTCACGAGCACCTCGTCTCGGAGGTCGTTCCAGATTTCCTGATAGATCCGCGAGAACTCGGGCTGGAAGCGGATCTCGGCGACGTTGCGGGGCCGTGGCAGGTCGACGCGGTAGACGCCCTTTACGGTCCCAGGTCCGGCGGTGATGACGACGACCCGGTCGGCGAGCGCGATCGCCTCCTCGAGATCGTGCGTCACGAAGACGACCGACGCGCGAGTGGCCGACCACAGCTGCAGGAGCTCGTTCTCCATCAGCGTCCGCGTCTGGACGTCGAGGGCGCTGAAAGGCTCGTCCATCAACAGAAAACGCGGCTCGTTGATCAGGGTTTGCGCAAGCGCGGCCCGCTTGCGCATCCCCCCGGAAAGCTGATGCGGGTAATAGCGCTCGAACCCCGCCAGGCCGACCCGCTTGATCCAATCGCGCGCACGTTCCTCGGCCTCACGACGGTTGATGCCGCGGAAACGCGGACCGGTCGCGACGTTGTCGAGCACGCTCTTCCACGGAAAGACCGCGTCGACCTGGAAGACGTACCCGACGTCACGCCCGACCTTGACCACCGGGGCGCCGCCGACGAGCACATCACCGTCGCTCGGAGGCTCGAGGCCGGAGATGAGCGCGAGCGTCGTCGATTTGCCGCAGCCGGTCGGTCCGACGACGGCGCAGAACTCGCCGTCCCCAACGGCAAGGTCGAGATCGCGCAGCGCTGTGTACGCGGTACCGGACGGCGTGAGGAAACGCTTGGTGACATGCCGCAACTCGATGGCCAGTGCCATGCGGGACAGCCTGCGAGGGACCCGGCGCGGCGGCTAGTCATTCGGTCCTTCCGGTCGTTCTGGTCATTTCGCTCCCGCTGCGCCGACCGCGACCTGGGCGCAACATGTCTTCGTGCGACCAAGGCAGCTTGCGTCCCAGGTCCTACTCCTACAGGTCGCGGTGATCGCCGCCATCGTCCTCGCCAGCGGGGTGATCTCCTACTCGCTGGTGAGCCAGCAGGTCACCGATGAGTACGAGAAGCGCTCGCTCGCTATCGGTCATTCCGTCGCGGCGATGCCCGACGTGATCGAGGCTTTCGCCGATCCGAAGCCGTCGGCCGTCATACAGCCGATCGCCGAAGCCATCCGCAAGAGCGAGGCTGCGTCGTTCGTCGTCGTCGCGAACGTCGACGGAATCCGCTACTCGCATCCGAACCCCGAGCAGATCGGCCAGCGGGTGTCGACCGACCCGTCGCCGGCGCTCCAGGGGCAATCGTGGGTCGGGATCGAGGAGGGCACGCTCGGCAAGTCGGTGCGGGCGAAGGTGCCGATCTTCGGTGCGCAGGGCCAGGTCATCGGGATCGTCTCGGTCGGCTTTCTCGAGGACCAGGTGAACGCGACGCTTCTGGGGTGGATGCCGGTGATCGGCGGGAACGTCGCCCTCGCTCTCGGTCTCGGGATCGCCGGCTCGTTCCTCCTCGCTCGACGCCTCAAGCGCCAGACCTTCGGCCTTCAGCCGAGCGACATCGCCGCGCTGCTCGAGCAGCGCGAGTCGATGCTCCACGGCATCCGCGAGGGGGTCGTGGCGACCGACCGAGATGGCTGCATCACGCTCGTGAACGACGAGGCCCGGCGCCTGCTTGGCCTCGAAGGCACGGTGGAAGGACGAAGGATCGAAGAGTGCGTCCCCGCAGGTCGCATGCGCGACGTCCTCACGGGCGACCGCGTCGGAAGCGACCAGATGCTGCTCGCGCGAGACCGCGTCCTCGTGGCGAACCGGATGCCCGCAGTGGTCCGGGGCGAGACCGTCGGGGCCGTGGTCACGCTACGCGACCGGACTGAGCTCGAAGGCGTGCTACGCGAGCTCGACGGAGTTCGCAGCCTCGCGCACGCCCTGCGCGCGCAGGCCCACGAGTTTTCGAACAAGCTGCATACCGTCGCCGGTCTGATCGAGCTCGGCCGGGCCGATGAGGCGGTGCGCTTCATCACTCGGACGGCCCTCGTACATCAGGAGCTCGTCGATTTGGTGCACGAGCGGATCGGCGATCCGGCCCTGGCCGCGCTGCTGCTCGCCAAAGCGGCGATCGCGAACGAGCGGGGCGTTGAATTTCGCCTCGCCGGCGAGACGCGTCTCCCCGCGGATGCCGCGGACGCGCGCGACCTGGTGACCGTCGTCGGAAACCTCGTCGACAACGCCGTCGACGCGGTCGCGAACTCACCCACTCCCGGATGGGTCGAGGTGGCCGTACAGGCCGGACCGGAAGGGGTCGGCGTGCGCGTGCGCGATTCGGGACCCGGGATCGGTTCGGCGCTCGGCGATGAGATCTTCGAAGAAGGCTTCACGACGAAGACCGGGACATCGCACCAGGGCCTCGGTCTCGCGCTCGCCCGCCAGGTGGCCCAGCGACGTGGCGGGTGGCTGCGCGTGAGCAACGAGGGCGGCGCGGTGTTCACCGCGCTCCTGCCCTCGAACGCGGTGATGACGAGATGATTCGCGTTCTTATCGTCGAGGACGACTTCCGCGTCGCCGAGATCCATCGCGCTTACGTGCAGCGGCTCGAGGGCTTCACCGTCGTGGCGGAAGCGCACACCGCGCTCGAGGCACTTCGCCTCGCCGAGGAGAGCCGTCCTGACCTCGTGCTGCTAGATATCTACCTGCCCGACCGCTCGGGCCTCGAGGTGCTGCGCGCTTTGCACGCGCCCGGCCGCCATCACGTCGACGTCATCGCGATCACCGCGGACAAAGACGTCGAGACGCTGCGCGAGGCGCTGCAGGGTGGGGTCATCCACTACCTGGTGAAGCCTTTCCAGTTCAGCGCGTTTCGGGAAAAGCTTGAGAGCTACGTCGCGATGCGTGCGCGTCTCGCGCAGGTCCACGAGCTGGACCAGGACGAGGTGGATGGCATCTACCGCCTATTGCGGTCCGAGTCGAGCTCTTCGCTCCCGAAAGGACTCTCCCCGACTACGCTCGCGCTCGTCGTGCGTGCGGTACGGGCCGCGACAGAGGACGTCTCGGCGGTCGACATCGCTCGCACGACCGGGATCAGTCGCGTAACGTCACGTCGCTACCTCGATCACCTCGCCCGCTCCGGTGCAGTCGCGATCTCGATGCGTTACGGATCGTCCGGACGGCCCGAGCACCGCTACCGCTGGACCGCTCAGCCCCGCGAGGTCGCCCCCAGCTCCTAGAGCTGCCGGTTATTCAGCGATGACGTGGACACGGTCCGCGCGGAGCGAGAGCGACACCGCGCCGTCGAGAGTGGCGCTCCCACCCGGGTCGGGCTGATCGACGATCCATTCCCGATCGTCCACCTTGACCCAGTAGCGCATGGTGTCGCCGAGGAACGCACGCCGCACGATCGAGCCCGGTAGGGAGAGGCCAGCGGCAGCGACGTCCGGCGGCGCGATCGTGAAGCTCTCGGGCCGCACGCACAGCTGGACCTCCTGCCCCGCCCTGAGCGGTGCCTCCGGCCGGCGCACTTCCGCGTGATGCCGCCCGAAGGTCACCGTCACTGTGCCCTCAGCGAGGTCGGTGACTTTGGCGGGAACGAGATTCACCGCCCCGACGAAATCGGCGAGGAACGCGGTCCTCGGGTGGTAGTAGATCTCCCACGGCGCTCCTGCCTGCTCGACCTTGCCGGCGTTCATGACAGCTATCCAATCGGAGAGCGAGAGCGCCTCCTCCTGGTCGTGGGTCACGTAGACGAAGGTCATCCCGAGCCGCCGCTGCAGGATCCGCATCTCCACGCGAAGCTGCTCGCGGAGCTTCGCGTCGAGGTTCGAGAGCGGCTCGTCGAGCAGAAGGACCTGCGGCTCGATGACGAGCGCGCGCGCGACAGCCACGCGCTGCTGCTGCCCGCCGGACAGCTGATTCGGCCACCGGCCCTCGAGACCCTTGAGCCCGACGAACGCCAGCGTCTCCGCCACGCGCCGCTCGCGCTCGGACCGCGACACGTGCGCCACGCGCAGGCCGTACGCGACGTTGTCGCGCACGGTCATGTGGGGAAAGAGCGCGTAGTCCTGGAACACCATGGCCGTACCGCGGCGGTGCACCGGCAGGTTGTTGACGCGACGGCCCGCGATCTCGATGTCCCCGTCGTCCGGGTCGTAGAAGCCGGCGATCATTCGCAGGGTTGTCGTCTTGCCGCATCCGGACGGACCGAGGAGCGTCGCAAACGCGCCCTTCGGCACTTCGAACGACACGTCGTCGACAGCCGTGACGCCGCCGAACCGCTTTGTCACATGCGAGACGCGAACGTGAGCGGTCTCAGGGTTCATGAGCGAGGAGCGGCTCCGCCGCGACGAGCGAATCCGCGCTGCCGCAGGCGCGTCTCCGCGGCGGAGCCGCGAGATTGATCAGGCACGTGCCGCCCCCAGCGAGATGCGCCCGCGCGCCAGCGCCGCGAAGATGAGGAGCGCGATGATCGCCATCCCGATGTCGGCGACGGTGTATGCGGTCGCGGCCCCCCAGTTGAGGTCCCCGACGAGCTGGTAGATGCGGATCGTCGCGACGGTCGTCGGAGGCGTGAAAAGGAAGATCACGAGCGAGAGCGTTGTGACGGCGCGGACGAAGGTCGTGACGAATCCGACGCGCAGCGATCCTCCGAGCATTGGAAGGATCACGTCACGGAAACCGCGAAGGCTCGACGCGCCGAGACTGGTCGCGGCCTCGTCGATCGAGCGATCGATCTGGCGCAGGCCCGCAGCCGCCGCCTGATAGCCGACCGGTATGTTCCAGAAGACGAAGGCGATGATGATGAGCCAGCCCCGATCGACGAAGTCGAGCCACCGCTGGTTGAACGCCAAGAGGTACCCGAGTCCGAAGAAGATGCCGGGTATGGCGGCAGGCAGGATCAGGAGCAGGTCTAGCCCCTGCCGCCCTTTCCAGTGCCCACGCTGCACGAGCCAGCCTGCAAAGAGCGCGAAGACGGCCGAGACCGCCGCCGCGACGCTGCTGAAGACGAGGGTGTTACGCAGCGCGTCGCCGTTTGTTCCGCTCAAGACGTATTGGAAGTGCTCGGTCGTGAATTGGAGGTTGTTGGGGAAGCGCAGGGTCAGCGCGCTCACGACGAGGCTTCCGTAGACGAGAAGGATCACGCCCGCAAGCAGGAGACACGCGACAAAGCACGCCCGGCTGACGGCGGCGCTCACCGGCGGGCGCGGCATCGATGAGGCGCGGCCGGAGATGGTCACGAAGGAGCGACCGCCATCGAGCCGGACCTTCGCGAGGTAGAGCCCGAGCGCGAGGAGAAGCAGGATGGTGCTCAGGGCGGCCGCGCTCGCGTACTCGCCGAAGCTCGAGATGAGGCTGTAGGCCTGTGTCGGCAACACGTAAAAGGTGCCGCCGATCAGCTGGGGGTTCCCGAAGTCCTCGAGGATGTAGATCGCGGTCGTGAGGATCGCGGCGCCGAGGCCCGGGCGTGAGAGCGGCAAAGTCACGGTCCGAAAAACCCGCCACGACCCTGCGCCAAGGTTGTGCGCCGCCTGCTCCATGCGCGGATCGCTTCGCGAGAGCGCGTCGGCGATGAGCTGGTACGCGAATGGAAAGAACGCGATCGTTTGAACTCCCCAGACGCCGTTGAGCCCGTAGATGTTCGGCGACTGGCCGAACACTCCGTAGCTGATCACCCCTCGAGCGCCGAAGAGGAGGGTGTACGCGGCGGCGACCACGAACGGCGGCGAGAGGAGCGGCAGGATGCCGATGAGGCGGAAGAACGGCTTCCAGCGCATGTTCGAGTAGACCATCGCGTACGCGTAGATGAATCCGAGCAGGACCGCGGTCGTCGTCGAGAGAAGCGTGAGCTGGATCGAGTTGCGCAGCGGGACGACCCACGTGCCCTCTTGGAGGAACTGGACGTAGCCGCCAGGCCCCGGCGTGAGGACGACCTGCAGCTGGGGGTAGACGATGAACAAGAGCACCAGCGCCGTGACAGCCAGCAGCGCGAGCAGGAGTGCCGGCTCGCGCTGCAGGCTGCGCATTCGTCTATGCCGTGATTGGGGCTACTGCGGCCAGCCCGAAGGGGACTGGCCTAGCAGCAGACCGGAGGAACGCAAGTTCCGAGGACTACTGGATGCCTACGGTCGTTTGCCAGAGCTTCTGGATGCGGGTCTTGTTGTCGGTCGCCCACTGGCGGTCGTAGTTGACGAGGGTGACGGACGTGAGCGTCGGCGCGCCCGGCGCGGGCGCGACGTCGGTCCTCACCGACCCGCGGTTGCTCAGCTTCGTGTTGAGGTCGCCGGCGTCCTTGGTGAGGACCCAGTCGACGAACGCTTGTGCTCCGAGAAGGTTCTTCGTTCCCTTCACGATGCTGACGGCACCTACCTCGAAGCCGGTGTCCTTCGGAACGGAGAGGTCGATCTTCGTCGGGTCCGGCGCCTTCGCGGTGAGGAT
>DASWCR010000216.1:0-8860 GCA_036389995.1 Candidatus Limnocylindria bacterium | reverse complement strand
TGGAAGCGGCTCCAGCTAAACGGGTAGTAGCCGCGCATTTGACTCGTAATATGCGTCGGATCGTAGTCAAGTCCCGTCGCCGCGCCATATGAATCCTTGATGTCGTTGAGCAGCGCGTCCTCGTACGGTCCGCGACGCGCACCATGCGCCATCTTGAATCCGCTGTTCTCCCCGACGCCATCGCTATCCGCATGAAGCGCAACGAATGCGTCCGCGACGTAGCCCACCGGGACCGTCACCGGTAGGACGTCCACCGCGACACCCTTCGAGTTAAGGATGACGCTCACACGTTGGGCGATGTCGAGGTTGATCTCGACCTCCGTGACGCCCTCCCACTCCGCGCCGGTCTGCGGGATGAGGCGTCGCAGCTCGTCGGGGGCCTCGTCGCTCTTCCAGTGGCCGGCTTGGATCGCCACACGCCGCGGCCCCGTCGGAACGTTCTTCGGGATCGGGATGCGAAGGCTCCCGGTGGCGTTCGGCCCGGGGGTTTGAACGATGACGCCGCCCGGTGGGGCTGCGGCTGACCACGGATCGCTTGGATCGTCCGGATCCGAGCCGATCTGCCCGAGCGGCGCTCCGGCGGGGACGAAATTCGGATCGGCGGCTGGACCGAGGACCGGACCGAGCTTGAGCTCTCCGAGCTGGATTCCCGTGAGAGCCGTGTTCGCGACGATCACAAGCGCCGCGAGCACCGCGGCGATCGCGACGGCCGCGGAGAGAGCGCGACTCACCCGCGCATTGTCAGGCCGCCACGACCTCTCCGACCCACTTGATCCATAAGAATCCGCGAAGACTCGGGACCACCAGACGGAGGGGATAGCCGTGTCCCGCGGTGAGGGGTTCTCCGCCCACGTGCGTCGCCAGCATCGCTTGCTCGACCTCCGAACGATCGAACGTCCAGCGATGCCCGGTAACGGAGATGACCTCGACACGTGTCGCCGTTTCGCCCACCGGGCTCCGCGCCAACACGTCCTTCAACGAAACGCCCGACCAGACCTGCTCGCTCCACCATCCGCCGGTGCAGTCGAGCACGACCGATGCCTCATGCCGAGGCAGCGCGGCGAGGTCCGCGTAGGAAAGCTCGGCGGGAGGAGCGCTGGGTGTTCGGATTCGGAGCCGCCACGTTTCGACGTTCACGGTCGGCACGCTGTCGAGGCTCCAGATCGTGACCGGAAAGGCATTGCCGGTGAATGAACCCGCGTGCCGTGATCCCGTCGCGCGTTTGGCAACTCCGATCTGGTCGAAGACCGCGCTGAGGGCGAACGAACCCGCAAGGAGACCAAGCGCGCGCAGCGCCGTGCGGCGGCTCGCGAGCGTCACGAGGGCGGGGCGCGACTCGCCGCGCACGAGTACGTGAGCGACGATCACAAGCGCGAGGCCGAGGCCGGCGATCACGTGAAGGTTCAGCGCCGAGTACGCGAAAGGTCGATCGAATGAAACGAGTCCCACGGTCCACGCGAGACCGAGTCCGGCCGCCACGATCGTCAGTGCCGCGGTGACGATCCCGATCCACACTCCGGTCCCCTGAACGCCACGACGTCGGAGCGATCGGCGCGCGATCGCGTATTTCCAAACGAGGGCAAGGACGAGCGCTATACCTGCGACGCGATGCGCGGCGTAGAGGGTCGCGGCGCCGGTGTCCGGGAGCAGCCAGGCCACGACTCCCGACACGAGAAGCGTCGTGACCGCCCCGAGTAGGGCAAGGTTCGCGAGCCTTCGAGGCACGAGGCGATGCTAGTCCGCGGCCGCTGGCAGACTGATCACGTGCGCGACCGCGACCTTCTGGTCCTGAGCGAGGAACCGCTGAACGCGGAAACGCGCCTCGCCGAGAAGACACAGGCGATCACGCCGGCGGGGAGGCATTACGTTCGGACGCACTTTCCGATCCCGATCGGTCCGCGGTCGATCGTCATCGACGGCCTGAACACCGCGCCGACTCCGTTTTCCCTTGACGAGGTCCGCTCGTTGCCTGCGCGGTCGATCGTCGTGACGCTCGAGTGCGCTGGGAACGGCAGGCGATTCCTCGACCCGAAGGTACCCGGAGAGCAATGGGGCCTGGGCGCGGTCGGGACAGCGACATGGACAGGCGCGTCGCTTCGTGATGTCCTGCGGACGGTCGAGATTCCCGGCGAGACTGTCGAGCTACTTTTTCGCGGAGCCGACGAGGGTACGCCCAAAGACCTGGGGAGGCGGATCGGTTACGAGCGGTCGCTGCCGGTCGACGACGCGCTTCGCGAAGACGTGCTTGTCGCATACCTCATGGAGGGTCAGCCGATCCCCAGCGAACATGGCGGGCCACTTCGTTTGATCGTGCCCGGCTGGTACGGGATGGCGTCGGTGAAGTGGCTGGAGCGCATCACGCTTCTCGATGCGCCGTTCATGGGATTCTTCCAGAAGGACCGCTACGTGGTCGACGGCCAACCGCTGCGCCACATGGCTCCCCGCGCGGTGCTCGTCTATCCACCGGACGGGGCGGTCGTGGAACGAGCCGTTTGGCTGATCGGATTTGCGTGGTCCGGGGCCGCTCCAGTGGCGCGCGTCGAGGTGAGCCGCAACGGCGACGAAGACTGGGTCACGATGCCGTTTCTCGAGAGAGGCCCGTCACCCTATGCGTGGGCCAAGTTCACGGTCCACAACCTCTTGCTCCCCGGCCTCGACGACGAGTATTCGCTGCTGATCCGAGCAGTCGATGCGGCCGGCAACACGCAGCCCCTCGAGCCTCGCTGGAACGCTCTCGGATATGCGAACAACGCGGTGCGGCCGACGCGGATCCGCGTGCGGAGCTAGGCGGCAGCGACCTCGAGGTGATCCGCGACCTCGTCGAGGAGGGTACTTACCCGCGCGGCGACGTCGGGAAGCAGCGCCTGCGCCCCGACGATGTTCGCCTCGGCGCCGGAATGTGGATTCAGTCGACCGTCGTCGATCCCATCCTTCACTCGCCCGTTCACGCGGTCGTAGACCGGCTTCGACGCGGTGTTGCGGCCGTCGAACCACGCGCGCGCTTGATCCCGCCACCGCGCATAGGCGGCCTCACCGGTCGCTTGGTAGAGGCGGTCCATTGCGTAGACCGCGGCGGCGACCCCGTACGGCTGGACCGTGCGCTCCGGGAACGCGCCCTCGATCTGGGGAACGAGGAGCGCGAGCGCGCTTTGCCGCGCCACGTCCAAGAGATCCGGGCGATCCAGAAGCGGCGCGGCCTCCGCAAGCACGCCCTCCTGCACATGCCCCCAAAGATGCGGAGTCGGCTCACCGGGCGAGTTCAGGAGAACGTCGCCATCGCGGCATGCCACGATCTCGCCGCACCACTTCTCGAGCGTTTCGCGAACGACCGGGGTCAGGCCGACGCGCATGAGGTCGAGGGCCGCCAGCACCTGGATGGTGCGCACGTCGGGAGGCGCGGGGTTCTCGGTCGCGAAGGCGAAGCCACGTGCGAGCGGGACCGCGACCCGCGGGTCGCGCAGCACCAGATGCGCCTTCGCGAGCGCCCGGACGGCGCGCGCCTGCCAGAACGTGCCTCCCGCATACGAGGTCGGACCGTCGGTGTTGATGGTCCCGTCCCAGTCGCGGATGAAGTTGTGGAACCGGCCGTCCTCTCGTTGCATGTACAGGACGAAGTCGACGAGACCGGTCGCCCACTCTCCGAGCCGGCGATCGCCGGTGTCGCGATAGAGATCGAGAAGGAGAACCACGGCGCGCGCCGCGTCGTCGATGCACGCGACGCCTTCGAAGCCCCGTTCGCGAGCCGCGAGGCCAGTGTCCTCGTCGTTCGCGTACACGCCCAACGCAAGAGCGCGTGGCCCGGCCGCGGGAACTCGGCGAGTGAGGCGCGCGAGCTGCCTGATCATCGCGGCCAGGGCGCCAAGCTCGCGATGATCTCCTTGACCGAGAAGTCGGCGGCGGCGATGCACGAGTCGGCGGCGCCGTAGTACATCCGGATCGTATCGGCGTCGAGATGGACGACACCGCACGAGAAGATCGTGTCGTTGAACAGGCCAAGCCGTTCGTACGCCGTGCCGGGGGCCAGGATCGGCGCGGGCGAACGCGCCAGCACCTTGCGCGGGTCATCCGCGTCGAGGAGCAGACCGCCCATCGCGTAGCGGTGATTGCGGTTCACGCCGTGGTACAGCTCGAGCCATCCTTCGCTGGTCTTGAACGGCACGGCCGACCCGCCGGTGCGGAGCTCGTCCCAGTGATCCCACCGCGGTAGGCACAGGGTCTCGTGACCGCCCCACTCGGTCAGTTCGTCGGAGAACGCGATCCAGATGCCCATGATCCGGCTGAACGACTGCGGCATCGGACGCGTCAGCGCGACGTACTTTCCGTTGACCCGTTCCGGGAAGATGACGACGTCCTTGTGGTCGGGCAGGAAGATGACGCCGCGGCGCTCAAACGTGCTGAAGTCGCGGGTCGTCGCCAGGCTCGTCGTGATTCCCCATCGCGAGACTGACACGTACGTGATGTAGAAAGTTCCGTCGATAAGAGTGATGCGTGGGTCCTCGACGCCGTATTCCTCGATATCGAGATGCGGCGAGATCGTCGGGCGCTCGTCGACGGTGAAAGCGATGCCGTCGCGGCTGCGGGCGAGGCGCAGGTGGCTCATCTGCGCGAGGTAGTCGGTGTATCCCTCGTTGGTGACTCCGAGGACGCCGGTGGTGTTCCGGTACCGGACCGAACGAGGATCCCGGAGGTCGAGACCCGGCAGGTTCTTCGGGATGTATGCCACGACGACGCGCGGCTTGTCATCGTTCGTGTCCAGGAAACACATCCCGATGACGTCGTGTTTGGTGTACCCCTTTGGCAACGGCCGCAGGACCGGATGCGGTCCATCGAGATCTAGCGTCATCGCGTCGCGCGGCGGGTCGATATCGCTGCGCGGCCGCTCCGCGACCCGCAACAGAAGGATGATCTCGCCATTCAGCTGGGCGGTCGCGGCGTTGAACACGGACACCACCTCGAGCTCCGGCTGTGACGGTTTCACGTCGCGCGACGTGATCAGCGGGTTTTGCTCGAGGCGGCGACCGAGGCCGGTCGTGCGATCTATGCGGACCGTTGTCATGCGGTGTGGACAGGACTCTCGGTGTCGATCGGTTCTTCTGGCGAGCTCACGGTCACCGGCTGCGCAAGGACCTCGCGAGTAAGCGCGAGCACCCGACGGCCGACGTTCGGCCACGCCATTTCCTTGCCGTAGTCGTACGCACGCCGCTCAAGCTCGGCCTTCAGAGCCGGGTCGTCGAGTATCGCGAGCACGGCGCGCGCCAGACCATCGGCATCGCGGACGTCAACGAGCAGACCCCGCCCGTCCGCGAGCGCTTCCGCGGCGTGGAGGTAACGCGTCGAGACGATCGCCTTGCCCGCGCCGAGCGCATACGCGAGCGTGCCGCTCGTGATCTGGTTCAGATCGAGGTATGGCGTCACGTATACGTCGGTCGCCAGGAGATAGTCGACGATCTCGCGCTGCGTCAGGTACTGGTTCACGAATCGAACGTGGTCCGACATCCGCGAGCTCTCGATCTTGCCGACGAGCTCGTTCCGATACTGCTCGCCGGCCTTCTTCAGCAGCTCCGGATGAGTTTGACCGACGATCAAATAGAGCGCATTGGGGTGGCGCCCGACGATCTCGGGCATCGCCGCGATCATGTACTCGAGGCCCTTGCGCGGATCGACGAGGCCAAACGTTGAGAGGATGGTGCGGTTCTCGACGCCGAGCTGCCGCTTCAGGCGGTGGCGGCCGCGAGGGACGATCGCCGGCATTCCGTGCTGGATCACGACGGGTCGCTGCGAGATCCCGTAGACGTCGGCGAGGAGCCGCGCCGCGGTCTCGGCCATGACCACCACCCTCGTGCTCCGCTCGGCGATGCGACGCACGGTGTCGCGGATTTTTGGCTCAGGCTGCGGCAGTACCGTGTGCAGCGTCGTGATGACCGGCTTGTGCAGGGCGTCGAGGAACGGCACGCAGTGATCCTCGTAGACCCCGTCGCGCCAGAGCCCGTACAGGCCGAACTCGTGCTGGAGGTTCACCGCGTCGACGGACGACTCATTGATCGCGCGAGCCGCGGTGCGGTAGCTCTCCATGTCGCCCTGCTTGATGCGCCACCGGACCTCCGGCCCGTAGGCGCGCGCCGTGTTCGGCTCGTCGATCGCAGCAGAGACACAACGCACCGCTGCGTCGGCCGCCTTTACAGCCGCCATGAGATCGGCGGTGAAAGTGGCGATCCCGCAGCGCCTGGGAACGGCGGAGGCGACAAAGGCGATACGCATAAGACCATTCTGCGGTGACAGCGCTTCCTTCGTCGGCAAGGTGATAGCGAGGGGAGGAACACCGGGGTGAATCGCCACCTTAAATGGTCGAGCAGGAAATGTGCCCTCGTCGGCCTATTTGTCGTGCGATAGGGGGAGGTTCGCGTTGCGCCATGCGGTGAACCCACCCCGCATGTTCGCCACATCACGTCCGGCCGACTCGAGAATGCTGGCAGCAAGGCTCGAGCGGACCCCGCTTGCGCAGTACGCGACGACAGGACGATCGGTCGGGAGCTCGTGCGTCCGCTCGCGAAGCACCTCGTACGGAATGTGGACAGCGCCAGGCGCGTGTCCGGCATCCCACTCGGATCGTTCACGCACGTCCAGGAGGACCGCGCCTTTCTCAAGTGCGCGTGCGGCGGCCGCTCGAGCGTCGAGCTGCTCGATTCGCAGCGCCTGCTCCCCTGCGGCGGGATCGGGCGAGGCATAGCCACGCACGTCGTCGTATCCGATCGTCCCGAGCTGGATGCGAAGGCGGTCCGCCTGTTCGGAATCCGTCGTGAGGATGACGATCGCAGAACCGAACGCGACGGTGGCGCCGATCCGAACCGCGAAAGAATCGTTGCCCACGACGTTGAGCGCTTCCGGGCGATGCCCCGCACCGAAAACATGCGGCGGTCGCGGGTCGATGCGCACCGCGTCATCCGCGACCTCGCGGAGGAACGGAAGCGGCGCGCGCGAGGCGATCGGCGCGCCACGCGCGTTGAGCGTGCGAACGTACGGGTAATAGGCCGGCGCGACAGGTAGCCCCTCGGCGATGGTCGCCCGAAAGGCGGCAAAACCACCTGTCGCCGATCGCGCGACGCGGTTGTGGCGCCGCTCGAAGCCGAGCGTCGTCCAGCGCGAACCCGCGACCTCTGCGCTGCAGGCGCTCCCGCCGCCGTGTGTCGGAAAGACCGCAACATAGTCAGCGAGCGTGAGCAGCCGATCACGGAGGGTGTCGTAGGCCGCGCGCGCGAGCTCTTCCGCGAGCTTCGGACCGAGCAGGTCGACGCGGGCGATCTGTCCAACGAGGAGCGCACCGCCTGAGAAGATGTACTGCGGATCGTCGGAACGACGCAGGTCGGCGACGAGATAGGCGACGTGCTCGGGAGTGTGCCCGGGCGTCGCGACGCACCGGACCACGAGGTCGCCGACGTTGATGACGTCCCCATCCGCGTGCGACGCATGCGGATACGCGAGCGCGGCATCGCTGCCGGCGTGCACCGTGATCGGACGAAGCTCCGCGAGGGCGCGCGAGCCCGAGACGTAGTCGTTGTGAACGTGCGTCTCGAACGAGTCCGTGACGAGCACGCCGAGGCGCGCGGCCGCGCCGAGATACGTGTCGATGTTCCGGTCCGGGTCGACGAGAAAGGCGACGCCGGCGTCGGGGTCCGCGACGAGATAGCTCGCGTGCCCGAGGCCGGCGTCGAAGAACTGCTCGATCAGCAACTCGCGCGCACTCTAGCGGCCTACTACGGTCGCGGTTGTTCGCGGACCGCCTTGGATTCCTGCTGCAGCACTTCTTCGCCCGGACCCGGGTCGCCGTCGTGCGGCGCGATCACCGGGGGTATGCGTTCGTCGACGCTCTTGCTCTTCAGCTCAGCTTCTTCGAGTGAGTCTTCGGGGCGTGGCTTGTCTTTATTCATGCCTGCCGAAGCGGCAAGCCCCGTGCCGTACGGGTCTCAGACGCCGATGCCGGCAAATCCGAGCGCATGCGGGAGCAGCGAGCCGAAGATCCAGCCTCCCGCCGACGCGGCAAGGACAAGAGCGACGATCTCGAGCCCGGAGCGCACCGGATTGCGATTCGTGAGCCGCGACTTCGCCACGCCGAGAAAGAACATGACGACGACCGAGACGGCGATCGCCGTGACGAGCGCCACCGGGACCGGCAGGAAGAAAAACGGGGCGAGCGGCACGAGCGCGGCTACCGCGAACGCGGCCGAGAGGATGAGCGCCCCCTGGATCGGGCTCCCGACCTCGTCGACGGTGAGTCCGAGCTCTTTCTCCACCATGGTCTTAAGAAGGACGTTTGAAGAACGCGCGAGCTCCGCCGCGGCGTGCTTGGCCGAAGCCTCGGGCAGCCCTTCCCGCTCGAGCATGTAGGCGACTTCGGCTTCGGACTCGTGCGGTCGCTCCTCGACCTCGAGGCGCTCCTTCTCGATCTGTGCGAGGAAGATCTCGCGTTGGCTCTTCGAGCTCATGTATTCGCCCGCGCCCATCGAGATGACCTCGGCGATCGCGGCGGCGATCCCGGCCACGAGGACCGCGTACTGGTTGCTGGTGGCGGTGGCGACGGTGATCACGACGGTGAGGATGCTCGTCACGCCGTCCTGCGCACCGAAGATCGCTTCGCGGACTTCGCTCAGCAGGTCGGCTTCGCGTCGCTCCTCGCGCAGATGGTCCTGCAACCACGCCTTGCTGAGGTATTCGGGGGCCTCCGTGGCTCGGTCGGCCATCGTCAGGAGCCTACCTCCGGCGCTGACGCTGCGTGCCCCTGCTCTTCAGGCGGCCGCAGCCCGCGGAACGAAAGGAAGATGAGAAGGTCGTAGACGACTTTGAGGCCGCCCGCGATGAAGAATGG
>DASWCR010000215.1:0-5650 GCA_036389995.1 Candidatus Limnocylindria bacterium | reverse complement strand
CAAGAAAAAGATCAAGGACGCGGGGCTCGACGTCCGTGTCGTTCACTCGCCAGTGAACGAGATACCCGCACAGACGGACGTGGTTGTGGCGCACGAGGGTTTGGCGGACCGCGCACGAAAGGTCGCGCCCAATGCGGTCGTCCTCACGTTCAAGAACTTCATGAACAACACCGCCTCCGACCGGCTGCTGCGCGGCCTCGTCGCGGGCGAGGAGATCTCGCCCGAAGCCGGACACCCATCGTGACGGTCGAGGTCCTGTCGGAGTCCGCGGTAGTCGTGGGCCGAACGGCGGCTGACCGAAACGAGGCAATCGCGCTCGTCGGTTCTATCCTCGTCGCGGAGGGCTGCGTGACCTCGGCATACGTCGCACAGATGCAGCAGCGGGAAGAGATCGTGTCGACATATCTCGGCAACGGCATTTCGCTGCCGCATGGAACGAACGAGGCGAAGGAATTCGTGCTGCGGACCGGCCTCGCGGTCGCGCAGTTCCCTGATGGTGTCCCATGGGGCGAAGAGCCCGCACATCTCGTCATCGGGCTGGCGGCAACGTCTGATGAACATCTCCGGGTGCTCGCGCGCCTCGGCACCATCCTCGGCGATGAGGAGCTGTGCCGGCGTCTCGGAAGCACCCTGGACGCGGCGGAAATCCACAGTGCGCTGACGGCGCCCGAGACCGACACTCCATCCAGTAACGGTCACCCCGCCCGAAGCGACGAGATTGCCCGCGAGCTCAAGATCACGAACCCGCATGGGTTGCACGCGCGGCCCGCCGCGACTGTGGTCGATCGCGTGCGCCCGTTCAGCGCGGAGGTCGTGATCCACGCGAACGGGCGGAAGGCGAACGCCCGAAGCATCACGGCCCTGCTCGGTCTTGGAGCGGCCGTAGGGGACGAGGTCCGCATCGTGGCTCGCGGCGCGGACGCGGAGAGCGCCGCCGAAGCCGTCGCTGCGATACTGACCAGCACCACCGAAGGCTGATGTGGCCCGTCTCGACCACGATGCGCTCCTCAAGGCGATAACCGAGTCGCTCAGCGCGACACCGGATCCCGACGGGCTTGCGGATCTCGTCGCATCGCGCGGGCGGATCAACGTCGCCGCCACCGGCGCCGATATCGGCCCTGCGATAAAGCGGCTCACACCCCTTCAGGGATACCGCTGGGTCGCGATCAACGCGGGCGATCTCTTCACGGCGAGCCCGCTGACGATGTCGACGAAGGTCGGCATCCTCGACCCGACCGGCCGAGTGCTCAAGAACGCGGACCTCCCCCGAGCGAAATGACCAGGAGCAACGGGGTCTACACCGCATACGGCGAGGTGCCGAAGGCGCCGACACGCACGCTCGCCTGGAACGTGTACGGGAAGGGCGTCGAAAGCGTCGGGCGCGACGGTCAGCCCGAATGGGTCGACGTCCCGGCGCCGTCAAAGGATCAGATCCTCGTGCGGGTCGACGCGGTGGGCCTCTGTTTCTCGGACGTGAAGCTGATCCGCCTCGGGGGTGAGCATCCCAAGCTCTACGGCCAGGATCTCGCGACGCACCCGACGCGCCTCGGCCACGAGACCGCGGTGACAGTCGTCGCCGTCGGTAGCGAGCTCGCCGACCGGTTCCATTCCGGCCAGCGACTCGCCATTCAGCCGGACATCTACGCCAACGGCCGAAGCACCGCGTACGGGTACACGATCCCCGGCGGCCTCATCGGCTACCACGTCCTCGGTCCCGAGGTCCTCGCCGCCGACGACGGCGCGTACGTGACCGACGTCGGCGACCGCCTCGGATACGCCGAGACGGCGCTCACCGAGCCGTGGGCCTGCGTCGAAGCTGCGTACACCCAGCGCCGGAGGCTGAACCCGGCGGCCGGTGGCCGCGCCTGGGTGGTCGGACGTCGGGATGACGACCGCACCTATGAGTTCGGCGGCGCGCTCGCCAACGCGCGCGAGATCGTCCTGTCCGGGCTGCGCCACGATGTCGTCGCCGCGGTCAGGGCCAGCGCGCCTAGAGCCGAAATCGTGGTCACCGAACAGGAGCTCGTCGCCGGGCCGTTCGACGACATCATCGTGCTCGGTCCGAGGTCCGCATCGCTCGTGTCGCGAGCGAGCGATGCCCTGGCTTTCCGTGGCCTCTTGAACCTCGTCGGCGACGAGCCGCTGGACGGCCCCGTGGACATCGACATCGGGCGGATCCACTACCACTACACGGCCTATGTCGGCGCGCGCGGGCCCGACGTGTCCGCCTCATATGGCGAAGCGCGGAACCGCGCCGAGCTCCGGCCCGGCGGTGTGGCCCTATTCGTGGGTGCCGCCGGCCCGATGGGGCAGATGCATCTCGAGCGCGCGCTGAAGACGCCGAACGGCCCGGCGACGCTGATCGCGGTCGACCTCGACCGGGAGCGACTTGCGATGGCGCGAAGTCGTCTCGAGCCGATCGCGGCGGCGCTCGGCCGGCGGCTCGTGGTGACCACGGTCGCGAGCGAAGAAGATCTCGCGATGCTCGTCGCGCGCGAGACGAAGGGGCGCGGCGCGGATGACGTCATCGTAACCGCGCCGACGGCCGCCGCGGTCACGCAGGCCGCGCGCGTCATGGCCGGCGACGCGATGCTCGTGCTCTTCGCCGGTCTTCCGGTGGGGACTCGCGCGTCGCTCGACATCTCGCGGGTTTATCTGCACGGAGCGCAGTACACGGGCACGTCCGGTTCGCGAATCGCGGACCAGGAGCTGGTCGTTCGCAAGACCCTCGCCGGGCAGCTGTCGCCCGCGCGCGCGGTCGCAGCGGTGGGCGGGATCGAGGCCGCCGCGGATGGACTGCGGTCGCTGATGGAAGGCCGGTTCGCGGGCAAGATCGTCATCTTCCCGCAACTGCGAGGCCTTCCGCTGACCTCACTGGAGGATCTCGCCATCAAGGATCCCGAACTCGCGGCGGCGCTGGGTCCGAGCGGGACGTGGACATCCGAGGCTGAAGCCGTCCTGTTCGCGAAGCACCTCGAACCCGCCGCGATCGCTTCGACGTGATCGTGACGGTGACCCCGAACCCGAGTATCGACCGCACCCTCGAGATCGATCGCCTCGAACGAGGTGCGCTCATCCGCGCCAGACGCTCGACCGCGGAAGCGGCCGGGAAGGGTGTCAACGTCTCGTGCGCCCTCGCGGCACAGGGTGTTGCCACGGTCGCGGTGCTGCCGCTCGCGGAAGACTCGGCGGCGGCATATCTCCGACTCCTCGCGGACGCGACGCCGATCTCCGCAGTCCCGATCGCGGGTTCGATCAGGACGAATGTGAGCATCGTCGAAGCCGACGGAACGCTCACGAAGCTGAACGAGTCGGGACCAGAGCTTGCATCGGATGACGTCGACGCCATCATCGCCGCCGCGACGGCGGCCCCCGGGGCGAGCTGGATCGTCGGCTGTGGCTCGCTGCCGCCGGGCGCTCCCGTTGATTTCTATGCGCGCCTAGCTGGCCGCGCCTCGGACCGGCGTGTGGCGATCGACACGAGCGGCGAAGCACTGGCGGCAGCGATCTGCGCCGGAGTTGCCCTCGTCAAGCCGAACCACGAAGAGCTCGAGGCGCTCGTTGGCCGACCGCTCGCGACCATCGGCGACGTCACCGCCGCCGCGCGCGAGCTCCTTGCGCGGGGATGCCAAGCGGTGTTGGTGAGTCTTGGTCCGGACGGCGCGCTCTTCGTCGACGCGAACGGGGCATCTCATGCCGAGGCACCGATCGACGACGTCGTCAACACGGTCGGCGCGGGCGATGCCCTCTTGGCGGGATTCCTCGCGGGGGGCGGCAAGGCGGCGGCCCTCGGCGTGGCAGTCTCGTGGTCCGTCGCGGCCATCCGCTCGCGCGGAACGAGAATGCGAGCGGTGACGGCGGCCGACCGCGCACCGGTGGTCGTTCACGAGCGGATCGATCCCTCGCGCCGACTGCGATCGTGATGACCGGCAACGCGATTCTCATCCGCGGGGTCGCCGCGTCTCCGGGTGTGGCCCACGGTCCGTGGGTCCGCTTCGAGCGGAAGGCTCCTGTTTCGCGAGGGATCGTGACCGAACCGGACGCCGAGGTCGCCCGCCTGATCGCGGCCACCGAGGCCGTCGGCCGAGCGTCCGAGCATCTCGCCGACCAGGTCCGCGGCGCAGGCCACGCCGAAGAAGCCGAGGTCTTCTCGGCGCACGCCATGATCGCGCGGGATCCCGAGCTCATCGATGCCGCCGCGGCGCGTATTCGCGCCGATGGCGCCGACGCCGTCATTGCGATCACCGCGGCCGCGACGAGCGTCGCCGACCAGCTCCGGGCCCTCGGCGACGAGTTGCTCGCCGGGCGAGCCGCGGACGTCCTCGACGTCGGCGATCGGGTCGCGCGCGAGCTCGCGGGACTCGGGGACGCGGGCATCCGCCTCTCCGAACCGTCGATCGTCGTCGCGGAAGATCTGCCACCGTCGCTGACCGCGACCTTGCCGCGCGATCGTCTGCTGGGCATCGCGCTAGAGGCCTCTTCCCCCACCGCGCACGCAGCGATCCTCGCGCGCGCGTACGGGATCCCTGCGGTCGTCGGCGCGACGGGCTTGCTCGCCATGCTCGATCAAGCGGGCCGCGGGTCGCGGCTCGCGCTCGACGGAGAAAGCGGCGAGATCCTCGTCGCGCCGACGAAAGAAGACGTGGCGCGCTACGAGGCGCGCGCCGGCGCGATCCGGCGCGATCGCGGTCGGGACGTCGAGGAGGCCGCGCTTCCGGCGGTCACAAAAGACGGGACGGCGATCGAGCTCCTCGCGAATATCGGCTCGCCAGACGAGGCCGCCGGCGCAGTCGCCCTCGGGGCGCGCGGCGTCGGTCTGTTCCGAACCGAGTTTCTCTTTCTCGAGCGGTCGAGCCCGCCATCCGAGGACGAGCAGGCCGAGGCGTACGGCCGCGTCATCGCCGCGTTCGCGCCGCATCCGGTGACAATCCGTCTGCTCGATGTCGGGGGCGACAAGCCGATCCCATACCTCCCGCTGAAAGAAGAGGACAACCCGTTCCTCGGCGTGCGGGCGCTTCGCCTCGCCGATCGCCGGCCCGAGATTTTCGTGACGCAGCTGCGCGCGTGCATCCGCGCCGCGGCCAAGGGGCGCGTCAAGGTGATGGCGCCGATGGTCGCGGACGCGCGCGACGCCGCGACCTTCAGGCACCTGGTCGATCGGGCCCGGGCGGAACTCGTCGCCGAAGGGAAGCCGATCGGCGTGATCGACCTCGGCGTCATGCTCGAGATCCCATCGGCGATCCTTACCGCGGACACCTACGTTCGCGATCTGAGCTTCGTGAGCATCGGCACGAACGACCTGCTCCAGTACACGCTTGCCGCGGATCGCGGCAACCCGGCCCTCGAGCGGTACCGCGACTCGCTTCATCCCGCGCTTCTCCAGCTCATACGGCTCGCGGTCGAAGCCGCCGACCGATCGGGCATCGAGCTCTCGGTGTGCGGCGAAATGGCGGGCGACGTTGAGGCGGCCCTCGTGCTCGTCGGGCTCGGTGTTCGCGTGTTGAGCATGTCGCCGACAAGCATCGCGACGGTGAGACGAGCCGTACGCGCCGCGGACAACAGCGATCTCGAGCGGGTCGCGAAGGCTTCGCTCGGCGACGCTTCCGCCGCGGACGTCCGGCTCCGACTACGGACCTGACACTGGACTACG
>DASWCR010000214.1:0-4276 GCA_036389995.1 Candidatus Limnocylindria bacterium | reverse complement strand
CAGGGGTCTCCGCCGGGGCAACTCTGTTCGGCCCCCTACCCCTCGGTTTCGACCTCCGCCACGCTGGCCCGCTCGACGGGCTTCGCGAAGCGCTCGCGGAGCCGTTGCGCCGACTGGTCCCGGAGCCAGAGGGTGGCATCGTTCGTGGGATCGTCCTCGGCGAGCGCGCCGCCGTCGACGCCGACCTCGCGAGCGCCTTCGCGCGCAGCGGCACTTCGCATCTGCTCGCGATATCCGGCTTCAACATGACCCTCGTCGCGACTGCGGTCGCGCTCGTCGCGCGTGGCCGCGTCCGCCCCGCGATCACCGCCACCCTGACCGTCTCGTGCGTCCTCGCGTACAGCGTGCTCGTGGGACTCGCGCCCAGCGTCGCGCGCGCGGCGGTCATGGCGGTCGTAGCGTCGCTCGGTCTTGCCTTCGGCCGCCGGCCGGCCACGGACAACGCGCTCGCGCTCGCCGTGGCGACGATGGTCGGAATCGACGCATCCGCGATCGGCGATGTCGGCTTTCTGCTTTCGGCCACCGCGACCGGCGGTCTCCTCTACCTCGGCGATCCCATCTCGCGGCGTCTCGCCTTTCTACCGGGTGCGATTCGCCAGGGTCTGGCCACCACGCTCGCGGCGACGCTGCCCACGATTCCCATCATCGCGGCGGTCTTCGGGCGGGTCTCTCTCGTTTCACCGCTCGCGAACCTCGTCGCCGTGCCGCTCTTTCCGCCGCTCATGCTCGCCGGTGCCGCGACGTCCGCGCTCGGCACGGTCTCGCTCGATCTCGCGCAGCTGCCTGGTCTGCTCGCCTACGCGCTCGCCTTCCTGTTGCGCGTCGTCGTCGAGACGTCCGCGGGGCTGCCGCTTGCGTCGCTCGCCGTTCCCGATGGTCCGCTTGCTGGACTCGCGTACGGCGCTCTGGTCGCGGTCGCGCTTTTCTTCGGGCCCGCTAGGGTGTCACGACTTGCGCGCGCCATCGGCGGACAGATCCGATGGCGCAGCCCCCACGGGGTTCGGCTTCCTTCGCGATCCCATCTCGCGCGGCGGGCGCTCTGGGTGAGCGCGGCGCTCGTACTCGTCCTCGTCGCCGGGAGCCTGGCCGCCGTGCTATGGCCGACGCCGTCCGGCGTACGCGTGCGTGCGCTCGATGTTGGGCAGGGCGACGCGTTCCTCGTCGAATTCGACGGCAGAACCCTTCTCGTCGACGGCGGCCCCGACCCGGCGCGACTCCTTGCCGAGCTCGGGGCGAGCCTTCCCCCGTGGAATCGCCGGATCGACGTCGTCGCGCTGACGCACGCGCATGCCGATCACGCCGACGGCCTCATCGGGGTGCTCGAGCGATACGAGGTTGGTGTCGCGATCGAACCCGTCGGCTTGAACCCCGGCGCCGTCGCCACGGCGTGGGGCGACCGTATCGCGCGGGCACACGTAACGCGGCGCGCCGTCGCCGCGGGTATGCGGATCCGCGTCGGCGACGCGAGCCTCGCGGTCCTCGCACCGAATGGCGATCCGCGTGTTGACGTCCCTTCTCTCGTGCTGCGCCTTGAGCGTGGCTCCTTCTCGATGCTGTTCATGGGGGACGCGACCGAACAGGCCCAGGCCGACCTTCTTCTGAGCCCAGGGTCGCTCGCCGCGCGCGTGTACGTTCCCCCGCATCACGGCGCCGCAAGCGCGTACGCCGTGCCACTCGTCGACGCTGTTCGGCCGAGCGCGGCGGTCATCTCCGTCGGCGCGCAGAACCGGTATGGTCATCCCACGCCCGAGACGCTCGCGGCGCTCGGCCGAGTACCCACATACCGCACCGACCGCGACGGCACGGTGGAGCTCGATCAAGGTGGCAGTGCCCAGCTCGTCGTCCGTACCCACGCGAATGGTCTTTCTCCTCCACGGGGAGGATCCCTTCCGCACGCGCCTCCGCCTCGGTGAGCTCGCCGCAGGGCTTCTTTCCGGCGCGCCCGCGGGACCGACCGACCTAGGGGCGATGGTCGAACCGCGTCTCGGCGGGATGCTCGGGATCACGCGTCACGATGCGCGGTTCGACACCCCCGGCGCGATCATGCTGTCGGGCCAGGCCCAGGGCCTGTTTGACGCCGTCGATGAGGCTCGCGTCGTGATCGTCGACCATGCCGAAGCGCTGAATGATCTGGACCTGATCGCCTCATTTCCGCGCGAGGCGGCCCTCGTGCTCGTCGCCGTCGAGCGCCTCGCGACCGCTCGCTCACGCCGCGGGCAAAGGCCCAAGGCTCCGAATGTTCCCGCCTCGAATCTGCTCGAAGCGGTCGAGGCCGCGGGTGGATCAGTCGAGCGCATCGAGCGTCTCGCGCCGGTCGACGTCCCCGGTTGGATCTCCGCGCGCGCACGCATTCACGGAATCAAGCTCGATCGCGAAGCCGTCGCGACTCTCGCATCGGCGGCGGGCAGCGATACCGAGCGTCTGGAGCAGGAGATCAAGAAGCTCGGCGCTTACGTTGGCGATGCGACGGTGACCGCAGCCGATGTGCGGGCCCTCGTGAACGGGGCGATCGAGGCCGATGTGTTCGAGCTCACGCAGGCGGTCGTCCGGAAAGACGCGCGGACCGCGGTGGCCACGCTTGAGCGGCTACTAGCTGACGGCAATGCCGTCCAGCAGATCCTCGCCCTGCTCCTCTGGCAATTCCGGGTGCTCCTGTTCGCATCCGCCATGCGCACCAATGCCGACGCCGAGCGCATGGCCAAGGCGATCCGCTCCAGCCCGTATGCGATACAGCGAGCCACTGCCTTCGCGCGTCGTGTCACCCGCGCCGACGTGCAACGCGCGTACGAGGCGATCTACGCGGCGGACCAGGTCATCAAGACGGGACGCGCCGAGTCGGACGTGGCGGCGCTCACGCTTTGCGTGCTCGACCTCTGCGGTGTGGCGACCGCGGATCTGCGCGACATGCTCCTCGTCGAGGCGCCTCGCCGCTAGCGCTTCGTCGCGGGCTCCTGTCGGGCGGTCGGCATGGGCTTCGCTTCCTGCGTCTTCCGGTAATCCTCGAGGAACTTCTTCTGTCCAGCTTCGGTGAGAGGGTGGAGGAAGAGCATTTTCAGCACGCCGAACGGCATCGTCGCGATGTCGGCGCCAGCAAGCGCCGCCTGGGTGACATGCATCGGGTTGCGGATCGACGCCGCGAGCACCTTCGTCTTGATCTCGTGCTGGCGGTAGGCGGCCACGATATCGGCGACCACCCGCATCCCGTCCTCGTTGATGTCGTCGAGCCGGCCGGCGAACGGGCTCACGATGTACGCGCCGATCGCTGCGGCGAGGAGCGCCTGATTCACCGAGAAGCAGAGCGTCACGTTGATCCGGATGCCTTCGCCCGCGAGTACCTTGCCGGCGGCGAGACCTTCAGGCGTGAGAGGAACCTTGACGATCACGTTCTTGTGCCAGGCCGCGATGCGGCGACCTTCGACGACCATGTCGTCCTTCTTCTCGGAGACGACCTCCGCCGAAACGTTGCCGACGATCTGGCATATCCGTTTGACCTGTTCCTCGTGATCGTGCCCGGCCTTTGCGATCAGCGTCGGGTTCGTGGTGACGCCATCGATGACGCCCCAGTTCACAGCCTCCGCGATCTCCTCGTAGATGGCCGTGTCGAGAAAGAGCTTCATGTGGTTGGCAACTCCTGCATGCGGGGTGCCGCCTCCGCGGCGCGCCCGTTCGAACGTGCGAACGATATCGCGGCATCGATGAACGAGATGAACAGCGGATGAGGGCGGTTGGGCCGCGACTTGAACTCAGGGTGGTACTGGGTGCCGAGATAGAACGGGTGGTCGGGCATCTCAGCGATCTCGACGAGGCGTCCGTCCGGCGAGAGGCCAGTGAATCGCATGCCGTGGCTCTGAAGGAGCTCGCGATACGCGTTATTGAACTCGAAGCGATGACGATGCCGCTCGAGCACGATCGGTTGTCCGTACGAGCGGGCCGCGACCGACCCGGGCTCGAGGACGCACGGGTAGCTCCCGAGCCGCATCGTGCCGCCCTTGTCGCCGATGTCGCGCTGCTCCGGCAAGAGGTCGATCACCGGGTGCGGCGTGAAGGCGTCGAACTCGGTCGAGTTCGCGTCGTTTGTGCCGAGGGCGGTGCGCGCCAGCTCGATGACCATGCACTGCATTCCCATGCAGAGACCGAGCGTCGGGACCCGCCGCTCGCGGCCGAACCGGGTCGCCTTCACCTTGCCCTCGATGCCGCGGTACCCGAAGCCGCCTGGAACGACGATGCCGTCGAGACCGACGAGCGGCTCGACGTCGTCGGAGCGCTCGAGGTGCTC
>DASWCR010000213.1:0-6028 GCA_036389995.1 Candidatus Limnocylindria bacterium | reverse complement strand
GCCTGACCCTGTGGTCCAGCGGTCTCGTTGATGAACCAGTTGAGCGCGATGGCTTCGATGAATGCCGCGAGCGCGGTGAGCGCGTAGAGCGGACCGGCCGACGAGCCTTCACCCATGCCTCGACCCTATCCAGTTCACGTGTCCCTCCTCCAACGCGCGCTACGTGCGCGCAGAGGCTAAAGCAGAGGCACAAGCATCCCGACCTCGCGGGCGTACGCGTCGTACGCCGCACCGAATCGCTCGCGAAGCAGGCGCTCCTCGGTCGTTGCCCGGAGATACAGGGCCGGGAAGGTCACGAGAAGTGTCCCGGCAAGGAGAAGGATGTTGCCCGTCGCGAGGCAGGCGCCGGCGAAATGCAGGCCGAGACCGGTGTAGACCGGGTGACGCACGAATCGGTACGGCCCGTTGCGCACCAGCTCGTGGTCGCGGTGGATCTCGAGCTCGAGGTCGTAGTGCCGGCCGAGCGTCGCGATCGCCCAGATCGCGAAGACGATGCCGAGCACGACGAGAAAGAGGCCGACCCAGCGGAGCGGCTCGGGCACGTCCAGCTCCGGCCCGGGACGCGCCGCGATAACGAGGTACGGAACAATGAAGAAGTAGGCGACGTAGTGGGCGAGCCCGCGCGATCGCGCGAGCGTCTCGCCGCGCCGGGCTACGCCGCGGATGCGCGAGACCTGCGCGACGACCATGAAGGTAACGATCCCGGCGACCGACACGACGGTCACGAGGGTGGAGCTCACAGTGACCAATACTCGTGGTCCTCGGACCGGGGGGTCCTGCGGTCTGCTGCTGCGGACTAGACTCGCCCGCCAATGCGCGTCGCGTGGCTGGGTGAACCTGCGTCTCTTGACGCGACGACCGTCGGTGGGAAGACCGCGAATCTCGGTCGGCTCGCGACGTCGTTCCGCGTGCCCCCCGGCTTTTGTCTCGACGTGTCGGCCTTCGATCAGCTGCGCCACGCGATGGACGGCGACCCGGAGAGCCGCGCACGGCTCCGCGAGCTGGTCGCCGCGTCCTATGCCGATCTCGCCCGCCGCGTGGGCCAGCGCGAGCCGAGGGTAGCGGTGCGGTCGTCGGCCATCGGTGAGGACTCCGGCGATTCGTCATTCGCCGGCCAGCACGAAACGATCCTCGATGTCGGGGGCGTCGACGCCATCGTCGACGCTCTGCTCGAGTGCTGGCGGTCGGTGTCGTCGGATCGCGCCGCGGCATACCGGAAGCAGCGCGGCATCGCGGGCGCACCGCGCATCGCGGTGCTCGTCCAGCTCATGGTCCCTGCCGACGCCTCCGCCATCGCTTTCAGCGCGGACCCGGTGAGCGGCGCGCGCGACGTCGTCGTCGTGAACGCCGCGCGCGGTCTCGGTGACGCGATCGCCTCCGGCACGATCACTCCCGACAGCTACACCGTGCGGAAACGGGACCTCGCGATCACATCGCGGTTCTGCGCAAACGGCGCCGCGGTCCCCGACGCCGACATCGCCGCGATCGCGCGCCTTGCGATCCAGCTCGAGACGGTCATGGGCGGGCCGGTCGACATCGAGTGCGCGTTGCGCGATGGCGAGCTTCACCTTCTGCAGTGCCGCCCGATCACGACGCTCGCGGAGGAATTCCCGGTCACGTGGGATGACCCCGACGACGCGAAGCTGACCTGGGAGCGCGAGGACGCGCATTTCGACCGCGTGTTCGCGCCACTCTCAGCCGAGTTCATCACCAATGGGCCGGACTACGGCATTCGAAAGCGACTCGGCGCGATCGGCTTCCCTCTGCTCGTCCGCCATCGCGCGTTCAACGGGCGGTTCTACGCGAGCGAGAAACCGCTCGTGGCCGAGGACCGCATGCCCGAAGAGCTCACGCGGGCATCTACTTTTCGGCGCGCGTTCGCACGCACGCTGCGGCGCCAATGGGATGACGAGCTCCTCCCCGAGCTGCACGAGCACTACGCCTGGATGCGCGGGTTCGCTATCGCGGACATGACCGGGGATCAGGCCGCCGAGGCGTGGCTCGAAGTGTGGCGCCGCACAAAGCGCATCTGGACGATCCATTTCATAGTCACGGGCTCGGCGTATCCGGTCATGGAAGAGCTGGCCCAGGCGTACGAAAAGCTCATCGGAGGGAACGGGGCGGAGGCGCTCGCGCTCACGCAAGGCCAAGCTCCGACGTTGCAACGCCTCGAGGGCGATCTGCACGGACTGGCCGAAGCCACGCGGCGATGGCCCGCGGTCTCGGCGGCGCTAGCCGGCGGCGAGCGCTCCGTTTCAAATCTTGCGGGTCTCGAGGGCGGCCCCGAGTTCGCGCACGTGCTCGATGCCTTCCTCGGCCTGCACGGCGATATCGGACAGGAAAACTTCGACCTCGAATCCGCGGCGTGGCGCGACGATCCAGCAAAGGTCCTGGCCGTCCTCGCGCAGCGACTGCGGTCGGAAGGCGAGCATCCCGATGCGCGCATCGCCCGCGTCCGCGCGCGCGCGACGGAAACCCTCGACCGCGCACGAGCCCACCTGGCCGAACGCCCCGAGGACCTGGCTCGCTTTGGGGAGATCGTCGCCGCGGCGACAAGCGCCGGCCCGCTCACCGAGGAGCACAACTACTGGATCGATCGGGTCTCCCAGGCCCATGTTCGCCGCCTCTGTCTCGCGTTTGGTGAACGGCTCGTGGGGGATGGCGCGCTCGCTTCGGCGGACGAGATCTTCCTCCTCTACGTGCCCGAGATAGCGAGCGCGATCCGGATGCCGAAGCCGCTCGGCGAGCTCGTCTCCCGCAGGCGTCACGAGCTCGCGCGGTGGCGGCGCCTGGCTGCTCCGAAAACGATCGGCGCTCCATCAACCGGAAACGGACCCGTCACGCCTGGCGTCGCGCTCGAGCGGGTTTCCTTCGACTACGCCGTCACGCAGGACGACCGGTACACGCTCAAGGGGGTCGCCGCATCGGCCGGACATGCGCGTGGCCCGGCACGGCTCATTACCGGCGACGAGGACTTTTCAAAGATGCGCTCCGGGGACGTCCTGGTGTGCCGGCAGTCGACCGTCTCGTGGGCACCGCTCTTCACCATGGCGGCCGCGGTGGTGACCGAGATCGGCGGTTCACTCTGTCACGCCGCGGTCGTAGCGCGCGAGTTCGGCGTTCCGTGCGTCGTCGCCACCGGCGGCGTGCTCTCGACGCTCGTCGACGGCGAGCCGCTCGAGGTCGACGGGTCCGCCGGAATCGTTCGACGTCTTTCGGCTTAGCCCGCGACCTCTTCGGCGATCGGCTCCACGTGCGCCATGCCCTGACCGGGTAGCGCGAGGCTCGGAATCGCGGCCGCGAACGCCGCCGCGGTGAACAGCCAGAAGAGGGCGCGCAGCGAATCGATCGCGGGCGAGCCGCCGAGCGCGATCGCGATGGCGATGGATCCGAGCATTCCGCCGAAGTAGCGGCTCGTCGAGAACACTCCGGATGCGAGGGCCGCGTACCGCTCGGGGACGACCTCGACGGCCGCGAGCCGCATCGACGGGAACGTCAGCGCGAGCCCGACGCCGGCGAACGCGAGCGTCCCCGCGAGGAGCTCAAGGGGGAGCCGGCCCGCGGAGATCGCGAGAGGCGTGAGCCCGACGCCGAGCAGGAGCGCGCCGGCGACGGTCGGAAGACGCGGCCCGTAGCGATCGGCGGCGCGCCCGCCGAGCGGCGCAAGGATGATCGAGCCGCCCGAGAACGCGGCGAGCGCGATCCCGCTGCGCACGCTCGCGCCGGCGAGGGCGACCGGAAGCGCGAGCAGCGTCCCGTACATCGCGAGGTTCTGGAACGCGACCGTCGCGCACGCCGCCGCGAACGCGCGGATGCGAAACAGGGACGGCGGGAGCGCCGGGTCGGGATGGCGCGACTCGTAACGCAGAAGCGCGACCGCCGCGGGCAGGATCGCTACGCCGATCGCGACCGTCACCGGATCCACCGCGCGGCCGAACGAGACCAGCACCCAGGCCGCCGCCAGGAGAACCACCCCGAGTCCGACGGCGCCAATCAGATCGAACCGCGCGGTCTCGCGAGCGGCCCTCGGTGGCAGGACGCGCCACGAGAGGGCGAGCCCCGCCGCGCAGAGCGGAACGTTGACGAGGAAGATCCAGCGCCAGTCGATCGCCGCGAGGAATCCGCCGACGAGCGGCCCGACCGTCGCGCCGACCGCGGTCGCGGCGCTCACGATCCCGAACTCCGCGCCACGCCGGCCACTGGGGATGGCCTCGCGCAGGAGGCCGAGCCCATTCGGGACGAGCGCGGCCGCCGCGATCGCCTGATTGATGCGGAACACGGCAAGAAGAAGGATCGAACTCGCGCCGGCGGCGCCGGCCGACGCGAGGGCGAAATAGACGAGCGCGGCGAGCATGACGTTGCGGCGGCCGAGCCGGTCCCCCACCCGTCCGGCGATCGGCTGAAGCGCGGCCATCGCGATGAGGTACGAAGTGACGATCCAGCTCGTCTCCGCGACGTCCACCTTGAGGTCGCGCGCGACCTGCGGCAGGGCGACCACGATCATCGTCGAGTTCAGCGGCACCAGCAGATTGCCGAGCGCGACCGAGATCGCGACCCACCGAGCGTTCCGTTCAATCTCGCGACCAGGGGTAGGGGCCCCTGAGCGCGGAGCGCCCCGCGGAGAAGCGCTCAAGGCTGGTGGTTTCGCTCGTCGCGAGTAAATCGCTCCTCGCTCATCTCACTTCCGACCCGGATGCTAGGCCGCGAGCAGATCGCGCAGCCGCTCGGCGGAAAGCGCGTTCGCGCCGGTGTCGTCGTGTCTGAAGTACGCGTACACGTCCTTCCCCGCGTCGAGCATCGGACGAAAGCGCGCGGCCCAGGCGTCGACATCGTCCGCGGTGTAGCCCTCCCTCTTGCGGAGGCGCGCGTACGCGAAGGACGACGTCGTTCCGAGCGTCTCGACGGGCGAGGGCGCTTTCTCGCCTTCGGCATGCACGAGCGCGACGCCCGCGGTGCGCAGGAGCTCGTACACCTCGTCGACGTACCACGATGGGTCCCGCACTTCCAGCGCACAACGCAGGTCGCGCGGCAACGACGCGAGAAATCCCGCGAGCCGGTCGTCGTCGCGCCGGAGCCACGGTGGCGTCTGGAACAGGACCGGGCCGAGCCGATCGCCGAGCGGCCGTGCTCGCTCGAAGAACAGCGGCAGCGTTTCCGCTGGATCGCGGAGCTGCCGGTAGTGCGTGATCTGCTGCGAGGCCTTCAACGCGAAGAGGAACTCGGGTGGGGTCGCCTCACGCCAGTCGGCGATGTTCTTCTCGGTCGGCAGGTGGTTGAACGTGTAATTGATCTCGAGGGTCGCAAGGCGCGTCCCGTAGTAGCGAAGGAAGTCCTTGGACTTCACCTCGGGCGGATAGAAGACCGGCTTCCACGTCTTGTACGACCAGCCCGACGTCCCGACGAAGGCACGACCGCTATTCAAAGCGTGAAGGAGACCCGGCTTTGCCGGCCCGACTGAACACGACGCGCCTGCAGCGTGTCTCGGACGGAGTCCGAGATTGATTATTCAAAGCGTGAAGGAGACCCGGCTTTGCCGGGCCGACTGAACACGACGCGCCTGCGGCGCGTCTCGGACGAAGTCCGAGATTGATCAGGCATCGTGCTGTCCGAGCACCGCGTAGGCGATGCCCGTGACGAGCGAGTTCGCGCGCTTGAACGACGCGAGCAGATCGAGATGGATGCTCGATGTGTCGATGGACTCGCGCAGTCCTTCGTGGAGCCGCTGGATGTGCGCGGCGCGAAGCTGCCGTTCCATCGTGTTCACGATGGACTTGTGGCGGATCACCTTTTCAGCGACCTCGCGATCGCCGGATGCGAGGGCGCCCATCGCGAGCTCCAGGTTCTCGACGACCTTCGCGTGGAGGTCCGCGATCTCGCGCCAGCCCTGCGCCGAAAAGACGTGGTTGCCGCGGATCTTCTTCTCGGCGAGCTCCATGAAGTTCTTGTCGATCACGTCGCCGATCTCCTCGAGGTTGACGATGACGAAGATGAGCGCGGTCTCACGCTCGGCCTGCTCCTCGGTGAGCTC
>DASWCR010000212.1:0-7961 GCA_036389995.1 Candidatus Limnocylindria bacterium | reverse complement strand
CTGCTGATCCTCATCGTCGATCCGGTCACGCCGACCCTGTTCCTCGCGATTGCCCTCGCCGCCGCGCTCGCCGGCGGAGCACGGCCGGTGACGATCGCGCGCGCGCTTGTACCGCTCACCGTGCTCGGCGCGGGCTTTGTGTGGAGCAACGCCGTGTTCGCCGCGACCCAAGGACCGGCGACCTGGACGATCGGACCCTTCCACGCGAGCGAATCAGGCCTCCGCTTCGGCCTCGCGATCGCGATTCGCGGTATCGCCATCGGGATCCTCTCGCTGGCGTTCGTGTGGACGACCGACCCGACCGATCTCGTCATTAGCCTGATCCGGCACGCCCGTCTGCCGTTCCGCATCGGCTATCCCTTGCTCGCGGCCTATCGCTTCCTGCCGTTTTTCACCGACGAGTACGCGCAGGCGCGGCTCGCCCGACGGGTGCGCGGCGCGCCTCCCCGCGGCCTGCTCGGCCGCGGTCGCGAGGCGGTCGGCGAGCTCGTGACGCTGCTCTCCGACGCGACGCGGCGCGCCACTCGGATCGCGATCGCGATGGACGCGCGCGGCTTCGCGGCCGCGACGGAACGGACGTACTACCGCGAGGCCCGACTCGCCTGGGATGATGCGCTCTTCGTGATTGGCGCTGCCATCACGACCACGGCGCTGCTGCTGCTTTCGGCATCGGTCGGCGCGCTCCGGACGGTACTGGGATGAGGGCGCTCCTATTAATAGGAGTGCCGCCGGCTGACTTCAGGCGCCTTCGAGTTCGCGACGATGCCCTCGCGGAGGTACCCGCCTCCACGGGCTAAGAGTTCAGAGCGATGGGCGGCAGCGGGAGTGTCGGTCTCTACTTACGTCGCGCGGTCGAAGCCACTTCCTGCAGGGACTCGCGCAGCTTCGCGAAGTTGTCGGCGCTGATGGCGATGCGGTTCTGCGTGATCGAGTACGTCGGCCCGACGTTCAGTTCGTTGTCGGCGAGCCGGCGAAGGACTTGTGCGAGGAAGCCGGGTCGGTCCTCGGCATCGATGATCGCGACGTCACGCTCTTCCTGGACCTTGAACCCGGCCGTCTCGAGTGCCTTGCGTGTGGTCGCCGGATCCGACGTGACGACGCGGAAGGTGCCTTTTCCATCCTTCGACGGCACGGCGCAGTAGCCCTCGATGTTGATGCCCGCTTTGGCGATCGCGTCGGTCGCCTTCGCGAGCGTGCCCGGCCGGTCGTCCAGCGTCAATGTGAATTCCTTGGTTTGCTCCATGAATTCCTCCTTGAAGTTGGCGCTGAGAACACGAGACGCCTGTCTCGCTCCCGCTGCCGCCCGCACGAGCATGCGCTTTCGGCCCGGATCGGTCATGGTGTCGACGGCAGGAGCGGTCGCGTGACTTGCTGAGACCTGGCCGAGACAGTCAGGGCGCGGCGTCGCGTGAAAGTCGCCTGCCCGCCAAGCAGTTGCTCGCGCGGACCGCCGGACTTGCGGGCTGTGCGGTTTCTTGTGCGGCCGCCGATCGCCGTCCTACAGACGCCGTCGTCTTTACAGGGACATTCCCGTCGCCTGTCGTGTCGCCAGTGCCGACCGATGCCTGGCAGGTGGGCTACGACGCTGTGGACGGCCAAGGGCCGGTCAGCCGACCAGTTGCGACAACATCGCCTACTTGAATGAGCACGACGTCTATCCGCGCCTGCTCTATCAGCCCGCTGATCGCTACTGGCGATTCCAGTTCACCGAGTCCGGCCTCTACCTCGCTCTGACGGCAGGGCTCGTCGTGCTCACGCTCTTCATGCTCGGTCGGCGGGATGCCTAGCGGCTGCGGAGGGCCAAGCGACGGAGCAGCTGGCCGGGAGGCAGTCTGCTGTATACTGCGCTGTATATGTCAGCCACTCGCACTCAGATCTACCTTACCGCGGAACAGCGCACGAAGCTCGACTCCCGCCGCAAGCGCGAACGCAAGTCGCTGGCCGCGGTCGTTCGGGATGCGATCGACGCGTACGTCGGCAAGGAAACGCCTGCAGAGGCCCGGAAGATCTTGGACGACACGTTTGGCGTCGATCCGCGCTTGAGCGTTCCGTCCCGCAACGAGTGGGGAGAGCGTGGTCGGCGCAGGCGCACGTAACGTCCTCTTCGATACCGACGTCTTCGTCGATCACCTGCGGGGAGCACGCAGACTGCCCGATTTCTCTGGTTTCTACTCCGTGATCACCTGCGCTGAGCTGTTCGCAGGGAACGAAAAGGACGAGCCCGCCGTACGTGCTCTGCTCGCGCTCCATACAGAAATCGCGGTCGACGCCATGATCGCCGAGCGCGCAGGTCGCCTCCGGCGCGCATCGGAGGTCCGCATGCCAGATGCCCTCGTCGCGGCGACGGCACTGGAGCACGGCCTCGAACTCATGACCCGCAACCGCCGGGACTTCGACCGCATTCGAGATCTCCGCGTGCGGAGCCCTCATAGGAGGTAGGTGCGCGCTTCGGGTTACCCGAGGCGATATCCAACCCCTCGCACGTTCGCGAGCGTCGGCGCACCCGCGGAATCGAGCTTCGAGCGAAGTCGCGCGAGATGCGCCTTCAACCACTCGGGATCAGGGTCGCGTTCCTCGGGCCATCCCGCGCGCAGCAGCGCGCGGCGCTCGAGCACCTCGCCGGGGCGCGCGACGAGCGCGGCAAGAAGACGGAATTCCGTGGGGGTCAGATCGAGGGCATCCCCGTCGACGCTCGCGACGTGCGTCTTCGGATCCACACGCAGGCGACCGATCGATGTCGCGGCCCGCGCGGCGTTCGCCGGCGCGGCGCGGCGGAGCAGCGCACGCACGCGAGAGCGGAGCTCTTTCGAGCTGAACGGCTTTTCGAGATAGTCGTCCGCGCCGAGATCGAGCAGCTTCGCCCGCTCGTCCGCGCCGCGCTCGCCGGTGAGCATGAGGATCGGAGTCGACGAGATCGCGCGGATCCGCTTGCAGACCTCGTCGCCGGAGAGCCGCGGCAGCTTGCGGTCGAGGATCACCAGGTCCGGCGACTCTTCGGCGTGCCGGCGCAGCGCTGTTTCGCCGTCGTACGCGGTGACGACCTCGTAGCCGTCCTCGCCGAGCAGCGACGCGACCATCCCGACGAGCGCGCGCTCGTCGTCGACGACGAGGACGCTGCTCAACGTGAGGCCGCGTCGGCGGTCGCGCGCGCGAGCGGCACGGTGAACGCGAAGACGGCGCCGCCCTCCGGCGCGTCCTCGACCCAGATGTCGCCGCCCTGACCCTCGACGACCCGCCGCGACGCGAACAGACCGATGCCCGAGCCCGGCACCTCGTCGTTGCCCGCGCCGCGCGCGTAGGGCTCGAAGATCCGCGAACGCTCGTTGGGCGGGACGCCGCGACCCTGGTCCTGGACGCGCACGGTCGCGCGATCGTCGCCCCGCTCGATCTTCACGGCGATGCGCGTGCCCTCCGGCGTGTACTTGGTCGCGTTGTGCACGAGCCCCGCGACGACCTCGGCGGTGCGCCGCCGATCGCCACGGACGAAGACCGGCTGCCCGCCGCGCGGACCGGTGAGCTTGTGCCTGCGCGCCATCGGAGCGACCTCCTTCAGCGCAGCGGTAACGGTCGCGCGCAGATCGAAGCGCGTTCGCCGGAGGGATAGCTCCGGTCGATCGGTGCGGACCCCCGCGAGGATCCGGTCGACGAGCTCGTCGAGTCGCAGCACCTGCGAAGTCGCCTCGGAGATCGGCCGCTTCGATCTGCCGTTCTTCTCCGCGAGCATCTCGAGGTGGCCGCGGATCACCGAAAGCGGCGTGCGCAGGTCGTGCGTCACGACCGCGACGAAGTCGGCGCGCGCGCGCTCGAGATCGCGGAGCCTCTCGGTGGTCTGGCGCTCGAGCGCGTAGAGGGACGCTTTGTCGATCGCGAGCGCCGCCTGGTTCGCGAGCGCGCCGACGAAACGAACCTCCTCCTCGAGGAACTCCTTGTAGTCGGGAACTTGAAGCACCACGGCGCCGAGAAGGCGGTCGTTCGCGATGAGCGGGACCGCGATGTGGTCGAACGCGACGATCGGCCGGCGCTCGTCGAGCGCGCGCTGCGCGGCTGCGCTCGCGGTCTTGCCGAGTTCGCCCGCACGCGCACGTTCGCGGACGACCTCGCCCTCCTCGCGCAGCACGATCGCGCCGGACGCGCCCGGGTATACGCGGACGAGGCGGTCGACGATGAGCGACAGCACTTCATCGAGATCCAGGGTCGACGTGAGGACGTTCGAGACCTCGAAGAGCGCCGACACCTCGCGCAGCTTTCGGTCCGACTCGCGCTGCAACCGGCCCTTCTCGATGATCCCGGCGACCTGGTTCGCGATCGTCTGCAGGAAGTCGATCTCCTCGCGGCCGAACTCCCGCGGCTGCACCGTCTGCACGTTCATCACGCCGATGACCTCGTCGCGCGCGACCACGGGGACCGACAGCATCGACGTGAAACGCTTCTCGTCGACCTCGGGCACCCACTTCCAGCGCGGCTCGCTGCGCACGTCGCGCGTGGCCAGCGGCACGCGGGCATTCGCGACCCAGCCGACGATCCCTTCGCCGACGCGTAGCGTCGCACGCCCGATTCCGCCGCGATTGAGCCCGTTCGTCGCGACGAGTCGCAGCAGACCATCGGAGCGCTCGAGGAGATACAGAGATGACACTTCGGCGCCCATCGCGTCGGTGGTTCGGCCGATAACCACGCGAAGCATCTCGTCCCAGTCGCGCGCGGACGACGCGAGCTGCGCGACCTCGTGAAGAAATGAGAGCTCGCGGAGCTTTCGCTCCGCGTCAGACGCGGTCATCGGTGAATTCTAGAAATAGACTCCGAATCCCATGAAGACCGTCATCCGCACTGAGAAGCTGACCAAGCGATTCGGCGACCTCACCGCGGTGGACGGCATCGATCTCGACGTGCACGAGGGCGAGGTCTTCGGCTTCCTCGGACCCAATGGCGCGGGCAAAACGACGACCCTGCGCCTCCTCTGCGCGCTCATCGCGCCGAGCTCGGGGACCGCCGAGATCGCCGGATTCCGGCTCGGCCGCGAGGACGCCAAGATCCGCGCGGCGGTCGGGATCCTCACCGAGCAGCCTGGCCTCTACGAGCGGCAGTCGGCCTGGGACAACCTCGTCTTTTACGCCACCCTGTACGGGCTTCCGCCCTCTGTGGCGAAGGCACAGGCCGAGCGTTACCTCCGGATGATGGGCCTGTGGGAGCGGCGGACCGAAGCCGTGGTGACGTTCTCCCGCGGCATGAAGCAGAAGATGGCGATCGCTCGCGCCGCGCTGCACGAGCCGCGCGTCCTCTTCCTGGACGAACCGACCACCGGACTCGACCCCGACGCCGCGAAGACAGTACGCGAGTTCATCGTCGCGCTACGCGGCGAGGGACGGACCGTGTTCCTGTGCACGCACAACCTTGACGAGGCGGATCGGCTCTGCGACCGCATCGCGTTCTTCCGGCATCGCGTCATCCGCATCGCCCAGCCGGACGAGCTCCGCGCCGAGCTCTACGGGCGCGCCACAGAGATCCGCCTCCTGCCGAAGCCGCGGGCCGAGGATCTGGCGCGCGTGCAGGCCGTGCCCGGCGTGCATGAAGCCCATCTCGAGAATGGCTCGATCGTCGTGGCCTCGGCGGATCCGCTTTTGACGAACCCGCTGCTCGTGAGGGCGCTCGTCGACGGTGGCGCGGAGATCGCCTTCGTCACCGAGCGCAAGGCGCACCTCGAGGACGTCTACCTCCAGATCGTGGAGCCGATCGAATGACCGTCCTCGCCATGAGCCCCGCGCGCCCGACCCTCGTGCGCGCCGTGTGCGTGCGCGAGTGGCGTGAGGCGCTAGGGAACAAGCTCCTCGTCGGCATGACCCTTCTGCCGCCAGTCGTCATCCTCGTTGCCGGCATCGGCGCCGTCGCCGCGGCCGCGGTCAACCCGCCGAGCGATCGCGACGTGCAGGCGCTCTACGCCTCGGCGCCCGCGGTCGCAGGTCTCGATCCGAAGGACGCGGTGCAAGGATTCATCGCGACGTACTTCCTCATCCTCTTCATGCTCATTCCGACCGTCGTGCCGCTCACGATGGCGATCTACTCGGTCATCGGCGAGAAGGCGTCGCGCACGCTCGAACCATTGCTCGCAACACCCGTTGGCGTCGGCGATCTCCTCTTCGCGAAGAGCCTCGCGTCGACGATCCCGAGTGTGATCGTGACGTGGGCCGCGTACGGGATCTATCTCGCAACGGTGATCGCTATCGGTTCTCGCGCGGCGGTCAACGCGGTGACCGCGCCACGGTGGATCCTCGCGATCGTCGTGCTCGTCCCGCTGCTCACGCTGCTCTCGGTGAACCTGGGCATCCTCATCTCGACGCGCGTGAACGACGTGCGCGTCGCGCAGCAGATCGGCGGTCTCGTCGTCGTTCCGGTGGTGGGACTCGGGATCGCTCAGGTGACCGGACGCGTCGTGCTCGATAACGGCGCATTCCTCGAGATGACGATCGTGCTCATCGTGGTCGACCTCGCGGTCTTCTGGCTCGCGCGGCTCGCGTTCCAGCGGGAGAACATACTCGTCCGCTGGAGGTGAGCGCCGTGGCTGACTATCGCTGCTCCTTCTGCGGCAAGCTCCAGGAACAGGTGAAGAAGCTCATCGCCGGTCCGCGCGGCGTCTACATCTGCGACCAGTGTGTCGCGTTGTGTCGCGAGATCATCGACGAAGAGTTCTCAGGATCGCCTCGACCCGAGCCGGAGCCGCGTCGCAACAGCTGGCTCGATCGGTTACGCAGGATGGCTGTCGCTCTACCGAAATAAGCCCTAGAAGCTTCCTTCTGCCTCGGCGAGCCCTGGCGATTTCGAGGTCTCCCCAAACATCGTAGAAATCGCGAATGAGTTGGTTGTCCCGGAATTCTCCGGCGTCAAGACCGCCCTCAAGGTCCCCAATCATTTTGTAGAACCCCGTCCGGCTTGACCTGTAGGCATCGATCGACGAGATCATCCTTTTCCATATGCGCCTCTGGTGCTCGTTCATCTCGGTCAATGCGAGGCCATCTCTAGGGAACCGGCGAGGGACTCGGCGGCCGCCCGTGCAGGAACGGAATATCGAACGATGGCTTCGGGATCGTGATCGTCGGGAACTGGAAACGCGGCGACGCGGTCGGAAGCGTCCCGAGCTCGTCGGACGGCGCGGGGAGCCCCTCATCGGGGTACGTACGCGGTCCCATGATCTCCACCGTCGTCGTGACCGGCTCGCTCACCGAGACCGAGCCGTCACGAAGCTCGTAGGTGAGCTTGTATGTGCCAAGGATGCTTGGCGCGACGAAGGGCACGAAGAACGTCCCCGTCACCCCTGGTTTGAACGTCCCGACCGGACTCGAGCCCTGCTGTGCGGTGCGGTTCGTGCGCGGGTCGACGAGCCGCCAGCCCATCAAGAGCGGACGGTCCGAGTTACTCGCGAACTCGCTGTAGCTCACGACGACGAGGGAGGCCTCGCCGCGATGGAGGGTGTGCGGCATCCCGACCTGCGCCGTGACCAGGTACGGCTGATGCGCGCGAAGAGTAAACGTCGCGGTCGCCGCGCCCGCGGGGGCAAGGGCTGTGCCGCTCGCGTCGGCCAGGCCGATGGTGACCGTGTACGTCCCCGGCTGTGCCGGAATCGGGATGGGGATGGCGACACTCTGTGTCTGTTGCGGCTGCAGGGCGGGAAGCGGTAGTGGCTTCGGCGACCGCATGAGCAGAGCACCTTGGCTGTTGCTCAGGTCCCAGATGAGACCGACCGCGCCGGGACCGCTTGACGTCCACGCGCGCGTACCGATGTTCGTGATCGGGACCGACACGCGCGTATCGGTGGCGACATCCACCGCGATCGCGCTCTTCGCCACCTGGTAGCGCGCGTTCGCGACAGGCTGCAGGTTCGCGCTATACACGAGCGAGCCGATGGATGAGATGAAGTTCGCGGCATCTTCGTCGGGAGCATCCCAGGTCATCGCGACGACGACGCGTGGGCC
>DASWCR010000211.1:0-7584 GCA_036389995.1 Candidatus Limnocylindria bacterium | reverse complement strand
AACGGCGATCTACTTCTCCGGCTACTCGTTCGCGATCGGGCATCTGGGCACGACCGACATGGACCTCTACTCGGGCCCGGAGATCGCCGACGGCGCGCGCCGCACGGTCTCCGCGCTGCGGAAGTTTCAGCTCACGATGGCCACCGGCGACCCCGAGAAGGGCGTCGCGCCGACCCACCTCGAGATTCCACCCGTCATCGTGGATATGGACGGCGGCTACGGCAACCTCTTCAACGTCCAGCGCACGGCCGAGCTCTACGTGAACGCCGGCGTGGCGGGCGCGCACATCGAGGATCAGGTCCTGCCGAAGCGTTGCGGCCACATCGCCGGCAAGGCGCTCATCTCGGCGGATGAGATGGTCGGCAAGCTGCGCATGGCGCGCGCGGTCGCGGAGGACCTCGGGCATCCGGACTTCGTCGTGATCGCGCGCACCGACGCGGTCTCGGCCGTCGGCGCCCCTGAGAAGACACGCGGGCTCGATCTCGCGATCGAACGCGCGCTGCGCTATCTCGACAGCGGCGCTCCCGACCTCGTCTGGTGCGAGTTCCCGAATTCAGATCGCGAGCCGACCGAACGGTTCGCGGACCAGGTGCGGCGCCGCTTCCCCGACGCGAAGCTCGCCTTCAACTGGTCGAGCTCGTTCAAGTGGTTCAACGACCCGAACCCGATCTCCTTCGCGGAGCTCGGTGAGCTCGGGTACAAGTTCCTCTTCATCACGCTGGCCGCGCAGCACGCGATGGGGTACGCGTTCAGCAAGCTACTTCAGGGGCTTTCGGAAGAGCAGGAGCAGGCCTACGTCACGCTGCAGCGCAAAGAGTGGGCGTCCGACGACGACATCCCGACGAAGAGCCACCACCTCTTCACGGGCGTTCCGTACCACCAGGTGCTCGGCGAGACGATGGGCGCGTCACGTCTGGGCAAATTCGATGGCGAAGCTGCCGAGAAGGCGGTGTGAGGATGGACAACGACGACGTTCTCATCTACGACGACGTCGACGGCGAGCCCGACGAGGACGAGAGCTGGATCGCTGAACAGGCGCGACTTGTCCTTCTGGAGGACGGGCGCTAGGACGTGACCGCGACGGAGCGCAGCAGCGGCGAGCTGATCATCAGATCCGCCGAGCGGCGGTTGCATGCGATCGCGACATCGTGCAGCACTGCGAGGCGGATCAACGAGCGGACGTCGGTCTCGTGCGGCTGCGTCGCGAGCGGATCCCAAAAGAAGACCACCAGATCGATCTCGCGTCGCGCGATCATCGCCGCGACTTGGGCGTCGCCTCCTTGGGGACCGCTGAGCAGCAGCTCGATGCGTAACCCAGTGTCGGCGGCGACGAGCTGACCGGTGTGCTTGGTCGCGTAGAGCTTTGCCCGCGATAAAAGCTCACGATTCCACCGCGCCCACTCGAGCATGTCGGTCTTCGGCGCGTCGTGCGCGATCAGGGCGACGCGAAGGGGTGCTCCCATGTCCTTCATAGTGCGGTTGTGGGCGCCGTCGTTGGATGTGACTGGGTGCCGATACGGTGATGGTTCGGTGAAGTTCGCGGCTAGGGTGCGGTGAGCGGGTTTGTCGCCTTCGGTCCGATGTGATCGACCCACGGCGATTCGCCCTGCGTCGCGATCACAAGCGCTCGCTCAAAGACCATCGGTGCTCCCGGTGGGACGGATGGCGAAAAGTTTGCGAAGTCGCCATCGAAATAGCAGAGAACCACCTTTTGACCTGACGGGAACGCACTCCATCGTGAGATAGCCGGGCGTGGGCCATTCGGTCCGTTTCGTGTGTACTCCCACTGAGCTACCGCGCCCGCGGTCGTGGGGAGAGCAGCCGCGAGCGTGAGGGTGTTCGAATACGTGCTCACCGCGGCCCGGCCTTCGGTTTCGCAGGTTTGCTGCTCCGGATTCGGTGTCGTCATAGGTGTTGGCCCAGCCGTGGTCGAGCCGCAGCCGACGGCGAGCCCGACGAGGACCGCACTCGCAAGTGTCAACCTGAAAGTCACGCCTTCGATCCTAAGTCCCGACAACAACCCCGCCGTCAACTGACAACACCGCGCCGTTGATGAATGAGGCCTCATCCGAGGCGAGGAAGAGATACGCGTAGGCGACGTCCTTCGGCTCGCCGAGGCGCCGGATCGGTGTGCGCTCGACCATCGTCGCGAGGATCTTCTCGGGCATCTGACGAACCATCTCGGTGCCGATGAATCCGGGCGCGACCGCGTTCACGGTGATTCCCTTCGGGCCGAGCTCGCGAGCCCAGACCTTTGTCATTCCGATGACCGCGGCCTTGGTCGCGACGTAGTTGGTCTGCCCGAAGTTCCCATAGAGGCCCACGACCGAGGAAGCGTTGAGGATTCGTCCCGAGTGCTGGCGGATCATCGTCGGCGCGACCGCCTGCGTGCAGGCAAAAACGCCTCGCAGGTTCACCGAGATCACGGCATCGAAGTCTGCTTCGCTCATGACCCCGGTGATCTCGTCGCCCTTGGACTTCACAAGCTGCGCGTCGCGCAGGATCCCAGCGTTGTTTACGAGAATGTCGATCCGGCCGTGCTCCTTCGCAACCGCGGCCGCGCCTTTCGCTGCAGCCATCACATTGGTCACGTCCACGCGCGTGTCAGCGCCATCCGCGACATCCCACGTCACGACAGTGGCGCCGGCGTCGCGGAACACGCGCGCGGTCTCGGCGCCGATCCCGCGTGCGCCGCCGGTGACGATCGCGATCTTGCCGTCGAGCCGGAACATCACATGCCCGAGTCTTCGGGCTCTTCGTCCCAGCCCTCATCCGACTCGAGCTCGTCCGCGTAGTCCTCCGGCTCGAGCCCGAGGCTTTCGATCACAGCGACGAGACCGTTGCGCTGCTCGGGTGGCGTCGTCCGGATCCAGCCGCGGAGCACATCGTTGACGGTCACGCTCACGGCGCCGCGCTCGCTCGCGACCGATTCGGCCTCATCGTGCGCGGCGGCCCTCGCGAGCTCCCGGATCGTCTCCGGGACCATGCGGCAAAGGGTCGCGAGGACCCCTTCCGCGGTCTCATCCCAGTCCATCAGCCGATCGCGTCGATGCCCGTAGCGAACCGGCCGATGATGAGCTTCTGGATCTGCGTCGTGCCCTCGTACAACCGGTTGACGCGCGCGTCGCGCCAATAGCGTTCGACGGGGAACTCATCGGAGAAGCCGTAACCGCCGTGGATCTGGATGGCGCTATCCGCGGCGCGCTGCGCCGCTTCCGACGCGTAGAGCTTGGCGATGCTTGTCTCGCGGGTATTCGGCCGTCCCTTGTCCTTGAGATCGCCGGCGCGCCAGACGAGAAGCCGCGCGGCCTCGGTCTCGACGACCATGTCGGCGATCAGCTCCTGCACGAGCTGATGTCCGGCGATCGGCTTCCCGAACGCCTTGCGCGTCGTCGCGTACTGCACCGACGCATCGATGCACGCCTGCGCGACGCCGACCGCCCCTGCCGCGACCGAGTACCGGCCCGAGTCGAGCGCGGTCATCGCGATCTTGAAGCCCTCGCCGATCTCACCGAGACGGTTCGCGTCGGGAACGCGCACGTCGTCGAGGATGAGCTCGCTCGAGTCCGACGAGCGCAGCCCGAGCTTTCCGTGCAGCGCCTGGCTGCCGTAGGACTGGCGGTCGCGTTCGAGGACGAACGCGGTGATGCCCTTGGCCTCCTTCGAGGGATCGCCCTGCGCGAACACGAGCGCGAGCTTCGACACCGACCCGTTGGAGATCCACATCTTCCGGCCGCGGAGCACCCACGAGTCGCCGTCGCGCTTCGCGCTCGTGCGCAGCTTCGTCGCGTCGCTTCCGACCTCGGGCTCGGTGAGGCCGAAGCAGCCGATGACGTCGCCCTTGCACAGCGCGGGAAGCCACCGCTGCTTCTGCTCCTCCGTGCCGAATTTGAGGATGGTCATCTCGACGAGCGAGATCTGGACGGAGAGCGTCGTGCGTACCGACGAGTCCGCGCGCCCGACCTCCTCGGTCACGAGCGCGTGCGAGACGAAGTCGAGGCCGATGCCGCCGTACTTCTCCGGCACCGGTCCGCCGAGCAGACCGAGCGGCGCCATCTTGCGGAGCACGTCCTTGGGGAAGACCTCGCCCCGATCGCGCTCGCGCGCTCCCGGCGCGATCTCCTTGTCCGCGAAATCCTTCGCGAGCTTGCGGATCGATTGCTGCTCAGAGGTGAGGTCGAAGTCCACGCGGCTCCTAGGCCGAAGCGCGCTGCGCCGAACGTTCGCGGATCGCGAGCAGCGCGTCGATCTCGCCGATGTGCCCGAGGCAGCCCTGGAGGATGCCGGTCCCGCGGCGTACGGCCTTCGCGGCGGCCTCGTCGTCCGGAAGGGCTCGGAGATGCTGCGCGAGCGGGCCAACGACCGAGTCGAGATACCGAACCAGTTCCGTCGCGTTGAGACGAGGGATCGCGAGCACCTCCTGGAACGTGTACCCGGTCAGGGCGCCAAGCCCGTCGTCACCGATGCCGCGGGGGTCGTAGCCGGTCCGTTGGGCCCAACCATCGGTGAACCATCGCTCCGTCGAGGGCTGCGTCCCGCCGAGGATGCGGGTGAGCACGTCGATCCACCGAGCCATATGCCAGACGGTCTCGCGAACGTTGTTCCCGCGATCGTCGGCGCGCCACTCGAGGGCGTCCTCCTCGAGATCTTTGAGCCGCTCGCGAACGCGACTGCCAACGTCCTCGAACCATTTCGCCATGAGCAGAGTGTCGCGCATGACCCGAGTCTAGGGACGATACGGACGCCGGATCGCCATCCACCGCGCCGGCTCGGCGAGCGGGACGAAGCCGTACCGCGCGTAAAGGCCATGCGCGTCGCGCGTCGCGAGCAGGACGTTACGCAGACCCTGCAGATCGGGGTGGGACATAACCGTGTCCAAGAGCTGCTTCGCGACACCATTTCCGCGATGCTCCGCGAGAACGAAGACGTCGCAGAGCCATGCGAACGTCGCCTTGTCGGTAACCACACGCGCGAAGGCGACCTGCGCTGCGCCGCGATCGGGGTCGCCGGCGAACGCGGAAAAGCAGATCGATCCGTCGATCGCGCGCTCTACGACGTCGCGCGGGACCCCCGCCGACCAGTACGCCTCGTCGTGAAGGAAACGCCATACGAGATCGCGGTCGATGTGTCGCGCATCGCTCGAAACGACGTACTGGCCCACGCGCGCCGAGTCTAGACTCGAGCGGGCGTGATTCTGCTGCTCGTCCAGAGCGCACTCTTCCTCGTGGTCGTTGGGCTCCTCGTCGGAGCGCTCCTCGTCGACCGCTCAGGTGTGCACGGCCGCGACTATCTCGTCTTCGAGCAGCGTGCCGTCCGATCCCAGCAACTCACGGTCGCCGCGTTCGTCCTCGTCATCATCGAGTTCCTCGTCGGGACGCCGCTGCTCGGGGCGGTCCTCGCGATCATCGCGATCCTCTGGACGCTCTGGTGGCTTCCCGCCGAGCACCGGCGATTCGACGTCGCCGTCCAGTCGATCTTCGACGCGCGGCCGGAGGCGGTTGCCGCGGTCATGTTCGATATTTCCGAGCAGCCGCGGTGGATGGACTCGATCGTCCGCACGGCGCTCGAGACGCCTGGCCTACTGCGGAAAGGGAGCGTCATCCGCCAGACGCTCCGCGTCTCGGGGCAGGATCTGATCGCGAAGCTCGTCGTGGTCGAGCTCGTTCCGTACGAGCGCCTCTTGCTTCAGGTCATCGTCCGCCACGCGGAGCTGTTCGATCACTTCGAGGTGCAGCCGCACCCGCGCGGGTCGCTCGTGACCTATTCGGGACGGCACCAGCTCTCGCGCTTGAACGCGGTCCTCACCGGGTGGCGGCTCCCTTCACTTCGCCGGAGCTTCGCGGCCAGGCGGACGGCCAACCTCGAGCGGCTGCGCACGATCGTCCACCCGGCACCTCTCGCGCGCCGCGCATAAAAGGAACAGCCCGCGGGTCTCCCCGCGGGCTGTTCGTGTATGTCGATCCGAACGTTACTTGCGGCTCTTGCCCTTGCCGGAGTCGCTCGACTTCGCCTTGGACTTGTTCGCCTTGTCCTTGGCCGTAGCCTTCGCTTCCTCACGGTCGGCCTTGGCCGTCACACGGTCCGCCTTGGCCGTTTCGAGATCCTTCTTGACCTTCGTGTCGTCGGTCGTGGCCGTCGACTCAGCCGCTGCGGCCATGTCCGTGACTGCCTTGCGGGCTTCGTCGACGACACCCTGCATGTCCGAGATCGCCGTGTCGACAATGTCCTTGTACTTCGAGTCAAGACCGCTCGTGTCGAACGTCCGCGCGCCATCGGTCGAGTCCGCCGGGGCCGTCGCGTCGCTCGGCGCGGTCGTGCTCGTGTTGTTCGTCGTGTTCGCCGGGGCGGGCGTGGTGTCGTCACCCTCGTCCTTGCAGGCGGTGCCCAGTTCGACGGCGGCCTGAATGTCCTCGTGGGCCTTCGTCGAGATGTCCTTGAGCTCCTGCTTCGCGCTCGCGACTGCGTCACGAGCGTCGACAGTCAGAACGGTGCTCGCCTTGTGCGCCTCGTGCTGGAGCTGGCGCGCGTCGCGCGCGAGGTCCTTGAGGTCGCCGCTGAACGCCTTCCACGCCGTGTGGAGAAGGTGGACCGCGTCATTGCGGGCGTGCGCCGCCGCGCTGCAGTCCTGCGTCTCGTCGCCGAGCGGCGCGGCATTCGCGCTGCCCGCGAAGGTTGTTGCGCCTAGAGAGAGGATGAGTGCGGCAACTGCCATCCCACGAGCAGTGCGGTTCGCGATTCTGGTGCCGAACATGTGCACCTCCTTGTGCTCACGTCCTAACGGGCTGTCCGGCTGGCGGTTAGCCCCGTTCGGGTAGGGGGTACCGCCGTACTCCCCCGAATGGGGTACTTGCTCTATGTATCGGTTCCCGCTGCGCGGGTCCGACTCGCTCGTCGGTCCTGGCGACCGCGGTCGCCCTCCCGCCCTCGCTCATCGGTAGACTTCGCGCCCAAATGGAGAAGCGCCCCGTCGATCTCGGCACTCGCGATAGCGCGGTCGTGTTCGCGGTGCTGCTTCTCGGCATCTTCGCCATCAGCGCGTCGGTTCTGATCGTGGTCCTCGTCGTGAGCGGTGCGAGTCAGGTTCGATAGCTCGTGGACAGGCGCGCCTAAACTCCGCGCCGTGCGTTTCGGCGTGATGCTGCCTTCGTACATTCGGCCGAGCCGCGAGACGGTCCTCGGGGTCGCGCAAACCGCGGAGCGCCTCGGGTTCGACTCGGTATGGACGAACTCCCACACCGTCGTGCCGGCCGCGTTCAAGCCCCGGTATCCGTACGCCGAGGATGGCGTGCCGTCATGGAACGCGAGGACCGCATGGGCCGACGCGATGATCACGCTCGGGTTCGTCGCGGCGGCGACGGAGCGTGTGCGGCTCGGCGTCGCGGTCGTGCCGCTGATCATCACCGACCCGATCACGCTCGCGAAGCAGTCCGCGACCGTCGACCTTCTTTCGAACGGACGCCTCGAGCTCGGTCTCGGCGCGGGCTGGCTTCTCGAGGAGGGCGAGGCACTCGGGCATCCGACCGATCACCGCCAGGCACGTCTCGAGGAGACGATCGCGGTGCTGAGACTCGCCTGGACCCGACC
>DASWCR010000210.1:0-9963 GCA_036389995.1 Candidatus Limnocylindria bacterium | reverse complement strand
CTCGACCTCGGGGCCCTTTCCTTCGACCGGAAAGAGACCGACCTGTCCCAGGAACTCGGACGTGTCCTTGAGCTCGAGCGCCCAGAGACCCATGCCCGGAGGCTGACGGGCCGTGAAAGCCATCGTGCGCGCGAGACGCTGCGCGGTCTCCGCGACGTCCTTCGAGGGCGGGCTCGGCGTCCACTTCATTACGTCCGGTGACCCGAACACTTCGTGCAGCGGCGTCGCGTCGTCCTCGCGGTACGAACGGATGACAAGCCGTTCGGTCTTGAGCGGGAGCGGCATTAGCCGATCGCTTGCCCGAGGTCTCCGATGAGGTCGTCGACCGTCTCGATTCCCACGGAGAGACGAACGAGCCCGGCCGGAGGCGCCAGCTTGGTGCCGCGGACCGAGTCGTGCGTCATCGCAAGCGGGATCTCGATGAGCGATTCGACGCCGCCCAGCGACTCCGCGAGCGCGAAGATCTTCGTCCGCGCCGCCATGCGTTTCGCGGCGACTTCCCCCCCGCGCAGCTCGAACGACAGCATCCCGCCGAAGGCGCGCATCTGACGGCGCGCGAGCGTGTGCTGGGGGTGCGTGACGAGACCCGGGTAGTTGACGGTCGTGACCTTGGAGTTCTCCGTGAGCCACTCCGCGATGGCCTGCGCATTCGCGGAGTGCCGCTCCATCCGTACCGCGAGCGTCTTCGCGCCACGCAGCACGAGCCACGCGTCGAACGGACCGGGTACGCCGCCGGCCGCGTTCTGTAAGAAAGCGATGCGACCACGAAGCTCCTCGTCGTTTCCGGCGAGCCCACCTCCGACCACGTCGGAGTGCCCGCCCAGGTACTTCGTCGTCGAGTGCAGCACGACATCCGCGCCGAGCTTGAGTGGCTGCTGGAGGTACGGGCTCGCGAACGTGTTGTCGACCACGGCGAGCGCCTTTCCTTTGTGCGCGATCTCGGCGAGCGCGGCGATGTCGAGGACCTTCATGAGCGGGTTGGAAGGGGTCTCGATCCACACGAGCTTCGTGCGCGGTCGCATCGCGCGCTTCGCCGCTTCGGGTTTGCGCATGTCGACCACGGAGAGATCGATGCCCAGTCGAGCGAAGACCTTCGTGAACAGGCGGTAGGTCCCGCCGTACACGTCGTCGGTTATGACCACGTGGTCACCCTTCGAAAGGAGGTGTGCGACCGCGTCCGTCGCGGCCATCCCCGACGCGAACGCGAGACCCCAGCGGCCGCCCTCGAGCGCGGCGAGGCACGTCTCGAGCGCCGTGCGCGTGGGGTTCCCGGTGCGGGCGTACTCGTAGCCCTTGTGCTTCCCCACGGCTTCCTGCGCGAACGTCGAGGTCTGGAAGATCGGGACGACGACGGCGCCGGTCACGGCTTCGGGCTCCTGCCCGGCGTGGATGGCGAGCGTCTCGAATCCGGGCTTGCGGGGGGTGTCCTTCACGACTAGCGGGGAGCGACCTTCCGCTGGTGCGCGACGAACTCCAAAAGGTCCGCCTTCGTGATGACCGACACCGGCCGGTTGTCGCGCGCCGCGAGCAGCGCGGGCGCGCCGCCGGAGAGCTCCTGGTAGAGGCGCTCGATGTCATCGGTCGCCTGAACCACCGGGAACGGCGGATCCATCACCCGCTCGACGCGTTCGTCGACGAGCGCGGGCTCGCGGAATACCCGATCGAGCATCGTCTTCTCCGAAACGCTTCCGACGATGTCGGTGACCGCGCCGGCGGCGCCGTCGGCGGTCACCGGGATCTGCGAGATGCCATAGCGCTGCATCGTGTCGATCGCGCGGCGCACCGTCTCGGTCTTTGAGACGACGATGAGCTCGGGGGTGTCGCCGCGATCCTTCATGACGTCGCCGACGTTCGCCGGTATGAGACCGCCGAGGAATCCGTTCTGCCGCATCCACTCGTCGTTGAAGATCTTCGAGAGGTAGCTCCGGCCCGAGTCCGCGAAGAGCACGAGGACGAACGCCTTCTCGTCCAGGTCCTTCGCGACCTCGAGCGCGGCGAACATCGCGGTCCCGGATGACCCGCCGACCAGGATCCCTTCCTCGCGCGTGAGACGACGCGCGGTGAGGAACGCGTCGCGGTCGGAGACCCGCACCCACCGGTCGACGAGAGCGGGGTCGAACGTCGCCGGGTAGAAGTCTTCGCCGATGCCCTCCGTCTTGTACGGATGGATGTCGCCGGTGTAGAGCGACCCCTCGGGGTCGGCGCCGACGATGACGAGGGCTTTCTTTTTCTCTCTGAGGTACCGGCCCGCGCCTGTCACGGTTCCTCCGGTGCCTACCCCAGCCACGAGATGCGTAATCCGGCCTTCCGTCTGTTCCCAAATCTCAGGGCCTGTGGTCCGGTAATGAGCTTCCGGGTTCATCGCGTTGTAGTACTGGTTCGGCTGGAACGCGCCGGGGATATCGCGCGTGAGGCGATCCGCGACCTTGTAATAGGACTCTGGAGACTCGGGCGGCACCGCGCTCGGGCAGACCACGACCTCGGCGCCGTACGCGCGCAGAAGGTCGCGCTTCTCCTGACTCTGCTTGTCGGCCATCGTGCAGATGAGCCGGTAGCCCTTGATCGCGGCGGCCATGGCGAGACCGACGCCGGTATTCCCACTGGTCGGTTCGACGATCGTTCCGCCCGGTCGAAGAAGCCCGCGGCGCTCGGCATCTTCGACCATGAGCAGGCCGATGCGGTCCTTCACCGAGCCGCCAGGGTTCAAGTGCTCGAGCTTCGCGACGATCGCCGGCCGTAGTCCCTTGCCTATGCGCGAGAGCCGAACGAGCGGGGTGTGTCCGACGAGGCCAAGGATGTTCGGCGCGATGGTCACCCGGTGATGCTATGCCGCCGCTGGCTGGCCCTGGACCCCTACCCCATCAGGGGCCCTGCCCGTGCTCCACGAGTAGGTAGAGGCCCACGATGATGAGGACCACCGGGACGAAATACGGCTGCAACGCGAGCGGGACCAGATCGATCTGCAGGAAGAGATCGGCGAGCGCGACGACCGCGATGATCCCAGCGAGAAAGAGCGGCGCTCGGCGATCAGGCGCGAGAATGAAAACGGCGACGAGGCCGCCCGCGAGCGTGCCGAGGAATACCGGCCCCGCCGTGTCGGCGGGAAGGCCGAGCAGCGCCGGGATCACGAGGCCGAGGCCGAACCCGATGAGCACGCACGCCGGCATCAGGTACACGTACTGCCGCCGCGCGCCGACCCACCAGGCCGCGGCGAACGCGATCCCGAGCGCGACGAAGAGATACGCGCCGGCATTCGGGACCCCGAGCGGAGGAAGCAGGAACGCCCCGCCGATCGCGAGTAGAACGGCGCCGCCGAGCACGCCTCGCCGTTGCGTGGGCGCGGGCGCCCGTTTATTCATCGGGGAGCTCGTTCGCGGCGAGATGCCGCGCAGTGTCGCCCTGAAGGAACTCGGCGTATTTCAGCCCGGTGCCGGTGTTGAAGACGACAACCTCCTCGTCCTCGCGGATCCACCCATCGCGCCGCAGCTTCCGGGTGCCTGCGATCGCCGCACCGCCTTCGGGGCATACGAGCATCCCTTCGGTTCCGCCTGCCGCGCGCATCGATTCTGCGATCTCGCCTTCGCTTACAGCGACCGCGATCCCATCAGACTCGCGTAGCGCTTTGAGAACGATGAAGTCCCCGAGGGCCTTCGGTACGCGGATGCCCGCGGCGAAGGTGCGCGGATCCGGCCACGGCTCGGACTCGTTTCGTCCATCGACGAACGCTCGCACGATCGGCGCGCAGCCTTCGGCCTGTACCGCGACGAAGCGCGGGCGCTTCTGGTCGAGCCACCCGATGGCGCGAAGCTCGTCGAACGCCTTCCACATCCCGATCAGACCGACGCCTCCGCCGGTCGGATACACGATCACGTCCGGCAGCCGCCAGCCGAGCTGCTCCGCGAGCTCGAAGCCCATCGTCTTCTTGCCTTCGATGCGATACGGCTCTCGGAGCGTGGACGCGTCGTACCAGCCGCGGGCGGCGCAGGCCCTTTTCACGATGGCGCCGGCGTCGGCGATCGAGCCCGAGACCAGGTAGACGTCCGCGCCATACGCCGACGTCTCGCGGATGATCACGTCTGGGGTCGTGTCAGGCATGACGACGACAACGCGAATCCCTGCGCGCGCACCGTACGCCGCCCACGCGGCGCCGGCGTTGCCGGCGGTCGGCAGCGCGATCACGCTCACACCAAGCTCCATCGCCCTCGTCACTCCTACGGCGGCACCGCGAGCTTTGAACGTGCCGGTAGGGAGAAGGCCCTCGTCTTTGATGCGCAGCCGGGGGATGTTGATCTCGGCGCCGAGACACTCCGCATCGTTGAGCGGCGTGATCGGCTCGCCGAGGGAGACGAACTTGTCTCCGGTCATCGGGAGAAGCTCGCGATAGCGCCACAGCGTCTCGGGCCGGTCCCGGAGCGCGTCCCTCGTGACCGAGTCGCGCACGCGGCGCAGGTCGTAGCGGACCAGGAGCGGGCCGCCATCTGACTTGCACACCTGCTGGATCTGGTCGATGGGGAAGTCTTCCTGACAGCGCGAGCATTCGAGGTGCGTCGCGAAGGAGGTCACGCCGCGCGTTCGATCTTGGCCCCGAGCGCGCGCAGTCTCTTGTCGAGCTCCTCGTAGCCGCGATCGATCTGCTCGACGTTGTTGATCGTGCTCGTCCCTTTGGCCGAGAGCGTCGCCGCGAGGAGGGCCATGCCCGCGCGGATGTCGGGGCTGCGCAGGTCCGATCCATACAGCTGCGACGGGCCGACGACCACGACGCGGTGCGGGTCGCACAAAATGATCCTCGCGCCCATGCTCTCGAGCGAGCCAACCCAGTACATCCGGCCCGGGTACATCCACTCGTGTATGAGCACGGTGCCCTCGGCCTGCGTCGCGACGGCCGTCGCGATGCTCGTGAGATCCGAGGGGAATCCCGGCCAGACCTGCGACTGCACCTTCGGAATCGCCCCGCCGAGGTCGTGCTCAATGACCATGCGGCCGGAGGCCTTCACGACGAGATCGTTGCCCTGCTCCTCGGTCTCGACGCCGAGGCGCTTGAACACCATCCGTGTCATGCGGAGGTACTGCGGCACGGCGTTCTTGATCGTGATCTCGCCGTGGGTCATGGCGGCGGCGCCGATGAGCGAGCCCACCTCCATGTGATCGCTCAGGATCGTGTGCTCGATGCCCTTGAGGCGGTCCGTGCCGTCGACGGTGAGCGTGTTGGTGCCGATGCCGACGATCCGCGCGCCCATCTTCATGAGCGCGATGCCAAGCTGCTGGACGTGCGGCTCGCTCGCCGCGTTCCGGATGACGGTTCGGCCGGGCGCGAGCACCGCGGCCATCAGCGCGTTCTCGGTCGCCGTCACCGACGGCTCGTCGAGAAGCACGTCGGCTCCCTTGAGCCCGCTGGTGTGAAGGCCATAGCCGCCCGACGACACGTCGAGCTCGGCCCCGAATGCGCGGAGCGCGAGGAAGTGCGTGTCGTTGCGGCGCCGCCCGAGGACGTCGCCACCGGGCAGGCCGAGCTTCACCTTCTTGTAGCGCGCGAGCAGCGGGCCCGCGAACAGCAGCGAGGTGCGGATCTCCCGCGCCAGGGCGCTCGGGACGTCCATCGTCTTGAGCTCGCCGGTGATGCGGACAGTGCGCTCGTCGAGCTCCTCGACCTTCGCACCGAGCGCGCTGACCACCTCGAGCATCCCGCGGACGTCGCGAATCCGTGGAACGTTATGGAGCGTGACGGGCTCGTCCGTGAGAAGGCTTGCGGCAATGAGTGGAAGTGCTTCGTTCTTGTTGCCTGCCGGTGTGATCTCCCCGCGTAGGGGGGTCCCGCCTTCAACAACGAATCGCGCCATCCGGCAAGAGCCTAGCGGTCACGCGCGCGTCCGGGTGCCGCCGTGCTCGCGGGTCCCTCCGGCGACCACGTAGGGTCGCCGGCCCCCACTGCGCCGTCGGCACCCGGCCTCGCGCGTGCTCACTCGCTCTCCTTCTCAGAGAGTTCCGATGCTCCTATCAGACGGCTCTCATGCTCCGGGCGGGTCCAAGACGCACGGTGAGATCGGCCCATCAAATAGGGCTGAAAGAAAGGAGACACGAAATGGACGCAAGAAAAGCTGTCATCGCGGCGCTCGCAGGAGGTTCGATGCTCGCGGGCGTTGCCCTCGGGGCCGCCTTCAGCGCGGGCTCGAGCGCGAACGCGGCGACGAACACACCAACCAGCGGCAACACCCGCGCCGACGCATCGGCATCGCCGGGCGTCTTCGTCTCGAACGAGGATCCGGCGCACGAGGCCGGCGAAAGCGCGGAGCGCGAAGCGCAAGAGAACGCAGGCCAGCGCCCGACCGTTCCCTAGCCATTAAGGGATCGCGCTCGGCCTAGAACCCGAGCGCGATCCCGACCTTGGTCCCCTCAACACCGCCACGGAGGTTCGGGCCGTCGATCTGTATCGCGCCGGGGCGAGCGAAATTCGTTGCCATGACGTCTTCGACTTTTACGTCGACCTCATGCCCCATCGCAGCAAGTCCGGCGCGGACGGCCTCGGGAATACGCGAGTCGATCTGAAGCTTCTCGCCCTCGTCGTGAATGCGCGGCCGGCTCGTCGCGGCCTGCGGTCCGTCGCCGTAATCGACGGCGTTCACTACGGTCTGCACGACCGCGCTCATGATCTTCCGTCCCCCCGGCGCGCCGCAGACAAGGAACGGCTCGCCGTCGCGCAGCACGATCGTCGGCGCGCCCGCCCAGAGAACACGCTTGCCGGGCGCGATCGAGTTCGGGCGGCCCGGGCGCGGATCGAACCAATACGTCCCGTTGGTGAGGACGATCCCGGTGCCTTTGATCATCACCGCCGATCCAAAGCCGCCGCCGAGCGTCGCCGTCAGCGCGACGCACATCCGGCCGCGATCGACCGCATTCACGTGCGTGGTGTTCGGCATGTCGGCCATCGACTCAAGGCGTTCGGCGAATGCCGCGCGAACGGCGACCGCGATGCGATGCAGGCTCTCGGCACCCAGCTGTCCGTGCTTGCGAAGATCCTCGCGGTCGAGAAGTCCGAGCGCCCGCGCGACGGTCGGACCGCCCGTGAGACCCGGAATCGTGACCACGCGGTGCCCGCGGTAGTCGGCGGTCTGCGCTGGCGGCGCACCGGCCTCGTACGCCGCGAAGTCCTCGCGCGAGAGGATGCCTCCGAGTGCGCGGATGTTGTCGGCGATGGCCGCGGCAAGCTCGCCCTGATACAGCACCTTCGCACCGCCGCGTGCGATCGATTCGAGCGAACGCGCGAGATCGGGCTGGATGAGGCGATCCGGCGGCTCAAAACCGGTGGGCGGACGGTACGGTGCCCCGCCCTCGCGGTAGTAGACGCGCTTCGCCTCCGCGTTCTTGTGGAGACGCACCGCCGATGTGCCGAAGACGAGCGTGCTGTACCAGTCCATCACCATCCCGTCGCGCGCGAGCCGGATCGCGGGCTCGAAGAGCCGCGCCCACGGCAGCTTGCCGAGTCGGCGGTGTGCGAGCTCGTACGCGGCGACGGCACCGGGAACGCTGACGGAAAGCGGCCCCTCGACGTTGGCGTCGTTCTTCACCGCGGGCCATCCGTACATCCCGGAACGCGCGTCTCCTCCGACGAGCTCGAACATCTCGGGCCGCGACGCGAGCGGCGCGCGGGTAGAGCCATCGAACGAGCTCGCTTTCCCTTCACGCCACACGATGAGGCCGGCGATGCCGCCGAGGCCGCTCCCGATGGGCGAGGTGACGCCGAGCGCGAACGCGGTCGCGAGCGCCGCGTCGAGCGCGTTGCCGCCCTCGCGAAGGATCTCGACCCCGGCCTCCGCCGCGAGTGGGTCGGCCGTGACCATTCCATTCGGAGCGACGGCCTCGGTCTTCGCGAAGATCCATTGGCTCCGGGATGAGGCACGGTCGGTCATGGGAGGCGTAGTCTTTCGCACCGCATGGACGCTGCTGACCTCCTCGCGTTCAAGACGATCCCCGAGCTCGACCTCTCGCCGGACGGCGCTCGCGTGGCGTATGTCGTGACCTGGATCGACACGGAGAAGGACGAGTATCGCTCGACCATCCACATCGCGCCGACTGACGGTGGGGCCGCGGTCGAATTCACTCGGGGGCCTACGCGCGACTCCGCGCCGCGGTGGTCTCCGGACGGTGCCCAGCTCGCATTCCTCTCGGATCGTGCCGGCAAGGAGCGCCAGCTCTACGTGATGTCGGTGCGCGGCGGCGAGCCGCGTCAGCTGACCACGATGTCCGATCACGCGGGGCCGGCGAGCTGGTCACCGGATGGAACGAAGATCGCATTCAGCGCGCGGGTGTGGGTCGTGCCGCGCCCCGAGGATGAGGACGCGCGCGAGCGCTGGGAGGAGCGGCCCCGCCATGTCACGAAGGCGCAGTACAAGACGGACGGGCACGGTTACACGTTCGACGCGCGCGCCCACCTATTCGTCGTCGACCTCGCGACCGGTAAAACGAAGCAGCTCACCGACGGCGATTTTGAGGACCGCGCGGAGTCGTGGTCGCCCGATGGACGTCAGATCGCGTTCTCGCGGACGCGCGGCGGCAAGGGTGACTACTCGTGGTCGGACATCTGGATCGCGGACATCGCGAGCGGTGCTGCCCTTCGCGTCACCGAGAACGTAGGGCGGGCGACCTCGCCGACCTGGTCACCGGACGGCACCACGATCGCGTGCTACGGCACCGACGCGCAGGTCCCGGGACTCGGCGATCCGATGGTCCGCGTGTGGACCGTTCCCTCGCGCGGCGGACAACCGCGGCGCCTGACCGAACGCTACGACCGCGGCGCGGTGCTCCTTCCCACGCCGGCGGTCACGCCTGGTCCGATCTGGTCGTCAGACAACTCGAGCGTGACCTTCATCGCCGGTGACCACGGCAACACCCACCTCGTGCGCGCGGCGATGGCCGACGGCTCGACCAGCGTCGTGGTCGGCGGAGAGCGGCAGATCGCGTTCGCGAGCGCCAGGGCGGGGTCTCGCATCGCGTTCGCGGCAGGCGACCTCGCGGCACCGTCGGACCTCTACGTCACCGCCTGGGACGGCAGCAGCGAGCGACGGCTCACGCAGATCAACAAGGAGATCCTGACGCAGCTCGCTCCCGTGCACGGCGAGCGGCGTACCTTCACGAGTCCGCACGGTGGCACCCTCGAGGGCTGGCTCTTCCTGCCGGGCGAGCGGCGCGGCCCGTCCCCGCTCCTGGTCGATATCCACGGCGGGCCAGCGAGCTTCTCGGGGAACCTCTTCTCGCTCTCGTACTTCTACCGCTATGTGCTCGCGTCGCGTGGTTGGGCGGTCCTCACGCTCAATCCGACGGGATCCGGGTCTTACGGTCGCGAATTCGCGCACGCCATCCGCGCCAAGTGGGGAGAGCACGACCTTGCCGAGCAGCTCGCGGCGGTGGACCAGCTGATCGCCGAAGGCGTCGCCGATCGGGACCGGCTCGCCGTGGCCGGCTACTCGTACGGTGGGTTCATGACCAGCTGGACGATCGGCCACACCGATCGGTTCAAGGCGGCCGTCGTGGGCGCGCCCGTCACCAATCAGGAATCGTTCTTCGGCACGAGCGACATCGGCATGTGGTTCGCTCCGTGGGAGATGGGCGCCAGCCTCACCGAGGGTCGTGAGACGTTCCGCCGGCTCTCGCCTATCAACTATGTCGACAAAGTCACGACGCCCACGCTCGTGCTACACGGCGAGGCCGACGAGCGGTGCCCGATCGGACAGGGCGAAGAGCTCTTCACCGGACTGGTCGCAGCCGGCAAGGTACCGACCGAGTTCGTTCGCTATCCCGGCGGGAGCCACATGTTCATCGCACAGGGCAGGCCGAGTCACCGCGTCGACTTCAATCGACGCGTCGTCGACTGGGTCACGAGGCACGCCTCTCGCGACTAGGGCGGCATTGACGCCTTGAGCGAGAAGAAGAGCGGTAGCTTCCCGTCGTCCTCGGTCGGAAGGCGATGTG
>DASWCR010000209.1:0-4458 GCA_036389995.1 Candidatus Limnocylindria bacterium | reverse complement strand
GGATTTAGACCCGCGCAAGGCGAAACGCCTCGTGGATGATCATCTTCTCAACGAGAAAGAGTTCTGGCTTCCCTACCCGATCCCGAGCGTCGCCGCCAGCGAGCGCGCCTTCGATCCGGGCTGGCGCGCGAAGACCACCTGGCGCGGGCCCACATGGATCAACGTGAACTGGTATCTGTACTGGGGACTTCGGGCGCACGGCCGCGACGATGTCGCGAGCCACATCGTCGAGCGGACCGTCGCGATGATCGACCGAAGCGGCATCCGCGAGTTCTACGACCCGCGCACCGGCGACGGAGAAGGCGCGCGTGATTTCGGGTGGACCACGCTCGTCCTCGATCTCATCGCGGCCGAGCGGGGCGCCGTGTAGTCCGCGCGTGCTTCAGCGGCGGCCTTGGGGGGCAACCATCTCCTGCATCCGCACGTAGCCGATGACCGCTTCACGGTAGAGCACGCCGACGAGCCGACCATCCTTTATGACCGCGAGGAGCGGGAGATCGGTGGCGCCGAAGCGCTCGAGCGCGGTGCTAAGCGGGTCGTCGGGAGAGACGGTCGGAAACTCCGATGCCGGCGTCATCACCGCTTCGACCGGTGTCTCGGCCCAGCGTGCCTGATCGACCTTGCGCAGGTCGCCGATCGCGACGAGACCGACGAACCGCTCGCCAGAGACGACCGGGATCGCGCGGAGGTTCATCGGGAGCACGAGATCGCGGATGACCTGGCCGACCATGACTCCGGGCGGTGTTGATTTGAAATCCGTCGTCATGAGCGGTCCCACTTTTGCGCCGCTCACGACGGAGGTGATCCGCTCCTGCTGGAGCGTCGAGGTCGCCGCGTTCCAGAGGAAGTAGGCAATGAAGGCGAGCCAGAGGCCGTTGATGGTCGCGTCCAAGCGAAACGCGAGCACGACACCGGCAAGGACCAGGAAAGCCGCGACGACCTGGCCGCCGCGAGCCGCGATCCTGGTCGCGGCCAGCCGATCTTTCAAGATGCCCCAAATGATCGAGCGGAACACGCGACCGCCGTCGAGCGGGAACCCAGGCAGCAGATTGAACGCCGCGAGATAGAGATTGATCGTCCCGATGTATTTCGCGACCGGCTGAATCGGCTGCAACGCGGGAGCGGATTGGATCAGCGACGGAGCGAAGACAGCAATGGTGATTCCGATGAGGCCGATCACGATGCTCGTCGCCGGTCCCGCCGCCGCCATGAGGAACTCGGAGATCGCTGAGGGTGGCTCCTTCGCGAGATTGGCGACCCCACCAAGAACGAACAGGGTGATCGACGAGACGTCCATCCCAAATCGTCGCGCGACCACCGCGTGCGCGAGCTCGTGCCCCAGGACGGACAGGAAGAACAGCACCGCCGCGATCACGGCAATCACGAACGACTTCGTGTCGGACCAGGTCACGTTCTCGGCCCCGAACGAGTCAGCGAGCGAGAGCACCACGATGAAAAAGATCAGGAACCACGAGAAGTGGATGCGGATGTCGATTCCAAGAAGCCGCGCGATGCGGATCGAGCCGGGCACGGTTTCCGAGCATAAAGCGGGGGGCGGCCGAGGGCCGCCCCCCTACGCGTGGCTAGTTCCGCTGGTCGCTGTCGTTGATCTGCCCTCGAATCTCGCCCCCTTGCTGGGTCGTCGAGTGAACGTTCGCGTACGCGACCCCCGCGCGGATCGCGGCGACGAGCTCGTTCCATTCGCCAGGAGCGATCCCCTGACCGGTCGGACCCTGCACATCCGCTGGTGTGATAGTCCCGGTGATGGTCGTCCCCGGAACGCACGGCGCCGGCTTGGTACCGCCGCCGCAGAGGAACGCGGCGACGCCGCCAGCTACGCCTCGCTGGCCGAAGTGAACGTGTGCGAACAGCACGTTGCTGTTGAGGTTCGCGAACGTCAGGGTGTAGTGGATCGTCTGGTTCTCATCGTCAATGGTCGCGGTGAATTCGCCGCTCCCGGCGCTGGAGACGGATGGGGTCTCCTCGTAGCCGGTAAGCGCCGTCTTGAAGCGGCTCTTGTCGTCGGCGGCAACGATGCCCGCGATGGCAACCGAAAGGACCGCGAGAGCAAGGATCGCAAGGACGAGCAACTTGAGACGCAAAGCGATACCTCCCCGTTTTTCTGCTGGGCCGCTCGGAATACGCGGGGCAAGTGTGCGCGGATCAGGACGGGGATACTTGAAAGCCATGGACGCTTACCTGGCCGTCGTTGCGAAGCGCGAGGTCCGCGAGTACACGGATCGTCCGGTCCCCGAAGAGGTCCTTACGAAGATCCTTCAGGCTGGACGGGCGGCGGGAAGCAGCAAGAACTCGCAGCCGTGGCGCTTCGTCGTCCTCAAGGAAAGGCAACATCGCCACGATCTCGCAGACGCGATGATGGCGCCGCGGAATCTCGACCGCTGCGCGGTCGCGATAGCGGTCGTGCTTCTGAACGAACGCCTGCGTTTCGACGCGGGACGCGTCGCGCAGAACATGATGGTCGCGGCGTGGGGTCTCGGCGTCGGCAGCTGCCCGAACTCAGTCCGGCCCGACCAACACGATCGGATGCGCCAGGACCTCGGCGTTCCGGCGGAGGCGGCGATCGCCACGATCGTCACTCTGGGCTACCCCGCGCCCGGCCAGCCCCGACCGCGGCCGACAGCCGATCCCGAAAAGATCGTCGCCAAACTGAATCGTCTTCCGTTGGAAGAGCTCGTTCACCGCGAGCGTTTCAGCGGTTAGCATGTAAATCAAAACCGGAGAGACATTGACCCTCGCACCACCGACCGCTCGCTTTGGCGAGCTCGCGATCCACCCCGACATCTCCCGCGCCATCGACGAGCTTGGCTTCATGGCGCCCACGCCGGTCCAGACGCGCGCCATCCCGATCCTCCAGGCCGGCCGCGACCTCTTCGCTCAGGCGCAGACCGGCACCGGTAAGACCGCCGCATTCGCCATCCCCATCCTCGAGAAGGTCGACGCGACCCTCAAGCGGCCGCAGGCCCTCGTCGTCGTGCCGACGCGCGAGCTCGCGCTTCAGGTGACACGCGAGTTCGGCGCGATCGGGAAGTACCGCAAGTCCCACGAGGTGGCGATCTACGGCGGCGTCCCATACGGACCGCAGGAGCGCGCGCTCGCGCGCGGCACGCAGATCGTGATCGGGACGCCCGGCCGTCTTCTCGACCACATCGAAAAGGGAAATCTCGACCTGTCCGGCCTGTTCGTGGTCGTGCTGGACGAGGCCGACCGTCTCCTGGACATGGGCTTCGCACCCGAAGTGCGGCGCCTGCTGCGGCGGGCGCCGGAGCGTCGGCAGACCGCTCTCTTCAGCGCGACCCTCGTCGCCGACGTGCGCGAGCTCGCCCAGCGCTTCAGCCATAACGCGGTCGAGGTCGCGATCGAGCCGGAGAAGCAGAACGTCGACAGCGTCGACCAGGTGTACGTCGAGGTTCTGGAGCAGGACAAGGTCCGCGCCCTCGAGGAGCTTCTCCGTCGCTACGAAACCGATCAGGTGCTCGTCTTCCGGCACACCAAGCGCGGCGTCGACGATCTCGAAGACAAGCTGAAGAAGAAAAAGCACAACGTCGCGGCAATCCACGGCGACATGACCCAACGCGAGCGCGAGCGCACCCTTGAGCGATTCCGCGAGGGGGATCTCCACGTATTGATCGCGACGAACGTCGCCGCCAGAGGGCTGCATATCGAAGACATCAGCCACGTGGTCAACTACGACCTTCCCGAAGACGCCGACGTATTTACCCACCGGGTCGGGCGAACCGGCCGCGCCGGCAAGACCGGGGTCGCCGTCACCTTTGTGGGGGAGTGGGACTTCGACGAGTTCGATCAACTTCGTGCCAAGGCAGGCGTGCCCTTCCGCCGGGAGATCCTCGAGCTCTACGACCGCTAGTAACCTCTCCGCGTGGCGACGACACGAGTCCCCGACCAGCAAGACGCCTATGCCGTCGTCCGCCTTGACTCGTTCCGCAACTTCACACCGCGCCCGGAGAACGTGAGCGTCCGCAGAGTGGTGCATCACTTCGCGGAGGCGGAGCTCGAGGTCCGGCACCTGAACATGACGGCCCCCACCGGGACCGTCTATTTCATCCAGCGAACGACCGTCGCGCCTCGCATCGAACCGGTTGTCGTGCCGCTTTCCCCGGCGGTCGCGAAGCCGGAGGCTCCCCTATCTCCACGCTCGCGCCGTGCGCGCGCCGAGAAAAAGGGCGCAAAGAAGAAGGGCAAGAAGGGGAAGCGCAAGTAGAGCGGTTCGGCGCTTGCGGGCCTGCGTAAATGCGGGAGCGCGGCTCCACGCGCGGACGAGTCGCTAGTCGAGCGTGATCGATCCGACCATCTCCTGCAGCGTGCGCTCGGTCACCCCGTGCGGGCCTTCGGTACCCGGTCCCGTGGCATAGCGAAGGATGAGCATCCGGTCGCCGCGGACGATGTAATAGGCGTGCATCCGCACCGAAGGTGAGACGG
>DASWCR010000208.1:0-2474 GCA_036389995.1 Candidatus Limnocylindria bacterium | reverse complement strand
TGAACGCAGGCGGCATACCCGACGCGCAGGTCACCGTCATCGTCGCCGTCGGGCTGCATCGCGCGACGACGGATGCCGAGAAACGGGACAAGCTCGGCACGGTCGTTGATCGGGTGCGGGTCGTTGACTCGAATGGGCGCGACCCAGCGATGTGGGCCGACCTCGGGACGATCCCCCCGTACGGCGTGCCGGGCTCCACACAGAAGCTCGTGAAGGACGCCGACCTCGTGGTCGCAACGGGGATCGTCGAGCCGCACCAGTACGCCGGCTACTCGGGCGGACGGAAGACCGTCGCGATCGGATGCAGTGGCGAGCCGGTGATCACCGCGACGCATGGCATGCGCTTTCTGGAGGATCCAGGCGTGCGGCTCGCGAAGATCGAGGGCAACCCATTCCACGAGACCATTCGTGAGATCGCGCGTCGCGCGGGCCTGCGCTTTTGCCTCAACGTCGTGACTGATGACCGCGAGCGGGTCGTCGCGGTCGCGGCGGGCGAGCCCGACGCCGTCCTGGCCGATCTCGTCGCGAAGGCCGCGGCCCTTTACACGCGGCCGATCCCGAAGCAGTACGACATCGTGATCGCCGGCGTGGGTCACCCGAAGGACGTGAATCTCTATCAGGCGTCGCGCGCGGCGACGTACCTGCGATTCGCGCCGACGCCGGTCGTTCGCGAGGGTGGCGCGATCGTGATCCCGGCGCGTCTCGAGGAGGGCGCGGGCGAGGGCGCGGGTGAGCAGCGTTTTCTCGCGGCGCTCGAGCGCGCGGCATCGCCGGCTGCGGTCGTTGAGGAGGCGCGACGTCATTTCGCGGGGGGCGAACAGCGCGCCGTCATGGTCGCGCTCACGCTCCAGTGGTGCCAGATCATCGTTGCCGCGTCCGAAGCGCCGGAGATTGTGCGCCTCGCGAAACTCCGCGCGGCCGTCGACGTTGAAGAGGGCCTCGATATCGCGTACGAGCACATCGGCCGGCCCACGAGGGCATCCGTCTTGCTCGTACCTCGCGCGTTGCACACTTTGCCGATCGTTCAGTCCGGCGTCGTGGCATAACGCGTGGGCTGCTGTCTCGGTGGCTGCGTCCGCCTCCTCGCGTTCACGTTGTGGCGCGCGATCGCGGCGGCCCTGCTCGCCGTATTGCTTACGCGCGTCGACACCTTCGTCGAGGATCGGCACGGAGATTCGATGACCGGTAAAGCGTGGCGCGCGTATCGCAGACGCGGGAAGAAGACCGTGCAACGGGGAACGCCGCCGAACGCGGGCGGCGCGATCGACACCAGCGGGCGCCCGCGACCTTAGCGCAAATCACATTCCGGCCGGGATCGCGGCGGTTATCGTCGCTACCGGACCGGAGGTGTTACGTGCGCGATCAGAACTTGAATTCCTTTCGAGCCGACCTCTAAGCGCCGCAAGGGCTACCCGTCGGAGTCGCGCGTGAAGCGCGGCGTCCGCGTGGTCCGCGGCGACAAGGAGCTGTTTTGAGAAGCTCGGACGAAACGACCCGTGCCCCTGCGGAAGCGGGAGGCGTTTTCAAGCGCTGCTGCATGCGAAGCGGACGCTTTTGACGGAGTCGGACGGGACGAATATGTCCGGGAGTAGGCGCCTAAACTCGGGCGCGTGACCCCCACCCGCATCGACGTTTTCCGTATCCCCACGCGCATCAGCTTCGGCCGCGGAGTCGCGCTCACGGTCGCGACTCCGTTGCAGCAGATCGGCGCGAAACGCGTTCTGGTGGTCACCGACAAAGGCGTGCGCAACGCAGGCCTTGTCACGCCCATCGAGGAGCGGCTCCGCGACGCTGGATTCGTTTACGGGGTCTACGACGAGGTCGTTCCCGATCCGGGCGTCGGTGAGGTGCAGCGCTGCTACGAGCGCGCGCGGGAAATGGGGGCCGACGCGTTCGTGGCGGTGGGCGGCGGCTCGGCGATCGACACCGCGAAGATGGCGGCGACGCTCCTCACCAACGGCGGCACCGTCCTCGATTACGTTGGCATCGACAGGGTTCCGAAGCCCGCTGCCCCCGTCGTGGCCATTCCGACGACGGCAGGCACCGGCGCCGAGATCACCATCAACAGCGTTATTGCGGACCCGGCGCAGAACAAGAAGCTCGTGATCATCAGCGCGAACGCCGCCGCGCTCTATGCCCTCGAGGACCCCGAGATGACGCGGACGTGCCCAGCATTCGTGACCGCGATCACCGGGATGGACACGCTGGTTCACGCGATCGAGTCGTTCGTGTGCAAGAACGCCTACCCGATGACGCAGGCGCTCTGCCTGGAAGCGATCCGGAACGTCGGGCGGTCGCTCGCGGCCGCGGTGAAAGACGGCGCCGATATGGAGGCGCGCGAGCGGATGATGCGCGCCGTCGTCTCGGCGAGCCTTGCGTTCTCCAACACGCGGCTCGGCAACGTGCACGCGATGGCCCTTCCCTTGGGCGGCTGGTGCCACGTCGCGCACGGCACCGCCGTCGCGGTGTTGCTG
>DASWCR010000207.1:0-2388 GCA_036389995.1 Candidatus Limnocylindria bacterium | reverse complement strand
GTAGAGGACCTTCTTCCACGTCTTCCCGCCGTCACGCGTCCGGAAGACGCCGCGTTCGGTGTTCGGGCCGTGGGCGTGACCGAGCGCCGCGACATACGCGGTGTCCGGGTCGTCGGGGTGGACGCGGACCTTGCCGATGTTGCGTGTGTCCTCAAGACCGAGATGCGCCCACGTCTGGCCTGCGTCGGTCGATCGGTACACGCCGTCGCCATGCGAGACGTTTCCGCGGATGCAGCTCTCGCCCATGCCGACGTAGATCACATTCGGGTCGGCCTGCGCCACCGCGATAGCACCGACCGACGCGCGCTTGAAGAATTTGTCGGTGGTGTTCTCCCAGTACTGGCCGCCGTCCATCGTCTTCCAAACACCGCCGCCGGTCGACCCGAAGTAGAAGGTGTTGCGTTCCCGCGGATCGCCCGCAACCGCGGCGACGCGCCCGCCCCGGTACGGGCCGGCGTTCCGCCACTCGAGGCGATCGAAGAAGTTAGGGGTCTCTCGCGGGGACGCGCTCGCACGGCGCGCGGAAGTGGTGGAACGACGCTTTGCTGGCATGGACTGCCTCCCCGAAGTGCGTTGCTCTGATCGAAAATAGTCCTTCTCGCTAGGCTCTGCCGCGCATGAGCCTGCCGCCCGTGATCCGCGACGCGATCCGTTTGCTTTTTCTCGCGGTACTCGAGCACCAGTACGTCGTTCTCTTCTTCGTGGTCGCGATCGAGGAGGCCGGCGTTCCGCTCCCCGCACCGACCGACGTCGTCATCGCCTTCTACGGCTACCGCGCGCGCGGCGACCTGCCGGAGCTCGCGCAGGTCGTGCTCGTGTGCGCTCTCGCGTCGACCGCCGGGACGCTCGTGCCGTACTTCCTCGCGCGGCGCTTCGGACCGACCGTTGCACACCGGCTCGCGACATGGATCGACGTCGATCCCTCCGAGGTCGATCGCTGGACCGAACGGATCCATCGTCGTGGCTTCATAGCGGTCGTCGTCGGCCGACTCGTCCCCGGAGCACGTGTGGTCATGTCGCTCATCGCCGGGACCGCGAGGGTGCCCCTCCCCCAGTTTTCGCCCGCGGTCTTCGTCGCCGCATGCATCTATTGGACGTTCTGGGTCACGATCGGCGCCGCCTTGGGGCCGATGGTCCGGCGCCTCGCCGAGCCGTACATCGTGTACGTCCTGATTGGGCTGCCCCTCGTGGTCATCACCTACTTCGTGTACCGGCATCTTCGCGCGCGGAGGAAATGGGCATCAAGATCGGCTACTACTCCGCGTACCTGAGCCTCGGCCTCGCGGTCATCGCCGGGCTCGCCCTCTGGCTCGGGCTCTGGCCGCTCGCGGCTCTCGCGCTCGCCTTCCTCGTCGGCGGCCGGCGCGAACCGGTCACGCTCGGCGCGGACGCGATCGTGTTCGTCGGCCTGGCCGGCCATGCCGACCCGCTCTGGGTCGCGCTACTGCTGATAGCGAGCCTCGCCACGCGAGAGCACGACCCGCGCGCGATCCTCATCCTCTTCTTCGCCTCGATCGCCGCGACCTTCGTCTACCTCGACTGGACCATCCTCACCAGTCTGCTCGCGATCATCGCCACGATCCGCGCCGTGTTCCTCTCGCACCGCGCCTGGCGCGCCTCCCACGCCTCATAGCGCGCGAACGATCGCCGCGAGGGCGCGAATGAATTCGGGCCGCGTGTTCGGCATCGCGATCCGGTGATATCGGAGTCCTACGTCGCGGGCCTGTGCGGCAGCCGCGATATCGAGGTCGTAGAGCACCTCGAGGTGGTCCGCGAGGAACTGGACCGGCGCCACGAGCACGTCGGTCGCACCCTGGGCCGCGAGCGACGGGAACAGGTCGACCAGATCGGGCCGAAGCCATTCCTCGGCGGTGTGCCCCGCGCTCTGGTACGCGAACGACCACTGTTCGAGGCCGGCTTTCGCGGCAACGGCGCGCGCCGTCTGTTTGAGCTCGTCGACGTATTGGGGCTCGGCCTCGAAGACCCGACGTGGCAGGCTGTGAGCGGTCAGCACGATCGCGGGCGAGACGCCCGCGAGCTCGGAAAGCGACTGTCTGACCTCTGCCGCGATCGCCGCGACGAACGACGGCGCGCACCACCACGAGCGAACGATCGCGAACGGCACCGGAGAGGACTCGGCCACGGCCCGCTCGTAACCGGCCATCAGTCGGTCCGACCACTGCGGCGACATCGGGACGCCGACGATGCGCTTCGCGCCCTCGGCGACGAGCGCGTCGACCTCCGACTCGATCGCGGGCTCCGAGAAGCGCATGCCCGCCCGGACTCGGAAATCCGTTCCGAGCACGTCCGCGAGCGCCTCGGCCTGCGCGCGGGTGATATTCACGAGCGGAGATCCGCCGATGAGCCGGTAGCGCCTGCGCATCTCCA
>DASWCR010000206.1:0-6947 GCA_036389995.1 Candidatus Limnocylindria bacterium | reverse complement strand
ATCAAGGCGGGCGAGGCGGTCGACGGCGTTCGGCCGGAGGACCTGCTGCGGCTTCCCGACCGCCGCTTCTTCCGCCGGCGCGGCGAGTACGCGTACCAGATGGTCGGCACCAAAGGAGAAAGCTTCAGCGACGTGGAGCAGTACGTGGCGCACGTCCTCGCGAATCTACCCGAGGCGTACCGCGCGTCGATCGACACCAAGCACTGGGCCGATCTGCAGCGCAAGGTCAGCCTCGGTGAGATGCCTCTCAAAGAAGCCATCAGCTCGATGCCCCGGCTCGCGCGCATGGGCGGCGGCTGCCCTTGCGCGAAGTCGGTCCGCTGGATCCAGGAGTCCGCCGCCAACTAGCGTTTCGACGGGAGGTCGGACGTAAAGTTCACACACACCGCCATGGTCGCGGCGCCCAAGGACAAGGTTTGGGCACGGCTCATGGACATCCCCGCGGCGGCGCGCTGCGTGCCGGGCGTCGCTTCTGTCCGCCCCAACGGCAAGGAGCGATACCAGGGGACGCTCGCCGTGCAGATAGGTCCGGTCCGCCTGGTGCTCGACGGCGACTTCGCGATCATCGCCCGAGACGAGGCCGCGGGGACCGCCTCGATCCGCGCGGACGCGAAGGACTCGCGCGTCGGCGGCGCGATCCGCGCCACCTTGGATCTCGCCCTCGTCGAGAAGGAAGCCGAGACGCAGCTGCGCATCGGCACGGATCTCACCGTCATGGGCCGGTTGGGCGAGTTCGGTCAGGCCTCCATCAAGCGGAAGGCCGATCAGTTGATCCAGGACTTCGCCGAGTGCCTCGCGCGTCAGGTGACGATGCGCTGATCGCGTCAGCCGATCCGTTACTCAACCGTCAAGATGGGCCACGCTCGCTTGGCACTCGCTATGCCTATACGAACACGTCATGAACGGCGCTGAAGGACTCACCGGAAGCTGCAGGGCCTGCGGAACGACGCTGGACCGCGCACTCGTGCGCGAGGTCCGGCACTTCGAAGAGACGCGCCTCCTCGAGGTCACCTGCGGCGGATGTGAGCGCCAGTTCCTCGCGATCCACGTCGAGGCTGTCGCAATCGACGCGCTGACGGTGGAGGACGTTGCGGAAGCGGCGGAGCAGCTTGCGTGTGCGCGGTCGCTGTCGGACCTCTTCGCACCCGGCGACCTCGATCTTCCGGACGCCGCCTGACGCGGCGACCCTACGTGGATCTCGTCCGGCGATCCGATCGTGAGGCGATGGCGCGTTCGAGTGCGCCCTCGAGGTACACCGACTCGATCCCGGTCGCCCAGTACGTGAGCGCCTCGCGACTCGGCTGCGTCGTCTCGATCTGACTCCGCCGCACGATCCCGCGACCGCCGACCGGCGCGAACTCGAGCCAACCCTCCCATACGGTCCGACCCGCACGCCGCCGGCCCATAGCTCGCGCCGTGTACATGTGGCCGTCTGCGTCTGCGATCTCGCTCGCGAATTCGTGAATGAGCTCGTTCATCGTCACTCCATGATCGCGGAACCCGTGCCAGTTACGGCGCCGTTACGAGAAGCCACTCCTGGGAGCGTGGAACCGCGGCCCGATCAAGGGTCTACCCTTGCGACAGCAAACGCGGGGAGGAATCCATGGCTGGAAACATCGTTCACTTCGAGATCAACGCCAAGGACGCAAACCGCGCGAAGCGCTTCTACACCTCGCTCTTCGGATGGAAGTACAAGGACTCGGAAATGCCGGGTATCGAGTACTACGTGATCGACGGAGCGAGCCCCGGGGGTGCGATCAATCCGATGCAAGGGGATCCCGGTCCGGTCGTGTACTTCGACACCGACGACATCGACGCGTCGATCGCCAAGGTCCGCGACCTCGGCGGGAAGTCCGACGACAAGATGGCCATCCCAGCCCAGGGCTGGTTCGCGCCCTGCGTCGACACCGAGGGCAACAAGTTCTCGCTCTTCCAGAGCGATCCGAGCGTCACCGTGGAGACCGAGCAGCAGACCGCACGCGCCTAGAAGCCGCGAGGCCGCCGGTCACCGAGCCGCGAAAGCGCGCTCGTCGTACCGGCGGCCTCCCTCGTCCGCCTCGACCGGCACGCGCCGGCTAGCGATACTCCCGCCGTGACACCGACGGACGAGGCTGCCCGGGAAGTCGAGGAGAGCCGCGAGAGCTATCGCGAATGGCTGAGCGGCCCGGAGTCTTTTCTGGCCGCGATCTCGCGCCACGAGCTTCCGGTCGGCCATTCCCTCCGCTTCGGCGCGAAGGGCGACGTGGAGCTCGCTGAGGCCGGCGCCGCGGTCACCATCGCGGCGACGGACGACGGCTTCCGCGTCGATGGGTTCAAGCGCGGCCCCGGGATCGTGCGGCTCGGCCGCTATCGATTGCGGCTTTCGCACCAGAATGCGCCCGCGGTCGTGATCATCGACCCCGACGCCAAACGCGAGCCCATCGCACCGCGATGGTTTCCATACTCACCGAGCCTTCGATTCATCCTCGCGCTCGAACCGGACCGGGAGAAGATCGCGCTCGAGTCGACGCGGGAGCGGGATCGGACGGCCGAGCGCGTTGGCTGGTTTACGTTCTCACTCGAAGGCACCGAGTGTCGCGTCGCCGCGACCCGTCTTCTCGAGCCCGGTGTTCCAGAGGATTCGCTGCAGATCTTCTTCAAGGACCGGACGAATGGCCGCGAGTCGTACCACATCGGACGCTACCTCGATCTCGACGCGCTCGACGACGGGGGCTATCTCGTCGACTTCAATCGCGCCTACAACCCGGCGTGCGCGTTCTCGCCCCACTACAACTGCCCGGTGCCCCCGCCCGAAAATCGGCTCGTGGTCGCTATCCGAGCGGGCGAGATGACGCCCGAGTCCTAGCTGGCACGCGGCCTGCGGCCTAAACCTTGGAGGTAGTGATGGAAACAAAACCAGACGACGTCCAGGAAGTCCAGGTTCCCAGCGAGCACGTCGCGGTCGTGGCGATGTTCCCGGATCGCGAAACGGCGGAGTCAGCGGTCGACGCGCTCCTCGAGCGCGGTTTCACCGACGACCAGATCTCGCTCGTAGCCCGCGGCGCCGCCACCGACGACAAAGGGAAATTCGTTCCCGGTGGTCTGATGGTCACCGTGAGCGCGAAGAACCGCGAGGGCGAGGCTGAACGACTGCTGCGCGAGCACGAAGCGCGGGAGGTCACGACGAACAGGATCGGGGCGACCGGCAAGGTAGGCGAAGAGACTAGCTAGAACGGCCTCGCCCGCTCGCTTAGAAGTCTTGTGTCCGCTCTCTGAGGGCAATACGGCACTCTTTTCGAAGGTTTGCAAATACACCGCTTCCTCGCGCCACCGCTTCTAGCGGTCGTCTTCAGCGTGTCCTTTCTTGGGACGCCGGCGATGGCCGATGGCCCCACGTCCACACCATCAGCGAGCCCTTCCGCGTCCCCGACGCCGGCGCGTTCGCCATCGTCATCCCCGATCGCGACTCCTTCAACCTCCCCATCGCGGTCGCCGACCGACACGACTCCTGCGGCCAGCGCCTCTCCGGCGGCGCCGTCTCCCCGTCCGACACCCGATCCCGAGGCGGCCCGCGCGGAGGCCGAGGCAGCCCGCGCCCGTGACGCGGCCCTCCTCGCGAACGCGCGCTCGCTCGCGCAGGTGATCGAGGCTCAGGCGAGGGTCGCCCAGGACGAGCTCGCCGGCCTTGATCCGCAGATCGCGCAGGTCGCGGAGGATCTGGATGCGGTGAATGCCGATATCGCAGCCTTGCAGGCCAAGGCCGACGCTCGCCGGACGCTGCACGACCGCCTCGAGCGGGAGGCGTTCCGGCTCGCCGCGATGCCGACCGACAAAGTGCCGACGGATCTGGGCACAGAGCAGCGGGAAGCGCTCGATGACCTTCTCTCGCTGCAGAGCGGATTGCTCGCCGCGCAAACCAAGCTCACGGAGCGCGCCGATCTCCTCGCGACGCTCAAGGGTTCGGTCGGGGCGAAGCAGGCGCAGCTCGCCCGGCTGCGCGATCGGGCGAGGTCGCTCGCCGCCGCGGCAGCGGCCGGGGACACGGAGGCGAAGGCGGCCCAGGTCGCCGTCCTGACCGCCCTTGCGCAGGACGCCACCAACGCGCAGACCGCGCTCGCACAGCTCGTCGCGTCGGCGATGGTCCGCGACGGTGACGCCGGCGCATGGTCGCTGCCCGTTCGCGGAGTGCTCACGCAGCCGTTCGGCCCGACGTCATTCGAGCTCGAGCCGCCCGCGACGTACGGCGGCGCGTCGTACGCGCACTTCCACGCCGCGATCGACATCGCGGCGCCCCTGGGAACGCCCGTGACCGCGGCGAGCGACGGTGTGGTCGCGTTCGTCGGTCATCTTCCTGACGGCGCGATGATCGTGCTCATTGCGCATCCGGGCGGCTACGTCTCGGAATACGCGCACCTTGACGACACCTTCGCGTTGCCGCGTGTGAAGGCGGGGCAGGCCGTGAAGGCCGGCCAGGTGATCGGCTTCATCGGGCTCACGGGGATCACGACCGGTCCGCACCTGCATTACGCCGTGATGAAGAACGGCGTCCCGATCGATCCGCTCTCGCTTTTGTCAGCTCCGACCAAACCCTAAAGAAAGGGCCGCCACCCAGGGGTAGGGCCCCAGGGGTAGGGGCCCCTGATGGGGCAGGGGCCCCAGGGCGACGGCCACTCGTCTTTGGTGAATCCGCTACCTGACGATCCGCACGCGTGGGCCGTGGGGATCGACGACGCTCGCGCCGGCGGCGAGCGGAAGGGCAACGACGGAGCTGACAGTCGCGTCGCGCCCGCCGTCCTTCACCGAGATGATCGCGAAGCCACCGACGTCGCCGACCGCGTTGTCGAGTCCTTTGATGTTGCTCGTCATGGGAGTCTTGCCGCGGAGCGCGACGAAGACGGTCGACTCATCCGGCGAGAGCGCCATGATGTCGGGCGCTGGATCGCGCCCGGCGAGCGGTCCAGACGCGAGGCTCAGCGTTCTCGCGTCTCCGGTCTGGTCGACGATGTCGAGCGTGTTCCCGAAGCGGTCCGCCACCCAGAGATACCGGCCGACCGGGATCACGCTATGTGACTCGACGCTCCCTGTGCGCGAAAGGATCTTCTTCGCGACCGGCTTATCGGGCAGGCCCGTGACCTGATACAGATTGAAGCTCGTCGTGGTCGCCGTTGCGCCGCCCTGCGCCGTCGTCCAGATCGTGTCCTTCACGAACGTGGCGCAGCACGACTGAGGTCCGATCGCGGATTTGCCGAGTGTCGCGACCGCCTTCATGGGTGTCGCCTGGTAATCGACGAGGTATGAGCCGCCACCGCGCATCGGGACGTAGACGTAGCGGCCGTCGGGCGTAAACACCGGGGTCACTGGAAGGTTGCCGGGATGATCGGCGTCCTCAAGAACCGAGAGGTCAAGGTCCGCGGCACTGTCGAGCTTGTAAACGTCGTTCTTGAAGTCGGCGGCGATGCGCTGAAGGCGTTTGCCACCCTGGTTCGCGACGATGATCGCGTCGCCCGCCGGGGTGACCGCGGTCGCGTGTGGCTGTGCCGCGCCCGCCGCGCTGCCGGTCATCTTGATGCTCGCGACGACCTTGCGGTCGGAGGCGCGGATGACCTGCACATGACCGCTATCCACGAACGAGATGACCGCGTGGGTCATCGCCGGGTTGAACGCGATGCTGTGGCCATGTTTGCCGACGCCGTCGCCGACACCAAGAGCGGCTTCGCCGAGGTTTACGGTGTAAGCGGGCGCCGGCGCGGCGTCGCCCAGGCTCACGCCCTTGTAGATGTAGAGCGTTCCGCCTCCGGCCGGCGTGGTGTCGCCCTGGTCGACCACCCAGAGCTCGTACGACGGTGGCGCTGGGCTTGGGATCGGTGCAGTGCTCGGCGCGGCGGCGCGACCGCCGCACGACGAGACGAGGACCGCGACAGTCGCGAGGACCGTGCTGAAGCGCAGCTTGCTCTTGATCTCGATGCCCATGCCTTTCATGCCTCCGGACCGCCGGATGAGCGGTCCATGGCCAAACTCGTCTAGCCGAAGCTAGAACTCCAATACATAGTTCCTATCTGAGCTATAACTGGCGCTCATGCAGCTTGAGGCCCGTTTACGCGCGTTCGCCGCGCTGGCGCGCCGAGGCTCTTTCTCGGCCGCGGCCGAAGAGCTCGTAATCAGCCAGCCGGCCGTGTCGAAGCACGTCGCCGAGCTCGAGGCCGAGCTCGGAACGCAGCTCGTGATCAGAGGACCGCGTCGGATCCGTCTGACCCCCGCGGGCGAGTTCGTCGCCGATCACATCGAGCGGGCCGAGGCGCTCGTCGCGCAGGCGGCGCGAGGCGCCCGTTCGCTCGCCGGGGCCGAGACCGGCCGCCTCGCGATCGCGACCTCAGGTAATGGGATGTACCTCGCTGTCGGCGCGATCGCCGCGTTCCACGCCGCCCATCCCCGGGTCGAGCTCGACGTTCAGATCGGTACGTCCGAGCCGATCGTCGAGCTCGTCCGCGCCCACCGCGCGGAGCTCGCCATCGTCGGAGGGTTCACGGCCGCGCGTGACGTGGACAGCGAGACGCTGCTCGAGGACGACATCGTCGTCGTCGCGGCACCGGCGGTCGCGCGGTCGCGGCCGACCCTTCGCGACCTCGAGAATCTCACCTGGATCTCGCGCGAGGAAGGGTCGTCGACCCGCGCCGCGTTCGAGGCCGCGTGGCGCGACCTCGGCATCACGCCCACGCGTCGGATCTCGCTGCCGTCCTGGGAAGCGGTGAAGCTCGCCGTCGCGAACGGCGCGGGGGTCAGCGGGATAAGCCGCTTTGCCCTGATGACCGAGCTCGCAGCCGGGACGCTCGCGATCGTGAAAGTTGTGGGCTGGCGCGTGCGCCGGCACTTCTCCCTTGTCCACGCGCGCGACATCCCGCTCTCGCCGCCCGCCCAGCGGTTTCGGACGATTCTGCTCAGCCAGCTCCCGAAGCTCGCGAGCGCAGCGT
>DASWCR010000205.1:0-2807 GCA_036389995.1 Candidatus Limnocylindria bacterium | reverse complement strand
ATCACCATGGAAGGCCGGCCCGCGGTGCTCGAGTTCATCACCCGCGAGGAGCCCGTGCTGTCGCGTTTCTTCACGCCGACGTACTGATCACGTCCGCGCGATGAGGAGCCCCGGGTCCACGCGCTCCACATCCGTGACGCCGGCGATGGCCATGGCCACCGAGAGCTCAACACGCAGCATCTCGAGCACGCGCTCGACGCCCGCCTGACCCGCTGCGGCAAGCCCCCACGCCGCCGCGCGCCCGATGAGGACCGCGTGCGCGCCCAGCGCGAGCGCCTTGAGCACGTCGATGCCGCGCCGGATGCCGCCGTCCATCAAGACCTCGGCACGACCTGCGACCGCGGCGACGATCGCGGGGAGCGCGTCGAGCGTCGCGATCGAATCGTCCAGCTGGCGCCCGCCGTGGTTCGACACGACGATCGCGCGTGCGCCGTGCTCGACGGCGAGGATCGCGTCCGCGGGCGCGAGGATCCCCTTGACGACGAGCGGCAGCGAGGTCGCCGCGGCGAGGCGATCGAGGTCGCTCCAGCCGTACCGGTCGCCGCCGGTGAGCCACTTCCCTCGCCCGGGCCGCTGAAGATCAGCGGGCATGTTCGCCCACACGATGCCTTCCGGCAGCTCGACGGGCTCGCGGATGGCCCCGTCCCGCCGCCCGGACACCGGCGAGTCCACCGTCACGCACAGCGCCGCATATCCCGCGGCCTCCGCGCGAGCGGCGAGATCGCGCATCAGCGCGTGGTCATCGGTGACGTACGGCTGGAACCACAGGGGGCACGCCGCCGCCTCCGCGACGTCCTCGATGGTGCGGTTCGAACCCATGCTGAGCCCCATGAAGACGCCGGCGGCCGTCGCGGCGCGCGCGGTCGCGACCTCGCCCTCAGGATCGAGAAGGCCCTGCAGCGCGAGCGGCGCGATCCCGATCGGCATCGTCACGCGACGTCCGAGGATGGTCGTCGAGAGATCTCGCGCGCTCGTGTCCACGAGCACCCGCGGCATGAAGCGCCACCGCGCGAAGGCTTCGATGTTCTCGCGCATCGTGCGCTCGTCGCCCGCGCCCCCCGCGACGTACACGTACGCGCCCGGAGACAGGCGCTGCTTGGCGATCGCCTGAAACTCGGCGACCGTGAGGATGCGCGAGAGGTCGATCGGCGTGAGGAGCGAGCCAGTCCTCTGGCTCAGCGCCCCTTCATCCAGTCCAGAAGGTGGATCAGGTCCTTCCGCGCCGGTCCGAACACGTCGAGGTTGAGGACCTTCTCCGTGCCGGTCGGCTCGATGTAGTGCGGCTGGCCCGCGGGGATCAGGATGAGCGACCCCGGACCGACTTCATGACCGACCCCGTTCACGTGGTAGATCGCCGTGCCTTTGACGATCGTCGCGATCTGGTCGAAGTCCTCGTGAACGTGCGGAAAGACCTTCATGCCAGGCGTGAGCTCGTTCATCACGAGGAGTGCGCCGTCGTTGCCGAAGCCGCGACGCCGCACGCCGTCGCGCACGAACTCGTCAGGGATGTCGTCCCACTTGGTGGCGACGGCCTTTCGCGTCGGGGCGACGGTCGCGGACATGCCCGACGCCGGTTTCGCGCCCTCGTCCCGTCTCGCTTCGCGAGGTGGCATGTCCAGATGCGAGACAGTAGGCACGGGCGGAAGAGGGGTCAAGTCGCGTACCGTACTCGCCGCATGCGGAAGTCGGACCTTCTCATCGCGAACGCGCGTCTCGTCACACCCGCCGGTATCGTCGAGGGCGGCGCCGCGGTCCGCGATGGGAAGTTCGTCGCGATCGGGACCGAGGACACGCTCCCGGATACGGAGACCAGGGTCGACGCGCGTGGCCGGCTCGTGTTTCCGGGTCTCGTCGACCCCCACGTGCATCTCGGAGGCGCGTTCCCCTATGAGCAGAACCTCGTGACCGAGTGCATGAGCGCCGCGGCCGGCGGTGTGACGACGCTCCTCCAATACAGGCGCAGCCCAACGACGTTTCTCGAGACATTCGAGACCGACCTCGCGACGGCAAAGCGAGCGATGGCGCTCGACACCGCCTTCCACTTCATCATCTCGAGTCTCGCTCAGGCGGAGGAGATCCCCCAGTACGCCGAGCGCTGGGGCGTGCGCAGCTACAAGCTGTACATGGGGGGGTATGCGCCAGGTAATCCGATCGGTCTGGTCGCGGTCGACGACGGAGTGTTCTTCCGCTCGATGGAGCTCATCCGCGAGCTCGGGCCCTACGCGTATTGCATGGTCCACGCCGAAAACCAGGGCCTCTATCTGTTCCTCAATGACCGCGCCCATCACACCGGACGGACCGACCTCGGCGCGTACGCGCTGTCGCACCCCGACTTCATCGAAGAAGAAGCCGTCGCTCGCATCGTCTGGCTCGGCGAGCTGCAGCGCTGCCCCGTGTACGTCGTGCACACGACGACCGGTGCCGCGATTCGCACCGCTTCCGCCGCCCGTGCGCGCGGCGCGCGCGTCGTCATCGAGACCTGCCCGCACTACCTCGCACTCACGATCGACGACGAGCGTCTCGCTTCCCAGGGACCGGCCATCGGGAAGGTGAGTCCGCCCCTCCGCAATACCGCCGAGCGCGAGCACCTTTGGGATGCGATCGCGCGGAACGAAGTGGACCTCATCGGCACCGACCACGTCCCGATCCTCAAGACCGGCGCGACGGTGTGGGAGGAGCGGCCAGGCTTCGCGGGCCTCGCCACGATGCTGCCGGTGCTCGTCACGTTCGGGCTGCTTCGCGGTCGCCTGACCGCGCCGCGGCTCGCGGAGCTCACCTCGCTCAACCCCGCGCGCACTTTCGGCATC
>DASWCR010000204.1:0-4715 GCA_036389995.1 Candidatus Limnocylindria bacterium | reverse complement strand
GCGCGGCCATTGCCGCCGCCGTGTTCGTCACGACGAAGGCATTCGCCGCGAGACCGCCGGCGGTTATCGCGCTTCCCGCGTTGAAGCCGAACCAGCCGAACCAGAGAAGGGATGCACCGAGGACGGTCATCGTCGCGTCGTGCGGCTCGAGCGCGTCGCGGCCGTAACCGACGCGGCGTCCGAGCACGAGCGCGGCGACGAGGGCGGACACGCCGCTCGTGATGTGCACGACGGTGCCACCCGCGAAGTCGAGAGCGCCGAGCTGTCCGAGCCAGCCGCCGCCCCACACCCAGTGCGCGATCGGGTCATAGACGAACGTGGCCCAGAGCAAGGTGAAGATGACGAACGCCTTGAAGCGCTTGCGCTCGGCGAACGCACCGGTGATGAGCGCCGGCGTGATCACCGCGAACATCATCTGGAAGACCATGAACGCCTGGTGCGGAACGGTCGCCGCATACGGACCCGGCTCCTGACCGACACCCCGGAGCGCGAGCCAGTCAAGGCCGCCGATGATCCCGCCCTTGTCCGGACCGAACGCAAGCGTGTAGCCCCAGAGGACCCACTGCACGCTGATGAGGCAGAGGATGAAGAAGCTGTGCATGATCGTCGCGAGGACGTTCTTCCTCCGGACGAGACCGCCGTAGAAGAAACCGAGCGCAGGGGTCATGAGCATCACGAGAGCGGCTGACATGAGAAGCCATGCGGTGTCGCCGGCGGAAATGGTTGTCGGCATTCGTACCTCCCGCCGCAGAGCCTGAGCGACCGCCGTGCCTCGGTCAGCGGCGAGAGGGCGTTACGAGGGTTGCGGTTAGGTCGTGGACTCGGTGTGTTGCGGTGCCTCGCGCGCCGGTCGTCCCTCGGCCACGTCTGTGAGACGCGGGAGGAAGTAGTCCCAACCTTCGGTATGGCTCGCGACCGCCTCTTGCGGCAACCCGCGATGCACGAGACGGAGGCGGGTTCCCGATCCCATCGGCTGAAGGTCGATCTCGACGGTGCTCGATCCCGGCGGGACCATCTCGTTACCTTCCCAACCCCAGGTGAAGACGACGCGCCGATCGCGGACGACCTCGACGTACTTCCCGGCCGCGATGTCCTTCGCGCTCCCGAACTCGACGCGGAACGCGCCGCCGCGCCGAGGCTCGAGCTCCGCAAGCCGGCCCTTCCACCGGACGTACTGCACCGGATCGGTCAGCAGGCGGAAGACGGTCTCCGGCGGGGCATCGATCGTGATCACCCGCTCAATGACTTTCGTGTCGAGGGCCATGCCTCCTTGACCTCCTCTGTTGGTCTTCGCGCTCCGCGGCGGCCTTCAGCGTACGCAGACTCTCGGACCAGAAGACCTCGAGGGAGGCCCAGAGCTGCGCGATGGTCTCGGGTCGCGCGCGGTACAGGCGCTTCGTCCCGTCCCGCCTCTCGGTGACGAGGCCGGCCTCCTTCAGGACGCGGAGGTGCTGGGAGATCGCCGGCCGCGTGACGTCGAAGCGGCGCGCGATGTCGCCGACCGAGAGCTCCTTGCTCGAGACGAGCCGAAGGATCTCGCGGCGTCGGGGTTCGCCGAGAGCGGCAAATGCGTCGATTTTTTGAGAGTAAGTCGGCGCTTACTCATCGTCAAGGCAACTTGCGACCCGTCGTCACCGATTCACGACTCAATCACGACCGATCGGACCGTTCACCTCGCACAGCGCTGGCGTCAGCCTTGTCCCTCGAAGAGTGATGATGCGCGGCGACGTCTTCACGGACGACCCCATCGAGGCCTGGCTCTTGCTTAAGCCAAGAGCGCGAAGGACGTCGCGCTACGGCCGCACCCCGACGAGTTCTACTTGTACTCAGACGTTCAGCTGGAGGTAACGGACAGATGGCCGCGAGCGCCCAAGATCTCACGCAAGTGCAGGCGAGGCACTGGGCCGCGCGGCCACTCCCCGAGCCCCCGCGCTCCCACCGGATGTCTAAGAGCGCTCCGCCTCAGCACGACCGGATCGGACTTCTCCTCGAGGATTGGATGCGCGAGCTGACGGTGGGGAACACGCTCGACGGCGAATAGCGAGCTCGAGACTCTCGCCGGCCGGCTGGCCGGTGACCCCGGGACGCTCGACGCTCCGCTACGGAAGCTGTTCGCGACGACCGATGTCCGCGTGCTTGGGGCGAGTCACGCTCCGCTGACCTGGATCGGGATGGCTCCCAGCATGCGCGCGCTCTACCGCTGGACCGGCCGCGCGTTGGTCGAAGGAATCGATCACGGCTTCTCGGTGATCCTCAAAGCGTGGGTCCGCGACATGGAGACGGATGTCCCCGTCCAGTGGAACTACTGGAAGCGTGAGTTCCTTGCGTACAACTCGGGGATGCTCGAGGAGCTACTGGGGATCGAAGCTCCGCGGCTTTTGGGCGCGGTCGACGAGGACGAGCACGTCTACGTGTGGCTGGAGGACGTCCGCGCAGCGTCGGAGTCGCGGTGGCTGACCGATCGGTACGTCCTCGCTGCGCGCCATCTCGGACGATTCAACGGTGTCTACGCCCAGGGCCGACCCGTGCCCGACGTGACTTTCCTCACCCGCACATACCTCCGCTCCTGGACGACCTGGATCCCTTGGCTGGATTCGGTCCGCTCTCCGGCCACCTGGTCGGATCCGCTTGTGGCGGTCGCGATCCCCTCGCCGCCTATCGCCCGCCTGGAGCGTCTTCACTCGATGATCGCGCCACTCTTCGATCGGCTAGAGGCCCTTCCGCAGACGCTCGCACATCTCGATGCGTGGCGAGCGAACCTCATCGGCTCGCGGCGGGCCAGTGGCGATCTCCGCACCGTGGCCATCGATTGGTCATTCGTGGGCACAGCGCCTCTCGGTCAGGAGGTCGCGATCCTCGTCGGTGGAAGCCATATCTGGCTCGACGCGGAACCAGACGAGCTCGGGACAATGAGCGAAAGATCGTTCGCGGCATACGTCGACGGTCTGCGCGATGCCGGATGGCGTGGAGACGGGCGCGCTGTGCGTTTCGCGTACGCCGCGTCGGCCGCGCTCTACATGGTGCCGCCGCTTCCATTCTGGTTCGCACGCATCGCCGACCCCGCACGTCGGGAATGGCTCGAACGCAAATGTCGCCGCGACGCGCATGAGGTCGTTCGGGCCTGGACGCTGCTTCTCGATCACATGCTCGGGCTCGCCGATGAGGCATACGCGCTCGCCGACCGCCTCGACTAGCGACATATAAGGACAGCGCTCTCGCCGACGACCCGAATCTTTCGAAGATCGTTGTTGCGTTGTTGTTACGTGCACCGCATGATTCGCCAGGTCGCGTTTGGGGATGGCGCGAGGCGCGCGTGAGAGAAGGGGAAGTCTGGTGGGGCTCAGTACGCATTGATCGCTCCCAGTTACCTCGTGTCTGGGAGCGGTTCATCGCGGACGATCGGGATCGCCGAATGGCGATCTTTTGTCTACGCGTTTGTGGTGCTGTACGTGCTCTTCATCAGCATGCCGCTCACGAGCGCGCTCCTGATCGATCAGCCCGCATCTGCCAAACCAGCGGCGCCCCTCGTTACGACTCAGAACTCCACTCAGGCGATCGCATCACCTTCAGCCTCTCCTCTTGCTTCGACTCCCCTCAAGCTCACGATCGAACAAGGCATCGACCCCGACACGATCGTCATGGTCTTCCCCCCCGGCACCGCGCAATCGATCGTCGACGCGACCGTCGGCTCGCTCGAGCTCTCGATCATCTCGGGCGACACTTCGAGCGGACGATTCGTCGTCGCGATCCCGAAGGTCCGCGTGTACGCGGATCCCGATTCGAGCGACAACGCGTGGGTGTACTTCCCGAAGGTCTACACAAGCGCCGATAGCGACGCATACCTCGCGGCGAACGGCCTCGTCCTCATTCGTTGGGCCCGCGACCCCGAGACCAACGATCGCTTCGCGCTCGTGCAGGTGCCGCGTCTCGAAGCGACGCTCGTCGACGCGACGCGCGGCTACTACAGCATCACGCTCCGACCGACGGATGCAGCGAGCCTGGCTGCATGGGCAGCCGAGTCGGGCGTTCGCATCATTCAATACGACGCGACGACAGGCGTGACGTTGGTGCAGCCACTCGATTGGCAACCACCCGCGCCGCGTCCCGTTACGACCCCTGCTCCCGCGCCGAGTGCCGCACCGATCGCGAAGCCGTCCGCGATCCCATCAGCGACCGCAGCGCCGAGCGTGAAGCCGTCGGCGACCGCGGCGCCGTCGACCTCCGCGCAGCCATCCACGACCGCGAGGCCGTCAGCGACGCCGGCGCCCAGCGCGGCGCCATCGAGGACACCGGCACCCACGTATGCACCCGCGGGCGCAGCCGAGTCTTCGAACACCGTCGCGGCTGCGCAGACGTTCTCCGGAATCGGATCGAAGATGGCGAGCTTGTGGACTCCTACGTCCGCATCGATGTCTGACGATGGGCCGACACCTCCGCCTTCGCCGACTCCAAGCGACCCGCCTCCGCCATCGACCTCTCCGGATCCATCGCCATCGGCGACACCCGAGCCATCGCCTTCGACCCCACCCGCGCCATCGCCCTCAGCGACGCCCGAGCCATCGCCTTCCGCGACGCCCGAGCCATCGCCTTCGACGACACCCGCGCCATCGCCCTCCGCGACACCTGAACCATCACCGAGTCCGTCGCCGACACCGAGCGCGTCTCCTGATCCGACACCCTCGCCGAGTGCGAGCCCGTCGCCGAGTGCGAGCCCG
>DASWCR010000203.1:0-1837 GCA_036389995.1 Candidatus Limnocylindria bacterium | reverse complement strand
GCGACCGAGATGCTGCACATCTTCATCTCCAATTACCCCGGCAAGGCGAAGGGCGGCACGAGCGGCACGCCGGTCCCCGGCTACCGCGCGAAGATCGTCGACGACGATGGCGTCGAGCTCGGCAATGGTGAGACCGGAAATCTCTGGGTCTCGGGCGACTCATGCGCGGCCTACTACTGGAACAAGCACGAGAAATCCAAGGCCGCGTTCAAGGGCGAGTGGTACGTCACCGGCGACAAGTACCACCTTGACGCGGACGGCTACTACACGTACGAGGGCCGCGGCGACGACATGCTCAAGGTCTCGGGTCAGTGGGTCTCGCCGGCCGAGGTCGAAGCCGTGCTCATGGAGCATCCCGCGGTGCTCGAGTGCGGCGTGGTCGGCGCGAAAGACAAGGACGAGCTCGTGAAGCCCAAGGCCTTCGTGCTCCTCAAGAACGGCAGGCAGCCATCGGCCGAGCTCGCCGAAGAGCTCAAGGCATTCGTGAAGGGGCGCATCACGCCGTACAAATACCCCCGCTGGATCGAGTTCGTGCCCGAACTGCCGAAGACGGTGACCGGGAAGATCCAGAGGTACAAGCTGCGGGAGCGCGAATGAGCGAGAAGGACGCGATCGCGAAGGTCCGCGCATGGCGCCGCGAGGCGACCGACGACCCCGAGGGCTTTTGGGGCCGCGCCGCGGAGCAGGTGCCCTGGTTCAAGAAGTGGGAGCGCGTGCTCGACTGGCAGGGGCAGGGGCCCCTGGGCGGCGAAGGCGACCCGACCTTCCGTTGGTACTCAGGCGGCATTTCGAATCTCGCGTACAACTGCGTCGACCACCACGTCGTGGCCGGCCGCGGCGAGCACGTCGCGCTCATCACCGAGAACGAGCGCGGTGAGCGTCGCACCTTGACCTACGCCGAGCTCCATCGCGAGACCAAGCGGGTCGGCGCCGCCCTTCGCGCGATGGGCATCGCGAAGGGCGACCGGATCGCGATCTACATGCCGACGTCGGCCGAAGCCATCGTCCTGATGCTCGGCGCGATCCGCATCGGCGTGGTCATCCTCGTCGTGTTCGCCGGATTTGGCGCGGGCGCGCTCGGGGAGCGCATCCGGCTCGCCGGCGCACGCGCGCTCTTCGTGACCGACGTCACGTATCGCAAAGGCAAGGACGTGCCGCTTGTCGGCATCGTCTCCCAGGCCGTCGCCGATGCGCCGACGGTCGAGCATGTGGTGGTGCTCCGCCGAACAGCGTCGACGGACCGCGTCAGGAACGAGATGTCGTGGCAGGACTTCCTCGCGGCGGGCGCGGGGCACGACGACACGCACGTCGAGCTCGAGGCGAACGAGCCCGCGTACATCCTCGCGACGAGCGGCACCACCGCGAAGCCGAAGCTCGCCGTCCACACGCACGGCGGCTATCAGGTCTACGTCTACTCCATGGCGAAGTGGATGTTCGGCCTCAAGCAAAGCGACATCTGGTGGTCGACGAGCGACATCGGCTGGGTCGTCGGCCACAGCTACATCGTGTTCGGGCCCCTGCTCGTCGGCTGCACGACGATCGCATACGAAGGGGCGCTCGATCATCCGAACGCCGAAACGTTCTATGCCGTCGTCGAGCGCAACAAGGTGACTGGGGTGTTCACTTCGCCGACCGCGGCGAGACTCCTGATGCGATTCGGCACCGCGCCCGCCCGCAAACACGACCTCGCCTCGCTCGAGCGCGTGTTCTGCGCGGGCGAAGTGCTGAACGCGCCCGCGTGGGAATGGCTGCAGAAAGAAGCGCTCCAGGACAGGGTCCCGGTCATCGATCACTACTGGCAGACCGAGACCGGCGGGCCCGTCGTCGGCAATCCGTA
>DASWCR010000202.1:0-14229 GCA_036389995.1 Candidatus Limnocylindria bacterium | reverse complement strand
AACACGACGATACGGCCGGCTTCTTCCCGCGCGACCGCGATGGCCGCGGCCACCGCGGCGCCGCCGGACGGTCCCGTGAAGATGCCTTCCTCTCGCGCGAGGCGCTTCGTCATCGCGAGCGCCTCCTCCGTCGCCATCACGAGATGCACGTCGGCGACGCGTTCGTCCCAGATCGCCGGACGAAGTGCGGTCGGCATGTGCTTCCAGCCTTCGATGCCGTGCATCGGATCGTCCGGTTGCACGGCGACGATGCGAACGCGTTTTGGACGAAGTGCTCGCGAGACGCCGACGATGGTCCCGGATGTGCCGACGCCGGCCACGAAGTGGGTCACGCGTCCACCGGTCTGCTTCCAGATCTCGGCCGCGGTGCCGAGCTCGTGAGAGAGCGGGTTTGCCGGGTTCGAGTACTGATCGACATAGACGTAGCGGTCCGGGTCGGCCGCGGCACGTCGCTGCGCTTCGCGGATCGCGCCGTCCGTGCCCTCGAGTGGATCGGTGAGGATGAGCTGCGCGCCAAAGGCGCGTGCGATCCGCTTGCGCTCGAGCGACACCTTGTCGGGCACGCAAAGCTCAAGGGCGTGGCCGCGGACGGCGCAGACCATAGCGAGCGCGACGCCAGTGTTGCCGCTCGTCGCGTCGAGCACGACGCGACGGCGACCCAGCCAGCCTTCCTCCTCCGCATCGAGCACCATCCATAGTCCGGGCCGATCCTTCACGCTCCCGCCCGGATTCGCGCTCTCGATCTTCACCCAGAGGTCGCCTCGCAGGCCCGCGCCGACGCGGTGCAACGGGATGAGCGGCGTGTCGCCGACGCGCTCGAGGATCGTTCCGCGCACGCGCTCGCGAACGAGGTCGGCAGTGAGGCGGGACATTCAGAGAGGCTAGTGGAGCGCGCTAGACCCGGACCGTCTCCAGTGCGCGGCGCGCGAGACGAAGCGCTTCGTCGGAATCGCCGGTCGCCTCGGCGGCGCGCGACCAGCGATCGAAGATGACCCGCAGGAGATGTGGAGCGCGTTCTTCCGCGAGCTGCCGCGCTTCCTGGAACGATCGCCTCGCAGCGGCGCCGTTCGCCTTCATTCGGAGCTCGCCGGTGAGGACCAGCATGCGGATCTCCGCATCGACCTGGTCGACCTTTCGCGCAAACTTGAGAGCGGTCTGCGCCGCATCTAGCGCCTCCGCGAGATCCCCCTTGGCGAGGACTTCCGCCTCCGAGGCCTTGATGGATGCGAGGGTGCCGTCGCGTTTCGCCTGTTCGGCCAGTCCGGCCGCGCGCACCAGACACTCACGGGCGCGGGTCACATTCCCGTATTCGACGTAGAGAGCCGCCGCGTTGTCGAGGGCGCAGGCCATCTGGTCGATAAGTCCCAGGTGCTCGTAGATGTCGAGGCTCTTTTGGTTGTTCATGATCGCGGCCTCGATGTCGCCGGCGTCGTGGTACGCCTTCGCGATACCCGCGTAGAGGGACGCGACCGACGGAAGGTCGTCGAATTGTGTCGCGAGCCCGAACGCCTGCTCGTAGACGACGAGCGCCTGCTTTGGTTGACGTTGGTTTCCGAGCGCGAGCGCGAGATCCACCAGCCGCCGGTAGTGGAACGTCACGTCTTTGACTGTTCCGTCCTCGCACGCCTGGACACACTCGCGAAGAAGGCGGACCTCCTCTTCGTACGCATACGTTCGTGCGTACGCCGCCGCGAGAACGGCCTTGATGCGGACTTGCTCTTCGGGATCGTTGAGCAGGTCGGCCATCCGCTGCGCCCGCTCGATCACCGGAAACGCCTGCTTGGGCTGAGAAGTGGCGTTGTACGCCACGGCCAAGTAACGAAGTCGGACGAGCTGGTCCTGTGGGGTCAAGCCTTCTTCCAACCCCTCGAGCATGGAGATCGCTCCCTCCGCCTGGCGCTGCTCGATGAGTCTTCGAGCCTCGAGCAGCGTGAATTGCGGAGTCGCGGGTGACGCCGCGCCGCCAAGCAGATCGGCCGGCTGGACCCCGAGCACTCCGGCGATGTGCTCGAGCGCTTTCATCGACGCGCGCGTACGCCCGGACTCGAGCATGGAGATGTACGCCTTGGTGTATTGCGGCTCCGCTACCTGAGCTTGGGTAAGGCCCTTCGCGGTCCGAAGTGATCGAATCCGCGCCCCCACATCGGCCACCATCGGTGACCGGACCTCAGCCACAGCACGGGCACTTTACGGTTGAGAAGTAGACTCGTCAAACCGGTCTTTACCGAATTCTTATGGACCGAGACCGGGGCATTGCCGGTCGGGGTCTTCCGGGCCCAGTTCGCCCGGTTCTCGGTCGGCCTCGCGCGCCGCGCGGGGCCTGACGTTCAGTTAGCAGAGGCCGCCGCCGCCAGAATTTGGGTCGCAGGCGTAGGCGGTATTGCTCGCGACTGGTGATGCGAACGCGAACGCGAGGGCACTCACGAAAGCGACGATCTGAACGATGCGACGGATCGACATTCGGTGGGTCCTCCCCGACCCCACCGGCGGATTTTCTGGACCCAGCGCAACTCTGCGACCAAGCGGCCGTGAAGTAAAGAGGGACTTATGTCGATTGGGTGAACAGTCGCTGAGTCAGCGGTCGGAGCTGATGCAGGCCGCCGTCGACGGCTGCGGCGAACAACAGGCTTGCCGGTCCGACGAGCAGTCCGGGGACGGCATAAAGCGGCGGCAAAGTTTCGAAGGCGACGCTCGCGCCGCCCTTGAACGCGACGAGTACCGCCGCGGCGACCAACGCGCCCCCGGAAAGAACGACCGAGAGCGGCGACAGCGCGACCGAGAGCGGGCGGCCGGCGACGAGCTGGTCGATTCGCGCCTCGGTGACGGAGAGCGAGCTGACCGGCACGAGGAGGCCGAGGGATACGTCGTCAGCGTCCGGTAGGAGCTTGTAGAGGGCGCTCGCGAGCGACCGTACATCGCCCGATGCCCGAACGGCCTCCTCGTCCGCCTCGATCTCCTTCTGCAGCGTGTGAAAGGCGAGGAGCTCGTCCACGACCGGGACCACATACAGCCCCGCCGCGAAGTAGCGTGCCACGATCTGACGAAGCGGATCCCGCTGCCGAAGGTGATAACGCTCGTGATAGAGCACGGCGCGAAGCTCGTCCGGGTCGAGCCGCTCCACGAGCCCGGTGGAGAGGCAGATGCGCGGGCGGAGGAACCAGTAGCAGAACGAGAACGGCCGCTCGTCGGTGACCACATCGATGCGGCCGTCGAGGTCGAGACCGCTCGCCGCGACGACCACGACCGACGGCAACGCGATCTTTTGCGCGACGAGCCCGCGGATCAGGACCGCCGTCGCGACAAGCTGGCGGAACAACGTCAGGAGACCGAGCGAGATGCCACACACCGCGAGCAGAAGAACGAGGACCGCGACGACGTCGGCCGTGTCCTCCGCGCCTCGGGCGGCGAGCTGCTCGACGCGAGGCGCGAGCGTGAGAAGAAGCGCGAGCAGGATCGCGCTCGACGCGAGCGCGAGCCCGAGCATCATCGTGAAGACACGATCAGCGCGTTTCACGGGTGTCCTTCTGCGCGAGACGGCGGAGCGCCGCGCGATGCGTTGAGTCGACGGTGTCGAGCTCCGCGCTGAATGCGGCCAGGGCCGCGTCGCCGAACTCGGCGACCAGCCCGCGGACGAGATCGCGCGAAAGCCGTGCGCGATGCTCGTCGCGGGTGTGCGATGGACGGTAGATGTAGGTCTTGCCCTCGCGGGTGCGCTCCAGAAGACCCTTCTCGTGGAGGCGGACCATGATCGTCATCACGGTCGTGTAGGCGAGCTCGCGAGTTTTCGCGAGGTCCTCGACGATGTCGCGCACCGTTGCGGAACGGCGCTTCCATAGGCGCACCATGACCTCGGTCTCGAGCGGTCCGAGGAATTTCTCCTCGGCCTTCTCGGGTCTGCGAAGTCGCCGAAGGTCCGGCCGGCTCATGCCCTGATTATCCCGCGCGCCGGCCGCGAACGGTGACCCGCTGCCGCCGCCGGAGGAAACGAGGGTGCCGCTCGGCGAGGCCCTCGCGTCCGTGCGCGAGCGCGACGTGAAGCTCGACGACGAGATGCCCATCGCGCGGCTGGTAGATGGGTCCGCGCGGGCTTTCGCGCCGTTCGACGATGCCGAGGAGCGCGAGCGCGGCGAGCTCCCGTTCGGCGTAGCTCTGCTCGACGTCCGCCCAGATCGCCGCGCGCTGCGCGGTGTCCTCCCCCAGTGAAAGTGCGTGGAGGAGACGAAGCCGCCGGGGATCGGCGATCCGCTCCAGCGCAGCGGCGGCGCGTTCGTACTCTTCGTCGGTGGCGCGCTCGAGCAGCGTGGGGTCGCTCGTGAAGAGGTTCAGGTCCCAGTCTTCGATCGCCATTCCGCTACCGCCCAAACCCGGCCTACGACAGCGCCGTCGTAGGCTCTGGTCTACATACTACAACTGTGTCGTATGTGTTCGATCGTACGTACTGGCTGGCGGGTCCTGTCCCGGGGTCGGGGGTTGCCCGCTCGCTACCGGTCGGCTTCGCCCGCGTTCCTAGCCCGGTCCGTGCGACGCCACCGGATGGACGCTCGCGGACAACCCCGCTCCCCCGTGCCGCCCGCCAGCCAGTGACCTCAGCCGACGTCACTCCGCTGCAGCCGGAGCGCCGACCAGGCGCTCCTCGGCCGGTGGTGGGCCGCCACCAGCGATCGCATTCAATGCGACCGCCAATACGACGAGTGCCGCACCAGCGAGCATGCGAATGGTGACCGGCTCGCCGAGCCAGACGGTCCCGATCAGGATGGCCTCGGCCGGGACGAGGACCTGGATGAGGGTGATCGTGGTGGGCCGCAGCTTTCGATAGAGCCAGAGTGAGACGACCATGCCGAAGCACGTTCCGAAGATGACGAGGTACGCGAAGGCGAGAACGCTCGCGAGCGTCCAGTGCTGGGCCTGCGGAAGCTGGAAAACCGCGAGCGGGGCGAGCAGCAGCGCCGACGCCCACGTGCCCACCGCGACGGTCGGGATCGGCGCGACCGTCCTGAGGAAGCGGGACTGCAGGATCGCGGCGATCGCCCAAGTGATCGGCATCAGCGCGAGCAACGCCGTCGCGATCAGGCCGGCGGTACCGTCGGCGGCCTCGGGCGCGCCGATGAGAATGACCGTGCCCCCGAGACCTAGAGTCAGGCCGAGGATCTTGAGCGCCGAGAGACGGTCGCCTTTCACCATGAAGTGCGCCAGCAGCGCGGTCCAAACCGGCGCGGCGGCCCCGAAGACGGACACAAGGCCACTCGGCACGAATTGCTCGGACCAGAAGATGATCGCCCAGCTCCAGCCGATGTTGATGAGGCCGACGATCATCGCGATGGCCATCGTCCGCCTGCCGCGCGGGAACGGCTGGCGCAGCGCGACGGCGGTGATCGTGAGCAGGCCAGCGACCGCGACCGCTCTCGCAAACGCGAACACGAACGGCGGGACGTCATTCACGCCGATCTTGATCGCGGCCCAGGTCGATCCCCAGATCAAGGCGACGCTCACATACCCGGCGACCACCCGAAGCGGCGGCATGCGCGCACGATGATGCTTGATGCGCAGATCGTTGCTTCGATGAGATGCGTCGTTCGATACGTTTGGGTCGCCGTTCTGTTGCTCGGGGCGTGCACGCCCCAGACGCTCGCCGGGACCGACCTCGGAGCGACCGACGCGCCAGATTTCACGCTCACCGACGGAGTTAGTGGTCGCGCAGTGACGCTGTCGGCGCAGCGTGGACAGGTCATCGCGCTGACGTTCCTGTACACGACGTGCCCCGACGTGTGTCCCCTCACGGCGACACGTTTTCGCGCGACGCAGACGGAGCTCCGGGCCGATGCGAGCCGCGTGACGTTCATCGCGGTCTCGGTGGATCCAGATCGCGACACACCGAAGGCCGTGCAGGATTTTTCCGCCGCGCACGGCCTCGCCTCGAATTGGTACTACCTCGTTGGTGGACGAGCGCAGCTTTCGCCGGTCTGGGCCGCATACGGGATCGGCGTACAGGCCGGGAGCAGCACCGTGACGCACAACGACGCCGTCTACCTCATCGACCCGCGCGGGCGCGAGCGCGTCCTGCTGCACTCGGAGGATCTCGCGGCGGATCTGACCAACGATCTACGCGCGCTGCTGAAGAACTAACCGATGATGTGTACGACGGTCCCGCTACGCGGGACTCCTGTACAGCACTGGGCTCGCCCTCGGCTTACCCAATGATGTATATGGTCGTGAAGAGCCCGATCCAGACCACGTCGACGAAGTGCCAGTAGATCGATGCGGCCTCGACGGCGAGGTGGCGTCGCGACGTGAATTGACCCTTCAGCGTCCGGTAGAACACGATCGTGTTGAAGATCACGCCCCCGGTCACGTGCGCGCCGTGGAATCCCGTCAGTGTGAAGAAGACGCCGGCGAAGATCCCGTCGCGGGGTAGGAAACCGAGCCTCGTGTACTCGTAACCCTGGCCGACGAGGAACATCACGCCGAGGACGATCGTCGGGATGAGCCAGTTGCGCAGAGCGCGGCGATCGCCGACCTTGATGGCGTTGACGGCGAGCTGCATGGTGACGCTCGAGACGAGCAACTCGATCGTGTTGAGGGTCGGTAGGCCGATGCCAAGGATCGGGTCGACCTGCCACGTCGGCTTCTCGCCGAACACCGGCTCCCACTCGGGGATGCGGGCGCGCAGGAAGAAATACGTGGTGAAGAGCGCGCCGAAGAAGAACGCCTCGCTGGAGATGAACAGGATGACGGCCCACATGCCTGCGGAGAACCGCGAGGGCTGCGCCTCGAGGCCGGTCTCGTTCGGCGGAAGACGATCGGCCGGGTCCGCGCGGCGGCCGCGCACGACCGTCCGGTCCTCGAGCGTGGACCTCATCGCCTAGTGGTGTGCCCCGTCGGTAGGCTCGGGAGCCGTCGTGTAGGCGCGCGCATCGTCGATGAGCCAGGTCGCGATGCCGATCACCATGATGACGGCGCCGAGCACGAGAAAGACCGGGCCGAGCAAGACGCCGAACGCGAGCAGCATGACGCCGAACCCGAGGATCGGCGGCGAGAAGCTCGGTTGGGGAACATGGATCGGGTGGTCGTCGCCGTTATGCGATGACATCGCGACGCAGACTAGCGCCGCGATTGGCGCGTGTCGAAATCTCGCCCTAGTCTTTCGTCGATGCCGATGGGTCCCTGGCCGCTCGACCCGCGCGGGCCGCTGGCCGAATCGATCGGCGTCGTCTACTGGATCCTGTTCGCATGCGCTGTGGTCGTGCTCGCGATCGTCGTCGGCGCGCTCACCTACTCCGGCATCAAGTTCCGCGACCGGCCGGGCCGCGTCGCGCAGCAGATCCACGGATCGAACACCCTGGAGGTCGTGTGGACGGTCGTGCCGACACTCATGGTCATCTCGTTCACCGTGCTCTCGTGGAACCGACTCAATTTCATCAACGACGTGAACTCGAACGTGGCGATGACCGTGAAGGTCGAGGGCCGGCAGTGGGCGTGGGCCTTCACTTATCCCGACCAGGCCATGTTCAAGCTGCCCGACGGGACGCTGCTGCAGTCCGGTGAGCAGCTCGACATCCCGGTCGGTCAGAAGATCAAGCTCGAGCTCACCGCGAAGGATGTCATCCACTCGTTCTGGGTGCCGAACCTCGGTGGGAAGAAGGATGCCGTGCCGGGCCACACCACCACGATGTGGATACAGGCAGACCAGCCCGGGACGTACAAGGGGCAGTGCTTCGAGTTCTGCGGCGACGGCCACGCCGACATGCTCATCACGGTCGTGGCGCACCCGCAGAGCGAGTACGCGGCCTGGGCCAAGACGGCGGTGGAGGAGCAAGTGCGCCTGACCTCGCCAGAGACGAAGGCCGGCCACGATGCCTTCCTCGCAGGTCCCTGCAGCGGCTGTCACACCGTCAAGGGGACGACTGCGGCGGGCAAAGTCGGGCCGGAGCTGACGCACATCGCGAGCAAGCCGAACATCGCCGGCGTGCTGTCGCCGGTGAATCAGGAGAACCTCACGAAGTGGATCCACAACGCGCCTTCATTCAAGCCAGGGATCCTCATGCCGAAGTTCGATGGAGTCCTCCCAGACCAGCAGATCGATCAGATCGTGCAGTGGCTGCTCACCCTGAAATAGCGCGAATGGCGTGAGCGAGTCGGATCTCCCCGACTACGTCAAGGTCAACCGCGACCACTGGACCAAGAACAACGCTGCGTACACCGATGGGCGCGCCGAGCACGCCTGGAACGAGCAGGAGATCAGCTGGGGTGTGTGGAACACGCCCGAAAGCGAAGTCAACGTCCTTTCCGACGTGCGCGGCAAGGATGTGGTCGAGCTCGGCTGCGGTACCGCCTACGTTTCGGCCTGGTTGAAACGGCACGGGGCCCGGCGGGTCGTCGGCGTCGACATCACGCCGGCGCAGCTCGAAACCGCGCGCCGACTGAACAGGAAGTACGGTCTGGGTCTCGAACTCGTTGAGGCAAATGCGGAGGCGACCGGCCTACCCGGCGCATCGTTCGATCTCGCGATCTCCGAGTACGGCGCCTCGATCTGGTGCGATCCCTACAAGTGGATCCCCGAGGCGGCGCGGCTGCTCCGACCGAACGGGGAGCTGGTGTTCCTCCGCAACTCGACGCTCTCGATCCTCTGCATGCCCGATCACGGCAAGGTCCAGGAGCGCCTGCAGCGGCCCCAGCTGGGCCTGAACCGCCTCGACTGGCCCGACGATCCCGAGACCGAGTTCCAGCTCGCAGCGGGCGATCTCATCCGGCTGCTACGCAAGTCGGGCTTCGAAATCCTCGACATGGTCGAGATATTCGCGTCGGCCGATGCGGTCAACCACCCGTTCTACGGCGAGTACATGTCGGTGGAGTGGGCGCAGAAGTGGCCGTCCGAGGAGATGTGGCGCGCGCGAAAGCGAAGCTAGAGCGAAGGCTGATTCGAGCGTCGCCGGCGCTGCGACGTCCGGATCACGGCGGCCCCGCGCCGACCCATCGGCTCGCCACCCGGCGATCCGAGCGGCGGGACCTTGGCGACGAGATAGTGACGCAGACATACCTCGCAGCAGAGCTCGTCTGGAATCCCGAGCCACGTCTTCTCCTCGACGACGGCGCGCGGACTAAGCGGGATCCAGCAGTCGGTGAAGCGGGCTGGCGGCGTTGACGGGCCGATCGGGATGCCGGCGACGCGGTGCCAGACGGACCAGCGCTCGATGAGACGGAAGCGAACCCACAACGCGAGACTACCGAGACCGGGCGGCCAGTTTTCGATCCGACGACTCAAGGCGCCTCTACGGTAAACCCGGTATGCATGCCGAGCTGGTAATGCCCCGCGACGTTGCAGATGAAGACGTACTTCCCAGGTGTGAGGTCGAGGGTCACGGCGGCGGATTTCCCCGCGGGAATACTGGGAATGTCTCCGATCTTGCCGTCCTCTTTCGCCTTCGCCGACGCACCGTCGACCGGGAGCTTGTCCGGCGCGAGATCGGTCTTCAGCACCTGGAAGCTGTGCTCCATGGACGCGACATTGCGCACGCCGATCTTGATCTTGCCTGCCTTGACGCTCGGCACGTTCACGGTGATCTTGTAATCGGCGAGCTCGGCGACGACCTGCGATCCGGCGGGCGCCTCCGCGGCAGGCTGGGAGCAGCTCATGAGCAGAAGCGCAAGCGCCATCAGCGCTGGGACCACGCGGCTGATCATCATCTAGAGGCTATACGCTCGCGACGCTTCTGCATTTCCTCCTCCTCCGCGAGCCAGAGAAAGAACGCGACCGAAGCGGCAGCGAGGAAGACGAAATCGCCGACGACCCACATGATCGCGCCACCGATGCGCTGATCGCTGACCCGGTCGAGGTCAAGCACCGGGATCCGCTCATACGCCGTGTACAGCAGCCGAGATGAGAACGAGAGGATCCCACCGAGCACGGTGTTCTGGGCCGCACCAAGAACGAGCAGATACGGCAGCCGCGCGCCGTAGCCGAGCGTCCCGCGGAACGGCATGGGGTCGATGATCACGCTCCAGAAGATGAGCGCGGTGAGGAAAAACCACGCGTGCTCGATGAGGTGGATGCGCGCATCGAGAAGAGCCGCGTCGTACAGATCCGGAAGGTGCCACGCATAGAGCCCACCGACGTACAGCGCGGCCGCGACGAGCGGGTGACGCACCAGATGGACGAGCGCACGCACCGTATGCGCACGCGCGAGCGGCCGAATGACCCCGGTGCGCACCACACTCGGCAGCCCACGAAGCAGCGGACGGACTGGTGCGCCCAGCATGAGGAGCGGCGCTGCAACGACCGTCAGAAGCATGTGCTGGACCATGTGCCAGGAGAAGAAGGTCGACGCCTCTCCGTCGATCGGTGGTCCGAGCGCCGCGATGAGGGCCCCGAGCCCGAGGAAGAAGAGCGCCGTCCGCCAGAAGGGCCACGACCGCCGCATCCGCCGCACGCCGATCGCATAAACGACCGCGGCGAGGACGCTGACTGCAGTGGTGACTAAAGCCGCAATGTGCTGTCCACCATGATCGCGACGAAGAGCAAGGCGAGGTACAGGAGCGAATATAGGTACACCGCGCGCGCCATCGCGCGCCGCCGGATCGCTCCCCCGCGAAGAAGTCTGAATGCGTATCCGATGAAGAGAGCGCCGAGGATGATCGCGGCGGCGAGGTAGAGGTATCCGAGACCGCCGATGATGAAGAGCAGGAGCGTCAGGGGCAGCAGGCTCGCCGCGTAGGCGAGGATGTTCCACGCGGTCGCCTCGTCGCCGCGTACCACCGGAAGCATCGGCACCCCAGCCCGCTCGTAGTCGTCGCGGATGAGCAGCGCGAGCGCCCAGAAATGCGCGGGCGTCCAGAAGAAGATGATCGCGAACAGGAGCCACGCCGCGAGATCGAGCGAGCCCGTGATCGCGGCCCAGCCGACGAGCGGTGGGATCGCGCCCGCGGCCCCGCCGATGACGATGTTCTGCGCGGTCGAGCGCTTGAGCCAGATCGTGTAGACGAGGATGTAGAAGACCGTGCCGCCGAGCGCGAGCGCCGCCGCCAGCAGATTCGTGAACACCGCGAGCACGGTGAACGCGACCACGTTCAGCGCGATGCCCCACCAGATCGCGACACCTGTGGAGATCCGATGGGCTGGGAGCGGACGTTTGCGCGTGCGCCGCATCCGCTCGTCGATATCGCGATCGAAGTAGTGATTCAGGCTCGCGGCACCGCCGCTAGCGGCCGCGCCACCGATGAGGGTCGCGGCGAGAAGCCCGAACGATGGCACGCCGCGTTGAGCCAGGAACATGCCGCCGAGCGCGGTCAAAAGAAGGAGCGACATGATCGCGGGCTTCGTCAGCGAGATGAGGTCGCGCACGAGGACACCCTGCCGCGCAGCCGGGCGCCACGCGGCCGCGGCAAGCGCCACCACGCTGCACCAGAGCAGGCTGGCCGCCGCGGGGTGCGCACCGAGCGCCCAGGGCGAGAATTGGGTGAGGGGGTTTGCCGCGCCGATCGCGACCTGCGCGACGAAGATCACGGCGGTCGCGATCGCGAGCGGACCGAGCCCAGGTGCATCGCGCCGATGACGCCACGCCTCGAGGCATGCCGCGATCACAAGGACGCCGACGGCGCCCGCGATGATGCGGTGAGCCATCGCGATCGCCGGGTCACCCGAAGGGGGAAAGTAGTCCCCGGTGCCGCATAAGGGCCACGAAAGGCAGGCCGTGGTCGCGTTCGCGCCGCGCACGTATGCGCCGCTCAGCAGAAGTACGAATGTGCCGGCACCGGCCGCGACCGTGAGCCACGTCCACCCACCGCTCGGACCGCGCGCGATCGCGGGCCAGCGGACGACGACCGCGAGGATGGTCAGCGCAGCGAGGAGGAGCTCGGCGTTCGCGAGATGGACGGTCACCCACTCCGGAGGCAGCTCGAGCGCGACGGTGATGGCGCCGAGGACGGCCTGGAGCGGGTACAGAACCGCCACAGCGACCGCGAGCCAGAGGACGCGACGGTCGGCGCGGTACGAGATAAGCGTCCAGAACACCGTCGCGGCCACGGTGAGGCCCGAGACGATCGCGAGAAACCGGTGCGTCCACTCGATGCGGGTCGCCGGATCGAGCGATGGCAGAAATTGGCCATGGCAGAGGGGCCAGTCGGGACAGCCAAGGCCGGATCCGGTCACGCGCACCACCCCGCCCCACATGACGACGAGGAACGACGCGACGAGGCTCGCGTACACGAGAGCGCGATAGCGGGCCGAAAAGGTCATGCCGGGCGCCGCGTCAGTGCGCGACGTCTTCCTTCAGCGGACGGGCGCTGTGCACGACCGGGATGCGCGCGAAGTTGTACGGCTGCGGCGGCGACGTCGTCGCCCACTCGAGCGTGTCGGCCTCCCACGGGTCGTCGCCCGCGGGTCGGCCGTGGCCAAGCACGATGCTGTGGAAGAAGTTGAAGAGGAACACCGCGATCGAGATGCCGATGATGTAGGCGCCGATCGTCGAGACGAGGTTCAGGCTCGCCCATTCCGGCGACTGCGGGTAGTGGAACGTCCGCCGGGGCATGCCGTCGAGGCCGAGCTGGTGCATCGGGAAGAACGCCAGGTTCACGCCGATGAAGAACAGGAAGAAGTGGATCCGTCCGAGCTGCTCGCTGAGAAGCCGGCCGCTCATCTTCGGCATCCAGTAATAGAACGCGGCGAACGCGCAGAAGAGGGCGCCTTGCACGAGCACGTAGTGGATATGGGCGACGACGAAGTAGGTGTCCGAGAGCTGCACGTCGACCGGCACCGACCCGAGAAACACGCCCGAGATGCCACCGATCGTGAACACGACGATGAACGCCATCGCGAAGAGCATCGCCGTGCGGAAGCGAAGCGCGCCGCCCCAGAGCGTGCCCAGCCACGAGAAGATCTTCACGCCGGTGGGGACCGCGATGAGCATCGTCGACGCCATGAAGAAGACCTGGAGCGCTGGGTCGATGCCCGCCACGAACATGTGATGCACGAACACCCCGAACGACAGAAAGCCGATCGCGGCGGACGAGTACGCGATCATTCGGTACCCGAAGATCGGCTTCCGTGAGAAGACCGGCAGCACTTCGCTGATCACGCCGAAGCCCGGCAAAATCATGATGTAAACCTCGGGGTGCCCGAAGAACCAGAAGAGGTATTGCCAGAGGAGTGGGTCGGCGCCCTGTCCGACCGCGAAGAAGTTCGTCCCGGCCATCCGGTCGAAGAGCAGGAGAACGCCGGCCACGGTGAGGAACGGCATCGCGAGTACGAGCAGGAAGCTCGTCACGAGGACGCTCCAGCAGAAGAGCGTGATGCGCATGAACGTCATGCCCGGGGCGCGCAGCGAGAAGATGGTCACGATCATGTTCAGCGCGCCGAAGATCGACGAGAAGCCGAGAACCGTGAGGCCGAGGATGACGAGGTCCATTCCGTTCCCTGGCATGAATTCCCTCGTCGAGAGCGGGGCGTACATCGTCCAGCCGGTCATCGGCGGGCCGACGATGAACGCGGAGTACAGGATGATCCCGCCGGCGAGCAGGAGCCAGTAGGAGAGCGCATTGAGCCGCGGGAACGCCATATCTCGCGCGCCGAGCTGCAGCGGGACGATGTAGTTCGCGAATCCGGTCCACACCGGCACGACGAAGAGGAACACCATCGTGAGCCCGTGCATCGTGAACGCGGCGTTGTACTGCTGCGCGTTCAGGAAGGTGTTGTCTGGCGTCGCGAGCTGGGTGCGGATCCCTAGGGCGAGCAGGCCCCCGGCGAGAAAGAAGAAGAATGTCGTGACGAGGTACAGGACGCCGATCTTTTTGTGGTCGGTCGTCGTGATCCACTCGAGGACGCCCGTGTAACGCGCGCGCGGGAACGGGAAGGTCCGCTCGAGGGTGGCCATGCGGGTCCATTCCATCGTGCGGGAATGGGAGTGTCAAATAACGAGGAGCTCCCCACCTGGGGAGCTCCTCATCGCCCTGCGCCTGTGTGTCGAGCTCGGCTACTTGCCCGTGTTCATGTACTGGATGCAGTCGCCCTGGTTCTTGAAGGACGTGCCGTCGGCACGCGCCAGGTCCATCCATCCGCCCTTCTTGCAGTCGTTCTTGTTCCCTCTCGCGGCCTGCTGTTCGCCGAGGTGGACGTTGCTCACGGTCCAGAGCCCAGCGTCATCCGCGATGACGAACGGGGTCGCCCCGACGTGCCACGTCGGATGTGCCGCGACGAACGCAGCCCAGTTCGGGTCGCCGCTGACCGGGCCGCCCGTGTAG
>DASWCR010000201.1:0-14206 GCA_036389995.1 Candidatus Limnocylindria bacterium | reverse complement strand
GTACCTCGGCGATCAGGTCGCGGCCACAGGCACCATGCCCGACGACCACACGATCGTCATCGAGCGCTACCTCGACGACATGGGTGATTGGCGCGTGTGCATCCTCAGCCACTTCGGCGCGCGCGTGCACGCACCGTGGGCCATGGCGATCGGCGCGATGGTCCGCGAGCGGAATGGTGAGCCCGACATCCTGTGGACGAACGACGGCATCGTGGTGCGTTTTCCCGGAACGGATCAGCCGCCCGCGGTCGACATGCTGCTGCCCGATCCGGACACGGTGAGCGACCTCGTGCAGGCGTCGCTCGCCGTAGGAGGCGGCGGCGCCCGCGAGGCCAATCTCGGCGCGCCGACCACGGCACTGTTCGCGGCGCGCTTCCGCGAGAATTCCGCGCGGGCGCTGCTCTTACCCCGGCGCCGCCCCGGACAGCGCGCGCCGCTCTGGCAGCAGCGCAAGCGCGCCGGCGATCTTCTCGCTGTCGCCAGCCGGTACGAAGCGTTCCCGATGGTCCTCGAGACGTACCGCGAGATTCTCCAGGACGTCTTCGACATGCCCGGCCTCGTCGGGCTTCTCGCGGCGATCCGGTCGCGCAAGCTTCGTGTGGTGACGGTGGACTCGCGCGCCCCGTCGCCATTCGCCGCCTCGCTCCTCTTCAACTACGTCGCGAACTTCATGTACGAGGGCGACGCGCCCCTCGCGGAGCTGCGGGCGCAGGCTCTCACCGTCGATCCGTCGCAGCTCCGCGCGCTCCTCGGTGAGGTGGAGCTCCGCGAGCTCCTCGACCAGGACGCGGTGACCGATCTCGAGCTTTCGTTGCAACACCTCGTTCGCGAGCGTGCCGCGCGTCATCCCGACGGCGTGCACGAAATGCTTCTGCGTCTCGGAGACCTCACGGCCGAGGAGATCGGCGCGCGGAGTGCCGAGCCCGAGGCGGTCCATGACTGGATCTCGACGCTCGTGACCGGGCGCCGCGTGCTGGACGTTCGCATCGCCGGCGAGCCGCGGTTCATCGCCTCCGAGGACGCGGGACGCTACCGCGACGCGCTCGGAGTCGGCCTGCCGCTCGGGCTGCCCGCCGCGTTCCTGACGGGCGATGACGCGGACCCCCTCGTGTCGCTGCTGCGGCGGTATGCGCGCACCCACGGGCCGTTCGTCGCGGGCGATCCCGCGCGACGTTTCGGTCTCGCCGAACCGCCCGTCGTCGATGCGCTGCGCCGGCTCGCGGAGGCCGGCACGGTCGTGGAGGGACAGTTCCGACCCGGGCAATCGGGTTCGGAGTGGATGGACACCGGGGTCCTAAGAACGTTGCGCGGGCGGTCGCTCGCGCGCCTTCGCCGCGAGGTCGAGCCCGTCGAGCAAGATGCGCTCGGTCGATTCGCGACCCTGTGGCACGGCATCGATTCGCCCGAACGCGGACAGGCCGCCCTTCTCGACGCGATCGCGAAGCTCGAGGGCGCGTTCGTGCCGGCGTCGGATCTCGAGACGCGCATTCTTCCGGCGCGCGTCGCGAAATACGATCCGCGCGATCTCGACGCCCTCCTCGGTTCGGGCGCGGTCATGTGGATGGGCGGCGGTGCACTTGGTCCGAAGGACGGCCGCATCGCGCTCTTCCTCGCGGAGCACTTCTCCCTTCTACGGCCCACACCGGAGACACGACCCGATCGCCCGATCCACGATCGCCTTCGCGAGGTGCTGCAGGCGCGAGGCGCGTCTTTCTTCCCACAGCTCCTCGCCGCGGCGCGCGGCGGATTCGCGCCCGAGCTCGGCGATGCGCTGTGGGACCTCGTCTGGGCGGGCGAGGTCACGAACGACAGTTTCCACGCGGTGCGCGCCCTCCTGGCGCCGCTTCGCCGGTCGCGCCGAACCAATTCGGTCGGCCGGGCGATGCACGTCCGCAGCCTCGAGCGCTTCACCGTGCGAGACGACGTCGCCGGGCGGTGGTCTCTCACCGAGGCCGCGGGGGACGCGCCGATCACGCCGACCGAGCGCGCGACCGCGCAGATCAGACAGCTGCTCGAACGACACGGGGTCCTTACACGCGAGGTCGTGCGTGCGGAGGGGATGGGCGGCGGTTTCGCCGCGGCGTACGGGATCTTGAAAGCAATGGAGGATGCGGGCCGGATCCGGCGTGGCTACTTCGTCGCCGGTCTCGGGGCGGCGCAGTTTGCGCTGCCGGGTGCCGTGGATCGCCTGCGCTCGGCGCGCGAACGGACCGAAGAGCCGCACGCCGTCGTCCTCGCGGCGACCGATCCCGCGAACGCCTACGGGGCCGCGCTCTCTTGGCCCGAGCGTGCCGAGGGGCGCAAACCGATGCGCACCGCGGGCGCCTTGGTCGTCCTCGTGGACGGACGCCTCGCCGGATGGCTCGGCCGAGGCGAGGAGCAGCTCCTCACGTTCGTCGCCGACGAAGCCGATGCCGAGCCGACACGCAACGCGCTCGCGGCCGCACTCGCCGGGGAAGTCGGACCCGACAGACGAACCACGCTCTTCATTCAGTCCGTCGATGGGGCTCCCGTGGACGAGTCGCCCATCTCGGACGCTTTGCGCGAGGCCGGCTTCGCGCGGACGCCGCGCGGCTATCTCCGGCGCGTCGCGCGCGCCTGACCGCGGCGTGCCTGAAGGCGACACGATCTTTCGCACGGCCACCGTGCTGCGTCGCGCGCTCGCGGGGCGCGTCGTCACCGGGTTCGAGCTCGTCGCACCGAAGGTCACTCCGTCCGCGGCGCGCCGAAAGGTCGTCGGCGGCACGGTGAAGGCCGTGGAGTCGAACGGCAAGCACCTCCTGATCACGTTCACCACCGACGGCGAGGACGTCGTCCTTCACACGCACATGCGCATGCAGGGCCAGTGGCACGTGTACCGTCCGGGTCAGCGCTGGTGGTTCGCGCCATCGAAGGCGCGCGTCGTGATCCGCACTGACGAGTACGTCGCGCCGTGCGAGACGCCGCCGGTCGTCGAGCTCATGACCGCGCGCGAGATCGCGCTTCATCCGGTCATCCCAGAGCTCGGGCCAGATGTGATCGCGGACGACTTCGACCTTGACGAAGGGTTACGTCGGCTGCGCGCACAGCCCGACCGCGAGATCTCGACGGCGCTCCTCGACCAGCGCACGCTTTCGGGGATCGGGAACGAGATCAAGAACGAGACGCTCTTCCTCACGCACACGTGGCCTTGGACGAAGATCGCGGACTTCGACGACGCCGAGCTGCGTCGCGTCGTTCTCGCCGCACGGGACCTCCTGCGGCGCAATCGCGACGGTGGGCCGCGTCGCTCGCGCTTTGTGCTTGACCGCCGCCAGCTCCGCTCGGTCCAGGAGCGCCGTGGCCTCCCGTGCTACGAGTGCGGGACTTTGATCGACGTCGGCTTCCACCCCAACGAGTTCCGCAAGAGCTACTTCTGTCCGAAGTGCCAGCAGCCACCGCAGTCCGCGTGAGTTCTTCGCCCCAGCGCGTTCGCGCGCTGATGCCGGATGTCCAGCGTCTTGCGCATCTGCGCGCCGCGAAGGACCTCATGGACCGTGCGTACGCCGAGCCGCTCGACCTCGAGGCGATCGCGCAGACGGCGGGATATTCCCGTTTCCACTTCATCCGCGCGTTCCGGGACGCGTACGGACAGACGCCCCGCGACTACCTTTCGGCACGCCGCGTCGAACGGGCGCGCGAGCTCCTCCGGAACGCGAACCTCACGGTGACCGAGGTTTGTCTTCTTGTCGGCTTTTCGAGTCTCGGGTCGTTCAGCACGCGTTTCAAAGCCGAGGTCAGGGTCTCGCCGTCCGAATACCGGGCGCGCGAAGTGCGACGAGGCGGCCCGCCGCCGATCCCAGGATGCTTCGTCCTCATGTGGAGTCAGGCAAGTGCGCAATCCGGAAGAAGCCGCGCCACGGCGCGCTCCGTATCGTCGGCCACGAGCGAACGCAAAGGGGAAACAAGATGATCAAACGGATCTCGCACACGCCGGTCTGGGTCCTCGATCAAGACTCGGCCAAGAAGTTCTACACGGAAAAGCTTGGCTTCGAGGTCCGCACCGACGCCACGATGGACGACCTTCGCTGGCTGACGGTCGGCCCGAAGGATCAACCCGACTTCGAGATCATCCTCGCGAAGCCCGGCCCGCCAATGGTCGACGACGAGGCCGCGAAAGCGATCACCGCATTGGTCGCGCGAGGACAGCTCGGGGCGGGAGCGATGGAGACGGACGATTGCCAGCGGACCTATGAGGAGCTCACGAAGAAGGGTGTTCAGTTCCTGCAGGAGCCGGCGGACAGGCCGTATGGGATCGAGGCGGTCTTTCGCGACGACTCGGGGAACTGGTTCAGCCTGACCGAGCGCAAGCCGGGCTAGAGACGACACCTCCGCGCGAAAAAGCGATTCCACGGAGGCTAAACAACCTCCACGTGTAGGAGAGCGCAAGTCAACCTGATCCTGGGTCGTCGAGAAAACGAGCGGTCGTTCGGCGATTGCGTCCCCGGTCGCAGGCTCCGAGAATCCCCTCGGGTAGCGCTGGTGGTCAAAGGGGGGATTGCATTCATGTACAGCTTCAGAAGCGTGCTCGCTGCCTTCGTACTCGCTTCTCTCGTGCTGATCCAAGGCACGACGGCTGCGGCGGCTTCCGGCTACACGCTCTTCGGTGATGCGACGCTCGTCCATCCAGGCCATAACTCGAACACTGCGGTGCAGCTTCGTTCGGTAGCGACCGGGCCACAGACGGCGACGTTCGGCGGCATTGACTTCGAAACGCCGACTGGGATGACCGTCAACCAGCTCTCCAATCTTTCGACCGACTACATGTTCACAGCAGGGAGTTGCGGCGGTGGTGCTCCCCGATTCCAGATCAATGTGGACGGAAGGAACGTCTTCGTTTACATCGGCCCGCCGCCGAACTACACCGTCTGTCCGACCGGCAGTTGGAGCAACACGGGGAACCTACTGACGTTCCCGGTCGACACGAGCCAGTTCGTGGGCGGCACGTTCTATGACACGTGGGCACACTTTGTATCCCTCTACGGGACTCACCTCATCACGGGTATTCAGCTGGTCACTGATGGCGGCTGGGCCGTCGCTGGTGGAATACAGACCGTTCAGGTCGACAATGTGATGATCAACAACAGGACGTACACCTTCGATGCCGAGACGAAAGACTCGTGCAAGAAGGGCGGGTGGCGGAACTTCAGGTCATCGCCGGGTCCGTTCAAGAACCAGGGTGACTGCGTGAGCTTCTTCGCGAGCGGCGGGAAGAACGACGGCGACGACTAATCTCGCGCGCGAGCGATCGAAAGAGGCCCCCGAGATCGGGGGCCTCTTCTCATGCCGCTTTCTTCAGCTCCTGTACCACTTTGCCAACAGCGTCTTTCGCATCGCCGAAAAGCATCGCGGTCTTCGGGTCGAGGTAGAGGTCGTTATCGATGCCGGCGAACCCAGGCTTCATCGAGCGCTTGATCACGATGATGTTCTGCGCCTTGTCGACATCGAGGATCGGCATGCCGTAGATCGGTGAGCCGGGATTCGAGCGCGCGGCCGGATTCGTCACGTCGTTCGCGCCGATCACCAGCGCGACGTCGGCGCGCTGGAACTCCGGATTGATCTGGTCCATGTCGAAGAGCTTGTCGTACGGGACGTTCGCCTCGGCGAGGAGCACGTTCATGTGTCCGGGCATGCGTCCGGCGACCGGATGGATCGCGTACTTCACGTTGATGCCCTTCGACTCGAGCAGATCCGCGAGCTCGCGCACGCTGTGCTGCGCCTGCGCGACCGCGAGGCCGTAGCCCGGGACCACGATGACGTTCTGCGCGTACGAGAGGAGGATCGCGGCATCCTCAGGGCCAATGGAGCGGATGGAGCGACCTTCGAGACCGGCGGTCGCCCCTGCTGTGCCCGCGGCCGTCGCGGCGCCGAACGCGCCGAACAGCACGTTCCCGAGAGAACGGTTCATGGCTTTCGACATGAGCCGCGTAAGGATCGTTCCGGAAGCGCCCACGAGCGTCCCGGCGACGATGAGCAGCTGGTTGCTCAGCGTGAACCCGGCCATCGCCACGGCGAGACCGGTGTACGCGTTCAAGAGCGAGATCACGACGGGCATGTCCGCGCCGCCGATCGGCATGACGAGCGCGACGCCGAAGACAAGCGCGAGCAGCGTGATGACCGCGATCAGGAGCATCGGCTCGATGGCGAAGGATCCGGCGATCGCGCCAGCGAGCAGCACGAGCGAGAGGAGCGCGGTCGCTCCGGCGATGCCTCCGGTCACCAGCTGCTGGCCCGCGTAGCGGAAGGCCTTCGGCGTGATCAGCCCCTGGAGCTTCCCGAACGCGACAGCGCTTCCCGAGAACGAGACCGCACCGATGATCAGCGCCAGCAGCGTTGCAAGAGAGGCGCCGAACTCGAGCACGCCGGCGTCGCGCTGCCGGGCGAACTCGAGGATGGCGACGAGCGCCGCCGCCCCACCGCCGGCTCCGTTGAAGAGCGCGACCATCTGGGGCATCGCGGTCATCTTCACCATCCGCGCGCCCGCGAAGCCGGCGACACCGCCGACCGCGATGCCCGCGAGGATGACCGGAACGCCGCCCTTCACATCCGACGCGAAGAAGGTCGCGATGACCGCGATGAGCATTCCGGCCGCCGCGATGCGGTTGCCCTGAACGGCCGTCGTCGGCGACGAGAGGCCCTTCAGCCCGAGGATGAAGGTGACCGCAGCGATCAGGTACGCGACCGGGATGAGGGTTTCGACGGTCACTCGCGCTTCCGCACCGGGCGCTGCTTGAACATCGCGAGCATGCGGTCGGTCACCACGAAACCACCGACGACGTTCGCCGTCCCGAGCACGACCGCCAGGAACCCGAGGGCCGTGCCGATTGGACCACCGATCGCGCTCGCTACGAGCATCGCGCCGACGATCACGATCCCGTGGATCGCGTTCGCGCCGCTCATGAGCGGGGTGTGGAGCGTCGAGGGCACCTTCGAGACCACCTCGAAGCCGACGAAGATCGCGAGGATGAAGACGTACGCCGCGACGATCGCTTCGCCGGTCATGCCGGGACTCTCTGCGGTTCGAGCACCTTCTTCGTCTGCTCGTGCACCACTTCCCCGTCCTTCGTGATGACCGTCCCTTTGATGACGTCGTCGTTCATGTCGAGATTGAGCTTGCCTTCCTTCGTGATCATCAGTCCCAGCAGGCTTTGGATGTTGCGCGAGTACATCTGGCTCGCGTGATAGGGCATCGTCGACGGGATATTGGTGGTCCCGTCGATGCGGACACCGTCCACGTCGATGACCTTGCCGGCTTGCGTGAGCTCGGTGTTCCCGCCGGTCTCGGCCGCGAGGTCCACGATGACGGAGCCGGGCTTCATCGAGCGGACCATGTCGGCCGTGATCAGCTTCGGGGCGGGACGTCCCGGTATTGCCGCCGTGGTGATGATGATGTCGTTCTCTTTGACCGCCTTCGCGAGCAGCTCGACCTCTTTGCGATGAGCCTCCTCGGACAGCTCCTTCGCGTACCCGCCGGCGCCCTCGCCGGTCTCGCCGAGGTCGACCTCGAGGAACTTCGCACCGAGCGACTGGACCTGCTCTTTCACGACCGGCCGCGTGTCGAATGCCTCGACCACCGCGCCAAGGCGACGCGCCGTGGCGATGGCCTGGAGACCGGCTACGCCCGCGCCGATGATGAAGGCCTTGGCCGGCGCGATCGTGCCCGCCGCCGTCGTGAGCATCGGGAAGAACTTGGGGAGCGCGGCGGCCGCGAGAAGCACCGCTTTATATCCCGCGACGGTGGCCTGCGAGGAGAGCGCATCCATCGGCTGCGCGCGCGTGATGCGCGGGATCGCGTCCATCGAAAGTGCGGTCACCCGCCGTCGCGCGAGCTCCCGGACCAGAGCGTGGTTCGTGAGCGGCTGCAGGAACGCGATGAGCACGGCGCCCTCGCGGATCCGCCCGAGCTCGTCATCGGAGGGCTTCGCCACCTTGAGCACGAGCTCACAGGAAAAGGCGTCGCCGATGGTCGCGCCCGCGTCGGTGTACATGCGGTCGGGAAAGCTCGATGCCTCTCCGGCGCCGCGTTCGACGGTGACTTCATTCCCGCTCTTTGCGAGGCGACCGACCGTCTCCGGAACGAGGGCGACGCGCCGCTCGCCGGGCGTGGTCTCCCGCACGACCCCGATCCTCATGGAACGAGAAAAGCCTAGCTGGAAACGGCTGCGGGCGTCTCCGCGAGAATCGTCTGCAGACGCGGCTGTACCTCGGTGGCGAGTCGCTCGATGGACTCGGCGTCGAACGGCTCGGCAAACCGCACGATGAAGCCCTTGACGCCTGCCCGCGAGTAGTCGGCGATCCTCTCGGCGACCAGATCGGGTCCGCCCACGATCGCCGTCGGCGGGGCGGACATTCCGTGATGCTCGGCGACTCGCTGCAGGTGTGCCTTCGCCTTGGCGGGGTCGTCACGAATGACGACCCAGCTCCCTCCGATCGGCTCGATCTCCGCCGGATCGCGCCCCACCTCGGCGCAGTGCTTTCTCAGCACCTCGATCTTGTGAGCCATCACCTCGGGATTCTCGAAGGAGTGCCACATGTCCGCGTAGCGGGCGGTGGTGCGAAGCGTTCGCTGCTCTCCGCCGCCACCGATCAAGATCGGGAGCCGCTCTTGAACGGGTCGCACGAGGACTTCAGCGTTCACGAGCTCGTAGTACTTGCCCGAGAAGGTGACCCGTTTCCCATCCACCAGCTGGCGAATGACCTTCGCTGCCTCGGCGAAGCGGTTGGAGCGCTCGGCGGGCGTGCCGAGATCGATCCCGTACGCGTTGTGCTCGAGGGCATTCCACGCCGCGCCGATGCCGAGGATCGCGCGTCCGCCCGAGATGTTGTCGAGAGTCGTCGCCATGTTCGCGAGTACCGCTGGGTGGCGATGCGTGATGCCCGACACGAGGCAGCCGATGCGCACGTTCTTCGTGATCGCCGCGTATGCGGCTTGAAGCTGCCAGCCCTCGAGGTTAGGGCGATGGAGGTCGCCGTTGATCGAGTAGAAGTGGTCCCACACCCAGAGCGAATCGAACCTGAGCCGGTCCGCGAGCAGCGCGTGCTCGCGCAGCGCTTGCCAGGTGGTGTTCTGCGGCCAGAGATTGATGCTGAGGCGCATGGATTAGGTCACTCAGTATCTACACTTTCGCCGTGTTCCGCCCCGCGCGCAGCGTTCTGTCATTTCTCGTCGTCATCGGCGCGCTCACCGTGCTGTGGGAGATCGTCAAGCTACTGGGCGGCGATCCAAGCGAGGCCTGGACGCCTCCATTTCAGTGGACGGTCGCGAGCGATCTCAACATGCCGCACGTCTGGGACATTGCCGCGTCGTTCGTGGAGCCGGCGCAGCGCAACGGGCCGCCGCTGGGTCTTGTGCTCGTCAACGCGGGGATCTTCACGTTCCGCGAAGCGTTCGGCGGCTTCGTATTCGGAGCGCTGCTCGGACTCGCTCTCGCGATCGTGTTCGTGCATTCGCAGCTGCTCGAGCGCGCGCTCGTCCCGTATGTCGTCGCCTCGCAGACCGTGCCGATCATCGCGATCGCACCGGTCGTCGTGATCTGGCTGCGGGGCGGGTGGCTCGCCGTCGCGGTCATCTCCGCGTACCTGACGTTCTTCCCGGTCACGATCGCCGGCCTGCGCGGGCTTCGCTCGCCCGACCCGCGCGCGCTCGAGCTGATGCGCTCGTACGCGTCGTCATCGCGCGACGTCCTGGTCAAGGTGAGACTGCCGGCTGCCGCGCCCTATCTCTTCGCGGCGTTCAAAGTCGCGGCGACCGCGAGCGTCGTCGGCGCGATCATCGGCGAGCTGCCGTCGGGCATTCGGGATGGGCTCGGCGGCGCGATCCTCAATTTCAACCAGTTCTACGTCTCGGGCCCGCCGAAGCTCTGGGCCGCCATCATCGTGGCCGCGGTCGTGGGCATCGGGTTCTTCGCGCTGGTCCGGGTAGCCGAGGTGCTCTTCCTGCGCGGGCGCGCCGCCCCATCCGACGCATGACCCTTTCGGTCGTGCGCGTTCGCGGCGTCGACAAGACCTTCGGCGCGGGCGCGGACAAGACCCCCGCGTTGCAGAAGATCGACCTCGAGATCCCGAAGGGCGCGTTCGTCTCGCTGATCGGGCCGTCCGGATGCGGCAAGTCGACGCTCCTTCGGCTCATCGGCGACCTCACCCAGCCCACCGCCGGAATGATCGAGGTGAACGGGAAGACGGCGCACCGCGCACGTCTCGACCGCGACTACGGGATGGTGTTCCAGGCGCCGGTCCTCTTCGACTGGCGCACGGTCCAGGGCAACGTCGAATTGCCGCTCGAGGTGAGCGCGAAGAACCGGTCCGCCCGTGCGGATCGAGCGAGAGCGATGCTCGCGCTCGTCGAGCTCACTGGGTTCGAGCGGCGCTATCCCTGGCAGCTCTCCGGCGGGATGCAGCAGCGCGTCGCGATCGCGCGCGCGCTCTCGTTCGAGCCCGCGATCCTTCTGATGGACGAGCCGTTCGGCGCTCTGGACGAGATGACCCGCGAGCGGCTCAACCTCGAGCTTCTACGGATCTGGAAGCAGACCGGCACCACGATCGTGTTCGTCACGCACAGCATCCCGGAGGCGGTCTTTCTCTCTACTCACGTCGCCGTCATGTCCGCACGTCCGGGCCGGATCATCGAGGTCATATCTGTCGAGCTGCCTCAGCCACGTAATGACCTGACCCGCGAGGACGAGCGTTATTTCGGATTCATAACTCGAGTCCGCGAGCGACTGCGTGGCCACCAGGTCGGGAAGCCGGGCGCGGCCGAGGTCGCCGCGAGTTGACCAGGCGCATCCGCTACTACGCCCCAGCGGTCGCTGTGTTCGTCGGCGTGCTCGGCCTATGGGAGCTCGCGGTCCGTGCGCTCGGCATTCAGCAGTTCCTGTTGCCTCCGCCCAGCTCCATCGGGTCGGCCTTCGTCGAGCATTTCGACGAGCTGATCACCGTCGGACGCAACACCCTCGTCGAGGCGGTCGGCGGTCTTCTGATCGGCGGCGTGACCGCGCTCGTCGTCGCGTTCGCGACCGCGCGATGGGCCACCGCGAGCCGCGCGCTGCTTCCCTTCGCGATCGCCGCGAATTCGGTGCCGATCATCGCCTTCGCGCCGATCATGAACAACTGGTTCGGGATCCTGAATCCGCTCTCGAAGATGATGGTCGTCGCGGTCCTCGTGTTCTTCCCGATCATGATCAGCACGCTTCGGGGGCTCACACTTGTGGATCAAGCGTCGCTCGAGCTCATGCGCTCCTACGCCGCGAGCGAGCTGGCCATCTTCGCCAAGGTCCGCGTCCCCAACGCGCTCCCGTACATCTTCACCGCCTTCAAGGTGAGCGCGACGCTCTCGCTGATCGGGGCGATCGTCGCGGAGTATTTCGGGGGATCGCGATCGGCCCTGGGGCAGTTCATCATCACAGAGGCGGCGTTCTTTCGGTTCGCGAACGCCTGGGCGGCGATCGTGGTCGCCTCCCTCGTGAGCATTGCGTTCTTCCTTATCATCCTCGCGATCGAGCGCGTCGCGATCCCGTGGCACTCATCGGCCCGCATCGCCGACTCGTCGTAGCGCGCGCGGTCACGCGTGAGGGAGGTTGCCATGCGACGTGCAGGTCGTTCTCTGTCGTTCGCGATCATCGCGGTCATGCTCGCGGTCTCGTGCGGTGCCGGCACCGGTGGTGGAGGCGGCGGAACGCTCACCAAGGTGCGCCTACAGCTCCAGTGGGTCGCCCAGTCGCAGTTCGCCGGTTACTACGCGGCGCTGGACAAGGGGTACTTCAAGGATCTTGGCCTCGATGTCGAGATCAAGCTCGGTGGCCCCGACATCGTGCCCCAGCAGGTCGTCGCCTCGGACGCCGCGGAGTTCGGCATCGCGTGGGTGCCGAAGATGCTCGCGTCACGTGAGGCCGGCGCGGATCTCGTGAACATCGCCCAGGTCTTCCAGCGCTCGGGAACACTCGAGGTCTCGTTCAAGGACAAGAACATCACCAAGCCCGAAGACTGGAAGGGCAAGAAGGTCGGGACGTGGGGCTTCGGGAACGAGCCCGAGCTGTACGCCGCCATGCGCAAGGTCGGCATCGATCCGACCAAGGCGAGCGACGTCACGATCGTGGCCCAGCCGTTCGACATGTCCCTACTTCTGAACGGCCAGGTCGATGCGGCGCAGGCCATGATCTACAACGAGTACGCGCAGGTGCTCGAGCAGAAGAATCCCAAGACCGGTCAGCTCTACACGCCGGCCGACCTCAACGTCATCGACTTCAACCAGGTCGGCACCGGGATGCTCCAGGACCACATCTTCGTGCGGCAGTCCTGGCTCTCGAAGTCCGGCAACGAGGACATCGCCGCGAAGTTCCTACAGGCCTCGTTCAAAGGCTGGATCTTCTGCCGCGACAACCAGAGCCAGTGCGTCGACATCGTGCTCAAGGCCGGCACCACGCTTGGCAAGGGTCACATGACGTGGCAGCTCAACGAGATCAACGCCCTCATCTGGCCCTCCCCGAACGGCATCGGCACCTTGGACAAGGCGGCGTGGGACCAGACCGTGAACATCTCGACCACCTACCAGGTGCTGAAGAACAAACCCGCTGACGCAGCGTTCCGGACGGACCTCGCGAAGAAGGCATCGGACGCGCTCAAAGCGGCGGGTGCCGACGTCAACGGCACGGGCTTCAAGAAGGCCACCGTGCAGGTCACAGCCGGCGGGAATTAACCGCGCTCACGCGCGCCGAACGACCGCCGGGCGCGTCCCGACGGTCGTTCTTTTTCGCGGTCTAGACTCGGCGGCGATGGCCGTCGCTACGAAACGACCCGCGGACCCGTCCACGGTCGCCAAGGACACCGCCGACCACGTCCTCGTGGCGTGGTCCGCGCAGGGCGGCCTCAAGCAGGTCGTCATCACGCGTGCTGAGGGCTCCTGGCTCTACGCCGGCGAGCGCCGCATCCTCGACTTCTCGTCGGGACTCATCAACGTGAACCTTGGGCACGGGCATCCGAAGGTCGTTCGCGCGATCCAGGAGCAGGCCGAGCGCGCCTGCTACGTGACGCCCTCCTTTGGCGAGGAAAGCCGCGCAACGCTCGCCCGTCTTCTCGCGGAGATCACGCCCGGCGATCTTTCGAAGACGATCTTCACGACCGGCGGCAGCGAGGCGAACGAGCACGCGATCAAGATCGCGCGTCTCTTCACCAAGCGGCACAAGATCCTGACACAGTGGCGCTCCTTCCACGGCCAGTCGCAGGGCTCGATGACCCTCGGCGGCGACAACCGCCGCTGGGCCGCCGAACCCGGCATCCCCGGCGTCGTGCACTTCCTCAATCCGGATCCATACCGCTCGGTCTTCGGCGACGACGTGCAGAAGGCGCTCGCTCATGTCGAAGAGGTGATCTGGTACGAGGGTCCGGAGTACATCGCCGCGATCCTCGTCGAGCCGATCCCCGGAACGTCGGGCGTCCTCGTCCCCCCCGATGGTTACCTGCGGGGCCTGCGCACGCTCTGCGACAAGTACGGGATCCTCCTCATGTTCGACGAGGTCATGACCGGATTCGGCCGGACCGGGAAGTGGTTCGGAGCCGACCACGAAGGCGTCGTCCCGGACGTCATGACGTTCGCGAAGGGCGTGACCTCGGGCTACGTGCCACTGGGCGGCGCGATCGTGAGTGACAAGATCGCCCATCACTTCGACGCCAATGTGCTCTGGGTCGGCTCTACGTACAGCGGGCATCCCCTCGCGTGCGCGGCCGGTGTTGCCTCGATCGAGGCGTACCGCGAGGACGGGCTCATCGATCGCTCGGCGCGGATGGGGGAGAAGCTCCTGGCGGAGCTCAACAGAGTTGCGGATCGCCACCCCTCCGTCGGCGACGTCCGCGGGCGCGGGCTCTTCGCCGGTATCGAGCTCGTGAAGGATCGCCGTTCGAAGGAGATGCTCGAGCGCTGGAACGGTCCGTCGAGCCCGCTCGCGAACGCGCTCAAGGCCGCTCTGCTCCAGCGCGACGTCTACGTCTTCTGCCGCTGGAACATGCTCTTCGTCGCGCCGCCGCTCTCGGTGACCGACGACGAGCTTGCGATCGGGGTTCGCGCGGTCGACGAGGCGCTGGAGATCGCCGACCGGTACGCCGCTACGGGGAAGATCTAAGACCTTCTGCGCTCCGCCTCCGTCGGGCGGCTATCCGCCCCGTAGAGCTGAGACGCGATATCGAGGACCACAAGCCC
>DASWCR010000200.1:0-16980 GCA_036389995.1 Candidatus Limnocylindria bacterium | reverse complement strand
GAAGCTCTTGTCGGGAACGCCCTGGAAGTCGCGGATGCGCGGGAGCGCAACCGTGACGAGCTTCTCGAGGAAGTGCCACATGCGCTCCCCGCGAAGCGTCACCTTGAGGCCGATCGGCATGCCGATACGGAGCCGGAAGTTTGAGATCGCTTTCTTGGACTTCGTGACGATCGGCCGCTGTCCGGTGATCTTCGCGAGGTCGCCGGCCGCCGCGTCCATCGCCTTGGCGTTGCCGATGGCCTCACCCATGCCGATATTGAGGACGATCTTCTCGACCTTCGGGATCTGCATGACGTTGCCGTAGCTGAACTGCTTGCGCAGCTCGTCGCGAACGGCCGTGTCGTAGCGCTCCTTCAGTACCGCCGTCACTTCGGCTCCTGCTCAATCTCTCGGCTGCGCCGAGGAGACTCGCTCACGGCTGGTGGTGTTCGCTCGGCCCGGCAAAGCCATGTCTCGCTCACTTAGGCTCCTCCACGACGATCGCTTCGCCACACCGCTTGCACACCCGCTCCTTGGTCTCTTCGTCGGACCGGTGCGCGACGCGGGTGGGCTTTCCGCAGTGCGGGCAGATGACCATGACCTTCCCGAGCCCGAGCGGCATGGGCTGCTCGATGATCCCGCCCTTCTGATTCTTGGCAGGGTTCGCCTTGGTATGGTGCTTCGCGATGTTCAGCCCGGCGACGATCACGGTCAGGTCGCGGGGCCGTACTTCCTGCACCCGGCCGCGCTTCCCGCGGTCCTTGCCCGCGATCACCATGACCTCGTCACCCTTGCGAAGACGCATGCCCGCCATCTAAAGGACCTCCGGCGCGAGGGAGACGATCTTCATGAAGTTGCGCTCGCGAAGCTCGCGCGCGACAGGCCCGAAGATCCGCGTCCCGCGCGGCTGGTTCTGCGGATTCAAGAGGACGGCCGCGTTGTCGTCGAAGCGGATATACGACCCGTCTGTACGGCGGTACTCCTTGGTCTGGCGCACGACGACCGCGCGCACGACCTCGCCTTTCTTCACTCCGGAGTTCGGGATCGCGTTCTTCACCGCGGCGATAAAGACGTCACCGATCTCGGCGGTCGTCCCGGTGGACGAAGCCAGCACACGGATCACCGAGAGCTCGCGCGCTCCGGTGTTGTCGGCGCAACGGACCCGCGTGTACGGCCGGATCACTCTTCCGCTTTCTCCTCTGTCTCCTGCTCGTCGCCCGCGCGCTCGGGTGTGAGGATGTCGGTCACGCCCTCTTGCTCCTCGAGCGCCTTCGAGATGTCGGCGACGCGCGGTGCGGCCGCGCCGGCCTCACCGGCACGCGAGATGACCTCGACCAGCCGCCAGCGCTTCGTCGCGCTGAAGGGCCGGCTCTCCTGGATGCGCACGAGATCGCCCGCCTTGGCCTCGCCCCCCTCGTCGTGCGCCGCGAAGCGCTTGCGGAGTCGGATCATCTTCTTGTAGAGCGGGTGCTCCCGGAAGCGACCGACCTCGACGACGATCGTCTTGGCCATCTTCGCGGATACCACGACGCCGACCTTCGTCTTACGACGGAAGCGACGCCAGGTGAACTGCTCTTTCTCGCCCGGGGCCGCCGCGGCGGGCGCCACCCGCTTACGCGCGACGGTGCGCTTTCCGACCGGGCGCGCCGCCACCGCCGCTTTCGCGGGCGCTTTCGGGGGCGCTTTGGCCGGCGCCTTCACTGCCGCCGCACGAGTCGTCGCGGCCTTCGCGGGCGCTTTCGCGCGCGTCGTGGTCGCCTTCGTCGCCGTCTTCTTCTCTTTCTCTTTCTCTGTCTTCTCAGCCATTCGTCTCACTCTCAGTCGTTCGTTCGCGCATCACGGTGAGGAGGCGCGCGATCTTGCGGCGCGCCTGCGGCATGGTGCGGAAGTTCTTGAGCTGTCGCGTGGCGAGCTTGAACTTCGCGTCGAAGAGCTCCTCACGCGCACCGCGCAGCTGATCCGCGACCTCGTTGTCAGACAGCCGCCGCATGTCCTTCATCCGCCCCAGCCTCCTCTCTCGCGATGAATTGCGTCTTGATCGGAAGCTTGTAGGCAGCGAGCCGCAGCGCTTCTTTTGCGAGCGCGCGGCTGACGCCGCCGACCTCGAGGATGACGCGCCCCGGTCGCACGACGGCGACCCAGTGGTCGGGCGCACCCTTGCCCGAGCCCATCCGCACTTCGGCGGGCTTCTTGGTGACGGGCTTGTCGGGGAACACGTTGATCCAGACCGCGCCACCGCGCTTGAAGTGGTGCGTCACCGCGCGTCGCGCGGCCTCGATCTGGCGCGCAGTCATCCAGCACGGCTCCATGGCCTTGAGCGCGAAGTCGCCCTTCGTGATCCGGTTGCCACGCTGCGCCGCGCCCTTCATCCGGCCACGCTGGAACTTGCGATGCTTGAGCCGCTTCGGTTGCAGCATCTAGCTGACTCTCGCCGGCTGCGGTACCGGCGCGGGAGCCGGGGCCGGCGGAGCCGGCGGACGCTGCACCGCTGCGGCGGGCGCGCTTGTCTGCGTGACCTGGCGCGGGGCAGGCTCGATCTCACCCTTGTAGACCCACGCCTTCACGCCGATCGTGCCGTACGTCGTCTTCGCGGTGGCTCGGCCGAACTCGATATCGCCGCGCAGGGTGTGGAGAGGGACGCGCCCCTCGCGCTCCCACTCGCGGCGGCTCATCTCAGCGCCGCCGAGGCGGCCCGAGACCGCGACGCGAACGCCCTTCGCGCCGGACTTCATCGATCGCTGCACGGTCTGCTTCAGCACCTTGCGGAAGGACACGCGCCGCTCGAGCTGCTGCGCGACATTCTCGGCGATGAGGTACGCGTCGAGCTCCGGGTAGCGGATCTCGAAGATGTTCACCTTGACCATCTTGCCGGTCATCTTCCCGAGGACTTGCCGGAGCTCCTCGACCTTCGCGCCGCCTTTTCCGATGACCACGCCGGGTTTGGCCGTCTGGATCGTGACGGTGACCTGGTTGGCCGAGCGCTCGATGTCGATGCGAGCGATCGCCGCATCACGGAGCCGTCCGCGGATCGCGTTGCGGATCCCGATGTCCTCCTTGAGGAGCACCGGGTAGTTCTTCTTGTTGGCGAACCACTTCGCGTTCCACGTCTTCGTGAAACCGAGGCGGAACCCGATCGGATGTGTCTTCTGACCCACGGGCTAGCTTCCCCTCTCGTCGAGCACGACCTCGAGGTGCGCCATGCGGTGCACCTTGAGATCGCGACGACCGCGACCGCGGTACCACACGCGCTTCATGCGTGGGCCCTCGTTCGCGATTGCGTTCTTCACGTACAGGTTCTCGAGCGTCAGATTGAAGTTGTTCTCCGCGTTGGCGATCGCCGACCGCACCACGCGACCGAGCGGCAGCGCCGTCGACTTCGGAAGGTTCTCGAGTATGGAGATGGCCTCCTCCGCGCTCTTGCCCTTGATGAGGTCGGTCACGAGACGCGCCTTCCTCGGGGAGAGCCGCAGATAACGCGCTGACGCCTTCACTTCCACCTCAAGCACCCGCCCGCACATTTGTGGCGCGCTCGGGCGTTCCAGCGCCCGCGGGCGCTCCCGCGCCGGGCGCTACGGTGGCGCTCGCCGCCTCGGCGGCCGCGATCGCGCGACCGTGTCCGCGGAAGCTCCGCGTCGCCGCGAACTCGCCGAGCCGGTGGCCGACCATGTTCTCAGTGATGAAGACCGGCACGTGACGGCGGCCGTCGTGGACGGCGATGGTGTGGCCGACCATGATCGGCAGGATCGTCGACGGGCGCGACCAGGTCTTCACGACCTTCTTCTCGTTGAGCGAGTTCAGGATCTCGATCTTCTCTTTGAGGGACTTCTCGACGAAAGGTCCCTTCTTTACAGACCTGCTCATTTGCTCAATCTCCGGCTTCGCCGGGAGACACGCCCCAGGCGGGTGGACTCGCTCGTTGCGGCAAAGCCGCTCCTCACTGCGTTCATCATTTGGACTTCCTCTTCGGCGGCCGCTCGGTCACGAAGCGATCGGTGCGCGGGTTATTGCGGGTCTTGAGACCCATTGCCGGCTTGCCCCATGGGGTCTGTGCCTGGCCACCCACGGGTGACTTTGCTTCGCCGCCGCCGTGGGGGTGATCGCGCGGAGACATCACGACCCCGCGTACAGCTGGACGCCAACCCATGTGGCGCTTGTGGCCGGCGCCCCCGACCTTCTGGTTCTCGTGCTCGACGTTGCCGATCTGCCCGATCGTCGCGCGGCAGCGGACGTGGACGACGCGGATGCCGCCCGAAGGCAGGCGGATCTGCGCGTATTCGCCTTCCTTCGCGACGAGCTGCGCCGCACCGCCGGCAGCGCGCACGAGCTGCGCACCGCGGCCGGGTTGGAGCTCGATGCCGTGGATCTGAGTGCCGGTCGGGATGTGCTCGAGCGGCAGGCAGTTGCCGACGCGCGCCTCCGCGTCCGGTCCGGAGATCACGGGGTCGCCAACGCGCAGGTCGTTCGGCGCGATGATGTAGCGCTTCTCGCCGTCGCGATACACGATCAGCGCGAGACGCGCCGAGCGGTTCGGGTCGTACTCGATCGCCGTCACCTTCGCGGGAATCCCGTCCTTGTTGCGCTTGAAGTCGACGATCCGGTAATTCCGTTTCTCGCCGCCGCCGCGGTGGCGCGTGGTCACGCGGCCCTGCGCGTTGCGGCCGGCGTGGCGGAGCTTGCGCTCGGTGAGGCTGCGCTCGGGCTTCTTGCCCTTCGTCAGCTCCTCGAACGAGGCGGATTGGCGGAAGCGCCGCACCGGCGATGTCGCCTTGTATTGCTTCAGCGGCACTTGCCTAGACCCCTTCCACGAAGTACTTCTCGATGCGCTGGCCCTCGCCGAGCGTGACGATGGCCTTCTTCCAATCGGGTCGATGCCCGATGCGTCGTCCGAGCCGGCGCGCCTTGCCGGGCACGTGAATGACGTTCACGGCGACCACGTCGACCTTGAACGAATCCGCGACCGCATCGGCGATGTCACGCTTCGTCGCGCTCTTCGCGACCGCGAACGTGTACCGCCCCGCGTTGGTCTGGCTCATCGAGCGCTCGGTGATCACGGGACGGATGAGGATCGAGTTTCCCTTGATGCTCATTCCGCGCTCCCGACCGTCGCGCGAGCAGCCAGCCCGTCGAGTGCGGGCCGGAGCACGAGGACCGTCTCCGCTCGCAGAATGTCCTCGAGACGCAACGTTCCGGGGGTGCGGAGCTCGAACTCCCTGAGGTTCGCGGTGGCGCGACCCACGCGGTCGTCGATCTCCGCCGTGACGAGCACGGCGCGACCGGTCTGGCCGATGCGCGCGAGCCAGTCGACGACCTCGCGAGCGCGCGGTCGATCGCCGTCGAACCGAAGCTCGTCGACGACGAGCATGCGCCCGCCCGCCGCCTGTGCGGCGAGGGCCTCCGCGAACGCGGCGTGGCGCATCTTGGCCGGCATCCGCTGCTTGTACCGACGGCCGTTCGGACCGAACACGACCCCTCCGTGGCGCCATTGCGGTGAGCGCGTGGAGCCCTGCCGTGCGCGACCTGTGCCCTTCTGACGCCACGGCTTCGCACCGCCGCCGGCGACGCGCGAACGGTTCTTCGTCGCGCTCGTGCCCTGCCGTTTGTTCGCGAGCGACGCGAGGAGCGCCTGAAAGAGAACGCCGCGCCGCTTTGCCGGCGATGCGATAGCCGCGGGGAGCTCCACTGAGCCGTCCGAGCTGCCATCGGCTTTGATCACCGGCGCGTGACCGGCCGGCGCCGTCGGGAGCGGACGCGCCTCGGCGCGCGGGCGCGGCGGCTCGGGCCGTTCCTCTTCGCGCGTCCGACGCTCTTCGCGTTGCGGCTCCGGACGGACGACGCGCGTGACCGGTCGCGCGACCGCGCGCTTCGCGGGCGCCTTGGCCTTCGCCGCGGCCGGCTTGGCCGCTGCCTTCGCCGTCGTCTTTGTTGTTGACGCGGCCTTCACCGGCGCGCCTTTCTTCGCCACCGGCGTGACCTTCTTCTTGTCTTTTTCTTTGTCCGCCATCAGGCCTTTCTCACCATGACAATGCCGTTCTTCCCACCGGGCACCGCGCCAGCGATGACCAGGAGCGAGCGCGCCGGATCGCTGCGGAGTATTTCGAGGTTCCGGACGGTGACCTTGTCCGCACCCTGGTGCGCCGCCATCCGCAGTCCCTTGAGCACGCGACCGGGCGTCGTGCCCGACCCCACCGAGCCCTGACGGCGCAGGTGGTCCGAACCGTGCGACTTGGGTCCGCGCGTGAAGTGATGAAGGTGAACGGGGCCCTGGAAACCCTTGCCTTTGGAGACACCGCTTACGTGCACCTTGTCGCCTGCCGCGAACCGGTCGACGCCGATCTCCTGCCCCGTCGCGAACCCGTCGATGTCATCGAGCCGGACCTCGCGGAGCACGCGCATCGGCGGGAGGTCCTTAAGGTGCCCAAGCTCGGCCTTCGTCATTCGCTCGGGCTTCTTCGCGCGCCCGAAGCCGAGCTGGATGGCGCTGTAGCCGTCCCGCTCCTTCGTGCGGACCTGCGTCACCACGTTCGCCTCGGCGACGATGATCGTCGCCCCGACGACAGAGCCGTCTTCCTTGAAATGCTGGAGCATGCCGAGCTTGCGGCCAAGGAGCACCGGATTCTTGAGGGCCGGGGCAGCGTTGGTCGACTGCGCCTGCTCGTCCTTCTCTTCCACTTTCGTTTCGTCGCTCATCTTTTTCCCTGATCGCCTCTTTTAGAGCTTGATCTCGATGTCGACGCCCGCCGGAAGGTTCAGCTTCATGAGCGCGTCGACGGTCTTCTGCGATGGATCGTTGATGTCGATGAGCCGCTTGTGCGTTCGGATCTCGAACTGCTCGCGAGAGTCCTTGTAGATGAAGGGACTCTTGATGACCGTGAACTTCTCGATGCGGGTCGGCAGCGGGACCGGACCGGTGACCGTCGAACCCGTCCGCTGCGCGGTCTCGACGATCTGCGCCGCGGACTGGTCGATGAGCTTGTGGTCGTACGCCTTGAGGCGTATCCGGATGCGCTGCTTTGCCATTACGCAATTACCTTTGTGACCACGCCCGCGCCGACGGTGTGGCCGCCTTCACGGATCGCGAAGCGAAGACCTTCTTCGAGGGCGATCGGCGTGATCAGGGTGACCTCGAGCGTCGAGTTGTCGCCCGGCATGATCATCTCTGTACCCGTGGCGAGCTTCGCCTCGCCGGTCACGTCGGTCGTGCGCAGATAGAACTGGGGGCGGTAGCCGGAGAAGAACGGCGTGTGGCGGCCGCCCTCTTCCTTCGAAAGCACGTACACCTCGGCGTTGAAGGTCGTGTGCGGCTTCACCGAGCCGGGCTTGGCGATGACCTGGCCGCGCTCGATGTCCTCGCGCTCGAGGCCACGCAGGAGCAGCCCGATGTTGTCGCCGGCCTCGCCCTGGTCCAGAAGCTTGCGGAACATCTCGACGCCGGTGACCACGGACTTCTTGGCGTCGCGGATGCCGACGATCTCGATCTCCTCGCCGACCTTCACTATGCCGCGCTCGACGCGGCCGGTCGCGACGGTGCCGCGGCCCTTGATCCCGAAGACGTCCTCGATCGGCATGAGGAACGGCTTGTCCTTGGCCCGGACCGGAGTCGGGATGTACGTGTCGACTGCGTTCATGAGGTCGAGGATCGACTTGAACTCCGGCGCGTTGACATCTTTGGACGTGCTCTCGAGCGCCTTCAGAGCGGAGCCGCGAATGATCGGGACTTCGTCCCCCTTGTAACCGTACTTGGTCAACAGCTCACGGACCTCGAGCTCGACGAGCTCGAGCAGCTCCTCGTCGTCGACCATGTCGACCTTGTTGAGGAACACCACGATCTGCGGGACCTCGACCTGCCGGGCGAGCAGGATGTGCTCGCGCGTCTGCGGCATCGGGCCGTCGGCTGCCGAGACCACCAGGATGGCGCCGTCCATCTGCGCGGCGCCGGTGATCATGTTCTTGATGTAGTCGGCGTGACCCGGGCAGTCGACGTGAGCGTAGTGGCGCTTGTCGGTCTCGTACTCGACATGCGCGATCGAGATCGTGATGCCGCGCTCGCGCTCTTCAGGCGCGTTGTCGATCGTATCGAAGGCGCGGAACTCCGCCCCACCCTTTAACGAGAGGGTCTTGGTGATGGCCGCGGTGAGCGTGGTCTTGCCGTGGTCGATATGACCGATCGTCCCCACGTTCACGTGCGGCTTGGTGCGCTCGAACTTCTTCTTTGCCATGTGACCCTCCCCTTTGTCCTATCTACTTCTTGTTGATGACCTGGTCCGCAAGGTTCTGCGGCAGGACTTCGTAGTGATCGAATTCCATCGAGTACGAGCCACGGCCCTGCGTCTTTGACCGCAGGTCCGTGACGTAACCGAACATCTGCGCGAGCGGCACCATCGCCGCGATCACGCGAGCGTTCGCACGGTCTTCGGTGCCCTGGACATGGCCCCGCCGGCTGTTGAGATCGCCGATGACCTCACCCATGAACTCTTCGGGCACGATGACCTCGACCTTCATGATCGGCTCGACGATCACCGGCCCAGCCTTCGGCACGGCCGCCTTGAGTGCCATCGAGCCCGCGATCTTGAAGGCCATCTCGTTGGAGTCGACCTCGTGCTGCGAGCCGTCCACGACGGTGGCCCGCAAGTCGACCATCGGATAACCCGCGATGACGCCGTTCTCCATGGCCTCTTTGATCCCCTGCTGGACAGCCTTCTGCCAGTCCTTCGAGAGGCGATCGCCGCGGATCCCCCACTCGTATTCGAAGCCGGTGCCGCGCTCGAGCGGCTCGAAGTCGACGATGACGTGACCGTACTGGCCCTTGCCGCCGGACTGGCGGACATACCGGCCCTCACCCTGCGCGGGCTTCGTGAGCGCCTCGCGGTACGCGACCTGTGGACGGCCGACGTTCGCGGCGACGCGGAATTCGCGCAGCATGCGGTCGACGATGACCTCGAGGTGGAGCTCGCCCATGCCCGAGATCAGCGTCTGACCGGACTCCTGGTCGGTGTGCACGCGGAAGGTCGGATCTTCCTCGGCGAGACGCGCGAGGGCCAGCGACATCTTCTCCTCGTCGGCCTTCGTCTTCGGTTCGACCGCGATCTGCACGACCGGCTCGGGGAACTTGATCGATTCGAGGATCACGGGCTTCTCCAGATCGCTCAGCGTGTCGCCAGTGAAGGTCTGCTTCAGACCGACCGCGGCGGCGATGTCGCCGGCGGCGACCTCTTCAACTTCTTCGCGGTGGTTGGCGTGCATCAGAAGGATGCGGGAGATTCGCTCCTTCTTGTCCTTCGTGGCGTTCATGACCGTGTCGCCTGAGCGGAGTATTCCCGAGTACACACGGAAGAACGCGAGCTTCCCAACGAACGGGTCGCTCGCGATCTTGAACGCGAGCGCGCTGAAGGGATCGTCGTCGGTCGGGCGCCGCAGAAGCTCCTCGCCCGTCTTTGGGTCGAGGCCCGTGACCGGCGGAACGTCGAGCGGCGACGGCAGGTACTGCACGATGGCGTCGAGCAGCGGCTGCACGCCCTTGTTCCGAAGGGCCGCGCCGGTGAGGACCGGGACGACCTTCGTCGCAATCGTCGCGGCGCGCAGCGCCTTGCGCAGCTCGTCCGGCGTGATGTGGTGCTCCTCGAGGTAGCGGTGGAGGAGCGCGTCGTCGGTCTCGACGACCTTTTCGACCATCGCCTCGTGCGCCTTCTCGGCGGCGTCCTTCATGTCGGCCGGGATCTCTCGGGTCTCGGGCGCGACGGTCTCGTCGCCCTCCCAGTAGAGCGCCTTCATCTCGATGAGGTCGATGACGCCCCTGAACTTGTCCTCGCTGCCGATCGGAAGCTGGATGACGACGGGATTCGCGCCGAGCCGGTCCACGATCATGTCGACGCAGCGCTGGAAGTCGGCGCCCATGCGGTCCTGCTTGTTGATGAAGCAGATGCGCGGGACCTTGTACTTATCGGCCTGGCGCCAGACCGTCTCGGACTGCGGCTCGACACCCGCGACTCCGTCGAACACGACGACCGCGCCGTCGAGCACGCGGAGCGAGCGCTCCACCTCGACGGTGAAGTCGACATGGCCCGGCGTGTCGATGATGTTGATGCGGTGGTCGTTCCAAAAGCAGGTCGTCGCGGCCGCGGTGATCGTGATGCCCCGCTCCTGCTCCTGCGGCATCCAGTCCATCGTCGCGGCGCCGTCGTGGACCTCGCCGATCTTGTAGATCTTCTTGGTGAAGAAGAGGATCCGCTCGGTCACGGTGGTCTTGCCCGCGTCGATATGCGCGATGATCCCGATGTTCCGGTATCGCTCCAGGGGATACTCGCGCCTGGGAGCTTGACCCTTGATGGTCTTCGCTTCGATCATGGCCGCTACCACTTGTAATGACTGAAGGCCTTGTTGGCCTCGGCCATCTTGTGGGTTTCTTCCTTGCGCCGCACCGCGCCGCCGGTGTTGTTCATCGCGTCCATGAGCTCGCCGGCGAGGCGCTCGGCCATCGACTTGCCGGGACGTTTGCGCGCGGCCTGGATGATCCAGCGCATCGCGAGCGAGGTGCGCCGGTCCGCGCGGATCTCGACCGGCACCTGATAGGTCGCGCCGCCGACGCGGCGGGGCTTGACCTCGATCAGTGGCATGGCGTTTCGCATCGCGGTCTCGAACACGTCGATACCCGGCTTGCGCGTCGAGGTCTCGGCGAGGGTCAGCGCGTTATAGACGATTCCCTCGGCGGTAGCGCGCTTGCCGTTGCGCATGACGTTGTTGTTGAACTGCTGCAGCGTCGGGTTCCCGTATTTGCGGTCGGGCAGCCGCTTGCGGTCGGTTGGTCGTGCTCTACGGGGCATGGACTAACCGGCCTTCTTCTTGGGATTCGGGTTCTTCGCGCCGTAGAGGCTGCGACCCTGCTTCCGATCTTTGACGCCCGCAGTGTCGAGCGTGCCGCGGATGATGTGGTACTTCACCGAGGGTAGGTCCGGCACTCGGCCGCCACGCACGAGCACGACGGAGTGCTCCTGGAGGTTGTGCCCGATCCCCGGGATATAGGCCGTTACTTCCATGTGGTTCGTGAGGCGCACACGCGCGATCTTCCGAAGCGCCGAGTTCGGCTTCTTCGGGGTCATCGTGCGGACGATCGTGCAGACCCCGCGCTTTTGGGGCGCGCCGCGGCGCAGCTCCACGAGGCGACCCTTTTTCGAGTTCCAGGTCGTCCGGAGCGCCGGTGTGTCGACTTTCTTGCCTTGCGGCTTGCGTCCCTTGCGTACGAGCTGCGAGATCGTGGGCACGTTCACTCCTTTTAGTCAGTCGCGCGCGCACAGAGTGCGCAGACGAGTACTTGGCGTGTTGCCTTGGTTCTCTCCCCGACCGGAGAGCCCGCCCGGCATGGGCTAGGTCCCCGGGCGCAGCGCGGCCGCAGTCACAAGATCGCGACAGGGCCGATGCGCGAAATGACCGCCCCCGAGGGCGGTCACCGTCTCGAAAGACAGGCCGAATAAAGAGTTTAGGCGTCCGATATGCGGTCGGTCAACCACCGGGAACCACCTGTCGCCTAGACAGGTATGTCGTCCGGAGGTCCTTGGGTCATCGCTCGTACCGTTGTTCTGTTCCTCGCCAGTGTGGTGGCGGCCTGTGGGCCGGTCGGTGGCTCGGCCGTCCCCGCTTCCAACGACCAGCCGGCGGCGGTCGTGACTGGGGCGGCCGTCGGGGACGCGCACCTCGATCCATGCGCTCCTACGTTCGCGCACATGGTGCCTCCGCAAGAGGTCGCGGACTTCATGATGCGGGGATCCTCTCGTTATAACGCGACCGCAGAAGCGTGGAACGCCCGGCCATCGCTTGAAAGCTGGGCGGCGAGCGAGAACTGGGTCGGTAACGAAGGCATATGGGTTTCCCTGCCCACCAACGGATTGGTGAGCTGGGGATCGACCACATCCACGTCCAAGTTCTGGACATACGTCGTCGGTCGGGTTGGCGCGGTCACCGGGACGGCGAGGCGGCTCGACGGACCGGCAGTCTCGGGATTCAGCATGTCGGGCGGCACTCCGTCAGAGGGGTATGGCCCACCGGGCTTCATCCCCGCCGGTTTCCTGTTTCCGGCGGATGGATGCTGGGAGGTCACGTACCGGGTCGGCGACGGCAGCGTGACGTTCGTCGTCGAGGTCCTGCGGAAGTGAAGCGTCGCCTGTTCAGGAGGCCGCGCTGACGGAGAGCAATCGGCGCTCCTGAGCCTGCAGATAGCGGAGCGTCGCGAGGAGAGCCAAGTCGATGAAGACGTCGATGGCCGCGCCGAAACCGACGTCGAGGAACGCGAACGGCTGCGCCAAGAGAAGGTCCACCAGGATCGCGAGCTCGAACGACCGGTACGCCCTTACCCGTGAGTGTCGGAGCACGAAGATCCCTCTCACGATCAGGACGCCAGCCACCAAACCCGCGACCGCCTGGATCACCGAGGCGATCGGCCCGCCGCTCGTCTCTTCGTCCAACGCCACTTGCGCATCGAGGACGCCGAAAAACGCCCCGCCGAGGAGGGCGACCGTGGCGACCGCCGTGAGGACGAACGCGACGCCGGCGAGGATAAAGACCGCCGCGAGCAGCCGCCGGAACCATCGGCTCGACACGATCGCCGCGTAGGTCCTGGCTCCCGCCGAGCCCATCCACCGCAGACGCGTGAACGACAGCGGCGCCAGACCGGCCGCGAGAAAGCTGGCGCGCAGCGGGGCGACGAGCGGGTGCGCTTGGTCCGCGCGCGCCAGCAATTGGATCGCACGGTCCCGATCGTCCGCGGTCAACGTCCCGCTCGCGAGCCTCTCGGCAATCTCGACGGAGTTGACCAGGCATTCCTCGGGGCTAAGCGCGCGAAATCGCCGGACCTCGCGGGTCGCGAGGAAGAGGACCACAAAGACCGCGTAGAGGATCGCGGCCGTCGGCTTGAAGAAGTAGTCGTTGTCACTCGTCACGAACTTCCCGAGCTCGTCGACAAACGCGCCAAAGCCTGCGCCACCCACCAACGCGGCGATCAGACGTGTCGTTGGGGAGAGATAGAGGAGCAGAAGGACGATCGCGGCGAGCATTCCGAGGCCGCCCCAGAGCACGTGCGCGATGTGCAGGCCGCCGCCGCCAAGCTGCGGATACCCCGTCGCCTCGAGGAAGATCCGGATGATGACGACGGTGGCGATGGCGGAGACCAGGAACGTGTCCAGGAGATCCGCGTCGGCTGCTCTGACCAGATGCCTCGGCGCCAAGCTCGGCATTCGCCGATTCTGAAACGAGAGAGGCCGCCCTGCGGCGGCCTCTCTGCAAAGATCTGTGAGTGCGAGCTACTCCTGGGCTTTGATGTCCGCGTCGGTCGGCTCGGCTTCCTCGAGTGCCTCGAGGCCCTCGCCGCCCTCCTCCTCGTCGTCGTCGAGGTCCTCGAGCGAGAGCTCCTCCGGCGGAAGCACCGGAATCACCTCGTCCTCCTCGGCACCGAAGAGCCCGGCAAGAGCGCGGGCCTTCGGCATCCAGTCGAGCTGGTCGCGACGAGACGCGAGACCGGTGCCCGCCGGGATGAGCTTGCCAATGATGACGTTCTCCTTGAGACCCAGGAGCCGGTCCTTCTGGCCCATGACCGCGGCCTCGGTGAGGACCCGCGTCGTCTCCTGGAAGGAAGCCGCCGCGAGGAAGCTCGAGGTCGAGAGCGACGCCTTCGTGACGCCGAGCAGGACCGTCTGAGCCGTCGCGGGCTCGCCGCCCGCGGCGATGGTGCGTGCGTTGATGTCCTCGAACTCGAACCGGTCGAAGAGCTCCATCGGGAGAAGCTCGGTGTCACCGGCTTCCTCGATGCGAACCTTGCGGAGCATCTGGCGGACGATGATCTCGATGTGCTTGTCGTTGATCGTCACGCCCTGGCTCCGGTAGACCTTCTGGACCTCGTTGACCATGTAGCGGTGGACCGCTTCGCGGCCTGAGATGCGCAGGATGTCCTGGGGGTTCGCCGAGCCGTCGGTGAGGAAGTCGCCGGCGGAGACCTCCTGCCCCTCCTCGATGCTGAGCCGAGCGGTGTGCTCGACCTCGTAGATGCGCTCTTCGACTTCCTTCATGGCGATCGTGATCTTTGACCCGTGCACGCTGACCTTGCCAGAGACCGGCGCGGGCATGTCGGTCTTGCCCTTCGTGCGGCGCTCCGGCTTAGCGATGGGCTGACCGGCGATGACGTCGGCGCCGTCCTCGACGGCGAGCACGGAGCCCGACGGAACGGAGATGGGCACGGTGTAGTCCTGTGAGTTGCGGACGACGATCTTTCGAGACCCGTCCGGGTCACGGACGATCTCCGCGATCCCGTCGATCTCGCAAACGACGGCGACACCCTTTGGCACGCGCGCCTCGAAGAGCTCCTCGACACGTGGGAGACCCATGGTGATGTCCTTGCCGGCGATGCCACCGGTGTGGAACGTACGCATGGTGAGCTGCGTGCCCGGCTCACCGATGGACTGAGCGGCGATGATGCCGACGGCCTCGCCCACCTCGACGAGCTTGCCGCTCGCGAGGCTGCGACCGTAGCAAGCGCGGCAGATGCCGTGCTTGGCGTGGCACCCGAGCGGCGACCGCACGCGAACGCGGCGCGCGCCGGAATCGGCGATGGTCGCGGCGAGCTCGAGGTCGATCGGCTCGCCCCGCTTGGCGATGAGCTTGTCCTTGGAATCCTTGATGTCCTGCGCCACGAGCCGGCCGAAGAGACGGTCGGCGAACGGCTCGACCGCGCCGACCTCATCGGCATTGATGAAGATGCCGTCCTCATCGCCGCAGTCCTCGAGGCGGACGATGACGTCCTGCGCGACGTCGACGAGACGCCGCGTGAGGTAGCCCGAGTCCGCGGTCCGGATGGCCGTGTCGGCGAGACCCTTGCGGCCACCGTGTGTCGAGATGAAGTACTCGAGGACCGAGAGGCCCTCGCGGAAGTTCGAACGGATCGGAAGGTCGATGATCCGGCCCTGCGGGTCGGCGATGAGGCCACGCATGCCACCGATCTGGCCCATCTGCTGCGTGTTACCACGCGCGCCGGACGTGGCCATCATGTAGACGGAGCCGCGCTTGTCGAGCGTGCGCATCATCGCTTCGATGACGTCCCTCGTTGTGTCCGTCCAGATCTTCACCGTCGCCTCGTAGCGCTCCTGCTCGGTGATGAGGCCGCGCTGGAACTGACGGTCGATCTCAGCGACTTTCTTTTCCGCCGCCGCGATCATCGACCCCTTCTCAGCCGGGACGGCGACGTCGTTGATCGAGATGGAAACGCCCGCGACCGTCGCGACCGCGAAGCCGATGGTCTTGATCTTGTCGACGACGTCCGCGGTGACCTCACCGCCGTAGCGGTCGAAGAGCGCCGTGACGATCTCGCGGATCTTGCCGCGGTCGAGCACCTGGTTGATGAAGCGCAGCTCCCCGGGGAGCACCGCGTTGAAGAGCACCCGGCCAACGGTGGTGTCGATGACCCCGCCGTTGTGCGGGAACTTCACCGGCGAGTGATAGGTCACGATGCCCATGTCGTAGGCCGACTGCACCTCGGCGTAGTCACCGAAGATGCGGGGCTCCTCTTTCTTATCGCTGTCGAGCGTGAGCCAGTACGTGCCGAGCACCATGTCCTGGCGCGGGGTCACGACCGGCTGGCCGTCGGCGGGCTTCAGGATGTTGCGGGTCGAGAGCATGAGGTGCTTGGCCTCGGCCTGCGCGGCAGCGGAGAGCGGGACGTGCACGGCCATCTGGTCGCCGTCGAAGTCGGCGCCGAAGGCCTCGCAGACGAGCGGGTGGATCTGGATGGCGTTGCCCTCGATGAGCTTGGGCATGAACGCCTGGATGCCGAGGCGGTGGAGCGTGGGCGCGCGGTTCAGAAGGACCGGGTGGTCCTTGATGACCTCCTCGAGGACGTCCCACACTTCGGGAGAGACGCGCTCGACATAGCGCTTCGCGCTCTTGATGTTGTGGGCGAGGCCGCGCTCGACGAGCTGCCGCATGACGAACGGCTTGAAGAGCTCGAGCGCCATCTTCTTCGGCAGGCCGCACTCGTTCAGCTTGAGGTCGTTGCCGACGACGATGACGGAGCGGCCCGAATAGTCCACGCGCTTGCCGAGCAGGTTCTGGCGGAACCGGCCCTGCTTGCCGCGGAGCATGTCGGAGAGCGACTTCAGCTTGTGATTGCCGGTGCCCGAGATCGCGCGGCCGCGCCGGCCGTTGTCCATGAGCGCGTCGACCGCCTCCTGGAGCATGCGCTTCTCGTTCCGGATGATGATCTCCGGCGCACCGAGTTCGAGCAGACGCTTGAGCCGGTTGTTCCGGTTGATCACGCGGCGGTAGAGGTCGTTCAGGTCGCTCGTCGCGAACCGGCCGCCGTCCAGCTGCACCATCGGGCGCAGGTCCGGCGGGATGACCGGAAGGATCGTGAGGATCATCCACTCAGGCGACGCGCCCGAACGGAGGAGCGCCTTGACCAGACGGAGCCGCTTGATGGACTTCTTGCGGCGCTGCCCGGTCGTGGAACGCATCTCGGCCTGCAGCTCGAGGGAGAGCTTGGGGAGATCGATCTGTCGCATGATCTCGAGCACGGCCTCGGCGCCCATCTGCGCGCGGAAGAAGCGGTACTTGTCGGCGAGCGCGCGGTACTCGGCCTCGGTCTTCGGCTCGAGCGCCTTGATGCTCATGACCTCTTCGCGCTTGAACTTCGCCTCGTCGCGGACGATCTGCACGTCGGGCGCGATGTCCTGGCGGACGACGGAGAGGTCCTGGTCGGCGCGCATGCGGATGTCGGTGATCTTCTTCTCCGAATCCGCGCGGGTCTGCTCCTCTTCCTTGCGACCGGTCTTCACCATGGCGTCGAGCTGCTTCTGCAGGCTGCGCTGGAGCTGCGTGAGCATCGACTTCGTCACGTTGTCGCCCTTCTCGGCGATCGTGAGCTCAGCTTGCTTGAAGACGATGTCCTTCGACGCCGGTTTGCCGACGTTGTCCTCGAGCTGCTCCTTGACCTTCGACGCCGCTGTCGTGAGGGCGTCGGAGTCGGTGGCG
>DASWCR010000199.1:0-3656 GCA_036389995.1 Candidatus Limnocylindria bacterium | reverse complement strand
GGCCATCGCCGACCGCATGAAGTTCAGCGCGTACGTGATCTTCATCGGGCTCTGGAGCCTGCTCGTCTATGCGCCGCTCGCGCACATGGTATGGGGCGAAGGCGGCTTCCTGCGCGACCTCGGCGCGCTCGACTTCGCCGGCGGCACCGTCGTGCATATCACGAGCGGCGTCTCCGCGCTCGTTGCCGCGCTCGTCCTCGGTCGGCGCGTCGGATACGGCCGCGAGGCGCTCGAGCCGCACGACGCGACGATGACCGTCCTAGGCGCGTCGCTGCTTTGGTTCGGCTGGTTCGGCTTCAACGCGGGGAGCGCGATCACGGCCGGCGGTCTCGCGGCGAACGCGTTCGTCGTGACGAACACCGCCGCGGCGATGGCCGCGCTGACCTGGATGACGGTCTCGTGGCTGCACAAGGGCGCGCCAAGCGTGCTCGGTGCGGCGGCCGGTGCGGTCGCGGGTCTCGTCGCGATCACGCCCGCGTCCGGCTACGTCGACGTCTCGGCGTCGATCCTCATCGGGCTCGGCGCCGGCATCTTCTGCTACACCGCGATCCAGCTCACGAAGCGTCTCCGCGTTGACGACGCCCTCGACGTCTTCGGCGTCCACGGCGTGGGCGGTGCGTGGGGCGCGCTCGCGACAGGCATCTTCGCGACCGTCGCGATCAACAGCGGCGCGAAGGACGGCCTCCTCGCCGGTAATCCGGGACAGCTGGGCATCCAGGCGATCGCTGTCGGCGCGTCGATCGTCTACTCGGCGGTCATGACGTTCGTGATCTTGAAGCTCATCGATGTCTTCGTCGGGCTTCGCGTGCCCGAGAGCGAGGAAGTCCTCGGTCTCGACGCGTCGCAGCACCGCGAAGCCGCGTACCAGATTTAAGGAGGCGGAGATGGAGATCCTCGCATTCGCGTCGTTCGCGGTCCTGGTCGTCGCATGGCTCGTCGCGCCGTCGCGCGGCGACGTGATCGTGGTGACCCGCAAGTCGGAGGACCGCAAAGCGGCATAGCCACCCCACTCATTACGGTCGATTGAGGACCAGGCTCGGCGACGGGCTTGGTCCTCTTCGTTTTCGCCGGAATCGGCATACACTTGAAACGCACACAACTGAATACGACGGGGGAGCGCCCGACGAAGGGGGCGCTGAGAGTGCGGACAGCCGCAGACCCCAGAACCTGATCTGAGTAATGTCAGCGTAGGGAGTCGAGACGCGTGGAGACACTTACTGCGTCCCGGCGAAGCTGGGCGCAGCAGGACGGTCGGACGGAGCGAAGCGACGGACGACCACCTACGAGCGGCGCTCAGGCGCCGCTTTTATTTTGCCCATGAGGGCCGTCGTCGTCGCACACGGTGATGTTCTGCCGTCTGACCGTGCGGTCATCGACGCGCAGGACTACGTCGTCGCTGCCGATGGCGGCGCGCTCGCGCTCGAACGATGGAAGCTCCTTCCCCACCTCATCGTCGGCGACATGGACTCGCTCGGCGATGCCGGCGTCGAGCGGATGGCGCGGCAGGTCATTCCGGTCGCGAAATTCTCGGCGGCCAAGGACGAATCCGATCTCGAGCTCGCGGTCGCGCAGGCGATCGCCGCGGGCGCGACCGAGATCGTGCTGCTCGGCGTGCTCGGCGGCGAGCGCCTCGATCACGAGACCGCGAACCTCCTGCTCCTCGCCGATCCCGGCTACGACGGGGTCCGGCTCGAAGCGCGCCGCGGGGCGCTTCGGATACGTGCCGTTCGCGGAGAGGGATCGCTCTCGCTCGCCGGACCGGTCGGCGCCCTCGTGACCCTCCTGCCGGTGAACGGCAACGCCGACGGCGTCACCACGGAGGGGCTGCGCTACGCGCTGCGCAACGAGACGCTCCGCTTCGGCCGCGCGCGTGGTCTGAGCAACGAGGTCGCGTCGCTGCCCGCAAAGGTCTCGCTCGACAAGGGAACGTTGCTCGTTTTCGAAACACCACAGGGAGGCGCGACATGACCGAGACACAAACACGATCCGAGGACACCGCGACGGGGGCGCCGCCGTTCTTCGGCGCGCGCTTCTCGCTGTACCCGATGACCGACCGCTACGTCGCGGTCATCCTGGACGCGATCAAGGGTCTCCGCGACGCCGGCTTGGAGGTCGAGACCGACGACGTGAGCACGTTCATCGGCGGCGATCGCGACCGCGTCTTCGGCGAGCTCACGCGAGTCTTCGCCGCTGCCGCGCGAACGGGCGAGCACGTGGTCATGACGGTCCTCCTCTCGCACGGCTGTCCTGGAGAGACATACTGCGAATCGACCGGCGAGATCCGCGTGCCCGCTCAGGCCGCCGCAAGAAAAGCCCAGAGCGGCGTGGCCGTGAGCGCGCAGTGGTCGCTCTACCCGCTGGGCAGCGATGGCTATATGGACGTCATCTACCGCGAGATCGACCGCACGAAGCGGGCGGGTGTCTTCGCGAAGGGCGCGCACTTCGTCTCAGGACTGCGCGGCGAGCTTACCGACGTCATCGGCGCGATCCGCGCTTCGTTCGACGCCGCGTGCGCGGACGCGGGACACGTCGTCGCCCACGCGACCGTCTCGGCGAACTCGCCCACCGGGCGGTCCTCATGAATCGCTCCTTCAGCGTCGCACGCGCGGTCGCGCTCGCCGGCGCTCTCGTCGCGCTTGTCGCGTTCTTCCTGCCTTGGGTCGCATACGTGCAGCGCAGCTTCAGCGGCGCGGATCTCGCGACGACGCTCTCCCCCGCGCTCGCCGCCGTGAAGGGGGGTGGCATCAAGGGGCTCGACTTCGGGCTGTGGGCGGTCGCGCTCGCGGCCGCGCTCGCCGGGATCTTCATCCTCGTCTCGTGGGTTCGCGCAGCCGATCCGAACGAAGGCCGCTACCGTCTCTGGGCGGCGGCGGCGGCGATCACCGGTCTCGCCTTCGCGGTCCTGTTCCTTGCGAGCGGCCTTCTCGGCGGAACGCCGGACATCAATTTCGCGCCCGCCGCGATCCGGACGGACAACGCGGTGAAGGCAACGATCGCGAAGGCGATCGGCGCAGGTGACTTCGTGGGCATCGGCATCGGCGTGTACCTCGCGATCGCGGGCTTCGCGGTCGCGGCGATCGGCGCGATCCTCGCGCGTCCGGCGACCGACGAGCGCACTTGGCGCACGCAGGACTACGTGCTTCTCGCCGTGCTCGCGGTGGTGTTCGGCGCCATCTACTGGGCATGGCTCGGCCCGTACCTCGGGATCGAGACAATACTTGCCGGCGTCAGCGCGCAGCTCGGGCAGGAGCTGCTGTTCGGTCTCTGGTACGTGAGCGGCCTGCTCGGCGGCTACATCATTCGCCGGCCCGGGGCGGCGTTCCTCTCCGAGACGCTCGCCGCGTTCGCCGAGGTGCTCCTCGGCGCCCCCGCCGGTCCGGTGCTCATCGTCACCGGCTTCATGCAGGCGCTGGGACCTGAGCTCACGTTCGCGGCGACCGGTTACCGCCGCTGGGGCTGGGGCACGATGGCCGTCGCCGGTGCGGCGGCCGGAATCGTCGCGTTGCCGTGGAACTGGCTGCGTCTCGGCTACTTCGCCCTCGACCCCGGGGTGATGCTCGGGCTCTTCGTCACCCGCGTCATCGCCGGCATGCTCGCGGGTCTCGCGGCGAAGGCCATCGGTGACCTCGTCGCGGCGACGGGATCGCTCAACTACT
>DASWCR010000198.1:0-19626 GCA_036389995.1 Candidatus Limnocylindria bacterium | reverse complement strand
ACCTCCTACGTGGCGTCACGTTCGTGATCTTCGGCGGTGTTTTCTGGGGAGCCCATTGGTGGGCACGCCGCACCCTCGCCGGCGTCGCGGAGCGCGCAAGCGGCCTCCATCGCGCTTACCTGATCCTGGGCACCGCGATCTTCGGGATCGCGACGATCGCGCTGCTCCCGATGGGGATCTACCAGGCGCTCTCCTTCGCGATCGTTCCTCCGGATCAGTTCAGCTTCCGCCCGGGGGCGGGTGAGGCGCTCTCCGGCGGTCTCGCCGCGCTGCCTCTCTGGCTCGCCTATCTGTGGCTTGTGCAGCGGGCGCTCCGCGGCGACAACCGCATGTATGCGGCTGGTCCTGGCGGCGGTCCGCCACCGGAGCCGGCGCCGGTCGGGGCGCGGATCGGTCCCGGTCCCAGCTCTCGTTCCGCCGGAGCGGAGGCCACGCCACCCACGGAACGCCTTTAGATGCCGCTCGATCACATCCACGTCAAAGGCGCACGCGAGCACAACCTCAAGAACATCGACGTGCGCATCCCGCGCGACAAAATGGTCGTCATCACTGGCCTCTCCGGTTCGGGCAAGTCCTCGCTCGCGTTCGACACGATCTACGCCGAAGGCCAGCGGCGCTACGTCGAGTCGCTCTCGGCCTACGCGCGCCAGTTCCTCGGTCAGATGGAGAAGCCCGACGTTGACTTCATCGAGGGGCTCTCGCCCGCGGTCTCCATCGATCAGAAGGGATCGACGCGCAACCCGCGGTCGACGGTCGGCACCGTCACCGAGATCTACGACCACATGCGTCTTCTCTTCGCGCGGGTAGGGGTGCCGCACTGCCCGAATCACGGGATCCCGATCGTCGCGCAGACGGTCCAGGAGATCGTCGACCAGATCAGCGCGATGCCCGAGGGCTCGCGAATCCTCGTGCTCGGCCCGCTCGTGCGCGATCGGAAGGGTGAGCACCAGCAGCTCTTCGCGACCGCCCGGCGCGGCGGCTTCGCGCGGGTGCGCGTAGACGGATTCGTCCGGGACCTGTCCGAGGACATCACGCTCGACAAGATGAAGAAGCACTCCGTCGAGGTGGTCGTCGACCGTCTCGTCGTTCAGCGAGGCGCCGCGGCGGAGGCGGAGCGCTCGCGGCTCACGGATTCAGTCGAGACGGCGCTGCGGCTCGGCGAGGGCCTCGCGCTGGTCGCCGACGCCGATGCCAAGGGCGGAGAGCGTCTCTTCTCCGAACGCCTGGCGTGTCCCGAGGGGGACGTCTCGATCGGCGAGATCGAGCCGCGAACGTTCTCGTTCAACTCGCCACACGGCGCGTGCCCAGCGTGCACCGGGCTCGGCACGAAGCTCGAGCCGGACCCCGAGCTGGTCCTCGGCAATCCGGACATCTCGCTGAAGGATGGCGCGGTGCTGCCGTGGCAGAAATCGAGCGGCACGGCGCAGTACCGGATGGCGATCCTCGAAGGCCTCGCCCGCAAGTTCAAGTTCTCGCTCGACACGCCGATCAAGTCGCTACCGAAGAAGGCCATCGACGCGATCCTGAGCGGTACCGAGGACGCGCTGAAGCTCACGTATGAGAACCGGAGCGGCCAGCGCCGCTCCTACGAGTACGAGTGGGAAGGTGTGCTGCCCTGGCTCGAGCGTCAGTACCGCGAGACGACATCTGAGTACATCCGCGCGGACATCGAGCGGTACATGAGCGAGCGGCCCTGCCCCGTTTGCAAGGGCAAGCGCCTCAAGCCGGAGGCGCTCGCGGTCACCGTCGGGGGGCGCAACATCGCGGAGGTCACCGCCCTCACGGTGAGCGAGTGTTTCGAGTGGACCACGTCACTCGAGAAGGATCGCGGTGGGCTCGGCGTCCGTGAGCGCAAGATCGCGAAGCAGGTCCTCAAGGAGATCCGCACGCGCCTCGGGTTTCTGGTCGACGTCGGGCTCGACTACCTGACCGTCGACCGCTCCGCCACGACTCTCTCGGGTGGCGAGGCGCAGCGCATCCGCCTGGCGACGCAGATCGGCTCAGGCCTCATGGGCGTCCTCTACATCCTCGACGAGCCGTCGATCGGCCTTCATCAACGCGACAACGCGCGACTCATCCGCACGCTCCTCGGCATGCGCGACATCGGCAACACGATCCTCGTGGTCGAGCACGACGAAGAGACCATCCGCACCGCCGATTGGATCGTGGACATCGGTCCCGGCGCGGGCGAGCACGGCGGGGAGGTCGTGGCCGAGGGGACGATCGACGACATCCTGAAGGAGCCGCGATCGATCACCGGGGCGTACCTCTCGGGCCGACGGCGCATCCCGGTGCCGGCGCGCAGGCGGAAGCCGAGGCCGGAGGCGATCGTTGTCCGCGGCGCGCGCGAGCACAACCTCAAGGACATCGATGTGCGGATCCCGCTCGGGCAGTTCGTCGCCGTCACCGGAGTGTCGGGCTCGGGGAAGAGCACGCTCGTGAACGAGATCCTCTACCGCCGCCTAGCGCAGATCATCTCGCGCGCGAAGGATCGCCCTGGCGCCCACGACCGGATCGAGGGCGTCGAGTTCATCGACAAGGTCATCGACATCGACCAGTCGCCGATCGGCCGTACGCCCCGCTCCAACCCCGCGACGTACACAGGTCTCTTCACGCCGATCCGCGAGCTGTTCGCCGCCGTCCCCGAAGCACGACTCCGCGGCTACACCCCGGGTCGCTTCTCCTTCAACGTAAAGGGAGGGCGGTGCGAAGCCTGCACGGGCGACGGGATCATCAAGATCGAGATGCAGTTCCTACCCGACGTGTATGTGCCTTGCGAGGTCTGCGGCGGGAAGCGCTACAACCGCGAGGCGCTCGAGATCCATTACAAGGGCAAGTCCATCGCCGACATTCTGGAGATGACCGTCGAGGAGGCGCTCGAGTTCTTCAAGAACGTTCCGATCGCGGAGTCGAAGCTCCGGACGCTGAACGACGTCGGTCTCGGCTACGTCCACCTCGGCCAGGCCGCGACAACACTGTCCGGCGGCGAGGCCCAGCGCATCAAGCTCGCGACCGAGCTCAGCCGGCGCGCTACGGGTCGGACCCTCTACATCCTCGACGAGCCGACGACCGGCCTGCACTTCGCCGACGTCGAGCGCCTCCTCGAGGTACTCCACCGGCTCGTCGACGCGGGGAACACGGTCGTCGTCATCGAGCACAACCTTGACGTCGTGAAGACTGCCGACCACGTCATCGATCTCGGCCCCGAGGGTGGGAAGGCCGGCGGCGAGGTCATCGCCGAAGGAACGCCGGAGGCGGTGGCGCGCGTACGGCGCTCGTTCACCGGACGGTATCTGCGCGATCTGCTTCTGACTGGAGAGGTGCGCGGGATCGCCTGAGCCCGCGTGATCTTTCCATTGATTCTGTAACTGCTTTCCGCCAACAAGCGCACATCTCTTAACGGTTAAGTAATCGTCGTGCAAACCGAATCTCAATAACCGTGCGTCACCGTCGGCCACATCGGTGCGGGCGCGAGGCGCCCGAAAGGTGGCAGAGGATGAAGACGCTTCCACGGTACGGGACGATCGTGACCCTCCTCCTCGCATTGCAAGCCGCTCCGGCGGCCGCGGACACAGGGGTCATTGACGGCTGTTACGACGGCATCACCGGAGCTCTACGGATCGTTCACGACCCGCTTGGCTGTAAGGCGAGTGAGGTCCACGTCAGTTGGAACCAGATGGGAGTGCCGGGTTTGGCAGGGCCGGTTGGTCCGGCTGGTGCCGTTGGTCCCGCTGGACCCCAGGGCGCCCAGGGCAACCAAGGAGTTCAGGGCAACAACGGCGCTAAGGGCGACAAGGGGGATAAAGGAGACAAGGGCGATAAGGGCGACAAGGGCGACAGCGGCAACGTAGGTCCAACAGGTCCGACTGGTCCGACAGGTCCAGCTGGTCCTCCAGGGCCCGCTGGTCCGGCGGGGCCTCCAGGTCCCGCGGGTCCGATGGGCCCAGCTGGCCCAATGGGGCCACCCGGCGCTCCAGGTCCCGCTGGCCCACAGGGAATCCCCGGTCCAATGGGGCCGCCAGGTCCACAAGGCGATCCCGGCACGCCCGGGGCGCCCGGCGCGCAAGGTCCGCAGGGACTCCCGGGTCCTCAAGGACCGGCAGGTCCTCAAGGTCCACAAGGGGATCCCGGCGCCCAAGGTCCGCAAGGACTCCCGGGTCCAATGGGCCCGCCAGGTCCACAAGGCGATCCCGGCACGCCGGGAGCGGTCGGTCCACAGGGGCCGCAGGGACTTCCTGGCCCGATGGGGCCGCAAGGTCCTCAGGGCGACCCCGGCACCCCGGGCGCACAAGGTCCGCAAGGAGTCCCAGGTCCTGTCGGACCGCAAGGTCCGCAGGGAGTCCCAGGCCCTGTCGGACCGCAAGGTGCGCAGGGAATTCCGGGTCCGATGGGCCCGCCGGGCCCACAGGGCGATCCCGGCACGCCAGGCGCGCAAGGTCCACAGGGAATTCCGGGCCCGCAGGGTCCCGCAGGTCCTCAGGGTCCAGCGGGTCCTCAGGGTCCAGCAGGTGCAACCGGCCCAAGTTCTCTCACTGGGATGCTCACGACCGTGAGCACGCCGGCATCGGGGACGACAGCGACACAGATTTGTCCGCCCGCGAATCCGAACGTCGTCAGTGGGGGATACACCGGAATCGGTGCTGGCGGCAACGGTCAGTACACGATCGAGAGCTTCCCGAGCGCGTCGAACGCGTGGACGGTGAGCCTGAACGTGACCGACCCATCGTGGACGATCTACGCGATCTGTTCCAAATAGCGCTGGGTGAGACGACAGAGCCGCTGCCCGCACACTGCGGCGCGGCGGCTCTCGTTGCGGGATCGCCTGGCGGTAAGGCCCTCAGCCGCTCGACGCTAGCAACGCGGTGACTGAGCGACCCACGCCTCGACTCGGTCGACGCCACAGTCCTCGCTTCGCCGGCCTCACGGTCGTCATGCGCTTGCGAACCAGGTTCGTGACGGCGATATGCAGATCGCTCGACGCGCTCGTATGGGACGAGCGCCTCGTGCCGGTCGCATGAGCCCAGTCCGAGGAGATGTTCCGGCTCAAGTACTTCAGCCCCGAGTCGCCGGCCTCGGCTACGTACGTGCGCTCTTCCCCTGGCTCCGCTGACGCGCGCGGCGCACCCGCTCCGAGAGCAATCGTTTGGCGCGCTCGAGCTCGGATCGCCGTGTCGGCGACAGGCCCCGTCCGGCTCGATTCACGAAGTATGTGAGCATGCGCATTCCCGACGCGGGTCCTTTTGGTGAGACCTTGCGCGAGGCAAGCGTCCGCGCGATCGTCGCGGCGTCCTTGGTGAAGAGGCCGGCCTCGGGGTGGGTCGCATCGGTCTTCACCGAGGCGACCCAGCGTTTCGTGGTCGTCTTCTTTCTCGGCACGCGCTTTACCGCCTGTCGGTCAGGTCGCCCGCTACTTCGCTCGTCGAGCCTTGACGATGTTGCGACGCGCCGCCGCCCGCTGCGCTGTCGTCGTCTTGCGCCGTGGGCGGACGGTCTTCCGCCCGCCGCGCGGCCCCCGCCGCGTCGTCGCCGCCCGCAAGCTTGAGGTAGGCCGAGCGATCCTGTCGTCCTTCGACACTTCGATCCCGTGCTTGCGAGCCGCCGACATGATCTTCCGGCGCGCGGTCTCCTTCGCGGATGCCGACGAGAACTCGGTCTGATTCCACCGTGCCATCGCGTTCCGCACGTGGCTCTCGTCATTCAGCGGCAGGTGTCCTTCGCCCCGCGCGTCGACATACGCGAAGACCGACTTCGGCATCGCTTTGCGTTGTTTCTCCCGCAAATCAGGCATCTGTGATCACCCCCGCATCTGGAGCGCTGCATAGATCGTTCCGCGGGCCGCGTCGATCTCCGCGAACAGGCTCGCCTCCCATATCTCGGCGCGCGGCGCCCTACGTCGCCCCCGTTTGGCTGGCGCCTGGCCTGGCGCGCGCGTGGCGAGCACGCGTCCTCGCTCTCCGCAGCCGGGCGTGATCCAGACGTAGCTCCGTCGTACCTCGACCGAGGGAGCGATCACCGGCATGCGTCGTGGCGGCCGCCACCCGCGCATGCAGTCTGCTGTCGTCTGGTCACGTAATAAAAGGAGGTGCTGGCATGGCAGTCGACACGAAACAGGAAGTTGTCGGCGACAAGGCCCACGAGCATCGCCATCCCGCTCAGGTCCATGGCCACGACCACTGGCACGTGACCCACCAGCACACTGGCGGTCCGCTCGGTGAGTTCGCACATCGCTCGCACTACCACGCACACGACCACGACCACGCCGCACTCGTGCACGCGCATAAAGATCGCGCTGAGGCGGAAGAACGCGCGGATCATGACTCCGTTGCGCACATTCACGATCACAAGGCACCGGCCGGCACAGGGGCTTCGCGCTGAGATTCCGAGACCGCGCGCACGCCGGCCAGCTCTTGGCCGAGCGCCGGCGGATCTGCGCCGCCAGGATCTGGTTGTCTGCGGATTGGTGCGCGGAGGCGTCCGTCAGGTCTAGAGCTGAGCATCGCGCTGGAACGATTGGGTGCACACGAGAAGGATCTGGTGATCGTGCCCGATGCGACCCATCTGGTTGGTGCGCCACGCGTCTATCGCCGCCGTGACCTAGGGCGTGTTGCCTCGAGATGGCACCGGCGTGAGCATCAGAGCACCCAGGACGGCACAGGCGGCGCCGTACCCAAAGATGGCCGTTGGACCTAATCCGTCCCACAGCCGGCCACCGACGACGCTCGCCACCAGCGCCGAGAGGCCGACGACGGCTCCGTAGATTCCCACGCCGGACCCGCGCAGTTCTGGCGGTACGAGGTCGACCGCTAACGCCTTACCGACCGCTCGGAACGCCCCCTGGAAGACGCCGTAGAGCAGGAAAAGCGCGGCGAGGAGCCACGCGCTCGAACTGAGCGCAAGACCGGCGTATGCGATCGCGAATACGGCGAGCGCGACGAGCAACACACGCTTGCGGCCCCATCGATCCGAGAGCCCGCCCGCCGGATACGACGCAGCCGCCGCGACGAAGTTGTAGCCGGCGTAGACGAGCAGTGTTCGTTCGGTCGGGATGCCCAGGTCGGTGGCTCTCAGGATGATGAATGCCTTGCTCGAGTTGCCGATGCTGAATGCGGCGACCGCGAGGAGGTAACGCCAGTAAGCGCGGGGAAGCCGGTGAATGCTGACGCGACCGGCAGACGCTCGCGCATCTCTGGCCGGCCTCTCCCGCACGAACGTCATCACCGTGAAAGCGAGGAGGCCCGGAACGAACGCGATGAAGAAGATGATTCGAAGATCGACGGCGAAGAGATAGAGCAGGCCGGCCGCGATGAGCGGCCCGAGGACGGCGCCCAGGTTGTCGCCGACGCCTTCCAGGCCGAAGGCCGCGCCGCGGCGACGCTTCTCGATCGAGTTCGCGATGAGCGCATCGCGTGGCGCCGATCGGATTCCCGTGCCGAGCCGGTCCACGAATCGACCAGCAAGAACCTGTGGCCACGCCGTGGCGAACCCGATCGCTGGCTTGGCCAACGCCGCGAGGGCGTAGCCCACGAGCGCAAGCGGCTTGTTGCGCTGCAGCCTGTCGGCAAGCCACCCCGATCCGCCCTGAACGACATTCTGTGTCGCCTCAGCGATCCCCTCGATCAAGCCGACCACGCTGCCGGGCGCTCCCAACCGAGTCGTGAGGAACAGCGGAAGGACCGGGTAGAGCATCTCCGTCGAGATATCCGCGAACAGGCTCGTGAATGCGAGCAAGACGACAGATCGTGGGAAACGCGGAGAGCGCATCGCGCTCCGATAGCCCGCACCGGTCATGCCAGGGTGCGCGGAGCGCGCGATCCCCGGAGCCGTGACGGGACTCGCGCGACGCCGTCGCTGTAGACCCTAGTCTCTCGCGTGTGAGCGAGAGAAAAGTTGATGCACTAGAGGTCGAGCCAGGCGCCGGCTCTGTCGCGCCGAGCTCGATTCGATTCGAAGCTCTAGGCGTCCCGACGTTTCGCTGGTACTGGATTTTCAGTTGGGTGAGCTCGACGGGCGACGGCATGGAGAACGTGATTCGCAACGTGCTCGTGTATCAGCTGGCCGGGCCGACGGCTGCATTTTGGCTCGGGATGATGGTCTTCGCGCACTGGGTGCCGTTCACCTTCTTCTCGCTGTACGGCGGCGTGCTCGCCGATCGCTACGACAACCGGAAGGTCCAGATCGTCGCGCAGCTCCTGCTGATGACGGCGGCGGTCGCGATCGCGGTCGTGACGATCGGTGGGGTCGTCACGACGTGGTGGCTCTTCGGCCTACTGCTGCTGCACGGCTTCGCCGGCGCGATCGGCGGCCCGGCGCAACAGACGCTCATCCACTCGATGGTCGGGCCGTCCAAGCTGCTCTCCGCGGTCAGCCTGAATTCGACCGCGCGTCAGTTCTCGCAGGTGATCGGCCCTGCGGTCGCTGGCTTCATCGTCGTCGCTTTCGGACCGGGCTGGGGGTTCTTGATCAACGCGCTCACGTTCGTCCCCTTGCTCGTCTTCCTCGCGTTCGTCCGTGTAAAGCCGCTCGGCGCTCGATCGACGGCACCGATCCGCGTCGCGCTCCGCGACGGCTTGCGCTTCGTGCGCGGTCGGCCGTTCATCGCGGCGCTCATCGGGGTCGAGATGCTCGGCGTGATCTTCCTCGGCCACACCTTCAACTCGTTCCTGGTGCTCTTCGCGCATGACGTGTTGCACGTCGACGACCTCGGGTACTCGTTCCTCCTCGTGGGGAGCGGAATCGGCGCGGTCGTGGCCGCCTTCTACCTCGCGTACGCACGTGATCGTCGTCACAGCGGCCGCTTCGTCGTCGCCGCGGCCATGGCCGAGATGCTCGCGATACTCGTGTTCGCTTTCTCGACCAACTACGCGCTGTCGTTCGGGCTGCTGATCGTCGTCGGGGGAGCCGCGGTGCTCACGCAGTCGCTCACCAACACCAAGATCCAACTCTCGGCGCCGAACGACATCCGTGGACGTGTCATGGGCGCTTACACCTTCGGCACGCAGGGGATGCGTGTGCTGAACGGACCGCTGCTCGGCGGCGCCGCGATCGTCTTCGGCGCCCCGGTCGCCGTCGCGGGCGCGGCAGCGGTCGTATTCGCGGGACTTGCCGCGATCCTCGCCCGCGTTCCGCAGCTGAAGCAGGACCGGTAGACTTCACTCGATGGCCATTGACGGAAGCGCGACGACGATCGAGGTGACGCCCGAGGCGGCAAGCAAGCTCCAGGAGCTTCGTGCCGACGATCCAAAGCGCGCCTTCCTCCGTCTCTACGTCTCGGGCCGCTCCTGCTGCTCCTATATGTACGGGCTTGCCTTCGACGAGAACGCGGACGAGTCCGACGCCGTCACGCAGGCGGCCGGGCTGCAGGTGGCGATCGACGCGCAGAGCCTCCCGTACTGCGATGGTGCGAAGGTGGAGTGGGTCGACGGATCGGAAGGCACGGGCTTTCTCGTGCGCAACCCTTCGATGGGCGGCACCTGCGGGTGCGGCGGCTGAGCTCCGCGCCAACCAGCGAGGAGAGCGACCGCCGAACGTCCCTCAAGCCGTCGAGCCTTCCATTCCTTCCGCAGTCGTGAGCAGCACGCAAGACCCGTCCTATACGAACCGCCTCGTGCGGCTCGAAGGGGTCTGGTGGAAGCGGTTGCTCGACGTCCAGCGTCCGTACCGCTGGCACCTGAGGCGGTTGCGGCTTGGATTCGTGCTCGACGTGGGCTGCGGCCTCGGGCGGAACCTCGCCCATTTGGGCGGTGCCGGGGTAGGCGTGGACCACAACCCCGAGTCCGTCGCGATCGCGTCGGCGCGTGGTCTCACCGCGTTCACTCCCGAGGCGTTTCGCGCTTCGACTCATGCGATGCCCGCACACTTTGACGCGCTCCTCCTTGCACACGTCGCCGAGCACATGTGCTGGGCCGACGCGCGAGACCTTCTTGCTCAGTACCTGTCCTACGTGCGGTCCGGAGGGAAGGTCGTCCTCATCACGCCGCAAGAAGCCGGCTATCGCTCGGACCCGACGCACGTCGAGTCCTTCGACCTCGCGGCGCTCGACCGGCTGGCGCGCGCAACGGGATTGCAGCCGATCGCTTCTTACTCGTTTCCGCTCCCGCGCGCCGTTGGGAAGCTGTTCAAATACAACGAATTCGTCCTGGTGGCGCGGAAGCCCTAGACCCGTGGCGACTCGAGCGACTCCCAGAGCACCTCGGCGATATGACGCACGCGGATCGTCTTCTCGCGCGCGTCCATCGCGCCCCGCAGGTGTGTGAGACATCCGGGGTTGTCCGCGATCACGCAGTCGACACCGGTGGCGTCGATGTTCGAGAGCTTGCGCTCGAGAACGCGATTCGCGACCTCGGGATACTCGAAGCTGAAGGAACCGCCGAACCCACAGCACACTGCCGACTCCGCCATCTCCACGATCTCGACGCCCGCGATCTCGCGAAGGAGGGTCCGCGGATCCTGATGGATGTCGAGGACGTTCGCCGACTGACACGCATCGTGGTAGGTCGCGCGTAGTCCGAGCCGCCGTCCCCGAAGCGGCCGCTCGCGGAGCACCGACGCGACGAACGGCGTGAACGCGGTGACGCGATCCGCGAGCTTCCGCGCCCGCTCCGCCCACAGAGGCTCGTCCGACAGGATCCGCGCGTAGTCCTGAGCGACCGTGATGGCGCACGACGACGACGGGATCACGATGCGGTCCGCGCTGACGCGCTCGAGCGACTCGATCGCCGCTTTCGCCATCGCGATCGCGGTCGCGCGGTCGCCGCTGTTCATCTGCGGCAGCCCGCAACAGCGGCGGCCCTCGACCACGTGCACCTCCGCGCCCATCGATTGAAGGACACGCGCCGCCGCGAATCCTGCGCCCGGCAGGAAGTGGTCGACGATGCACGATGGGAACATCGCGACCCGGAGCGTCGGCGCTGCCGGGTTGGTCTGCGTGATCTCTCGCGCACGGTAGTGGAGCGGGTTGTCCGCGACCGCGGGGAGGCTCTTCTCCTGTGCCAGCGAGCCGAACGGCAGGCGCACGTTCCCTTTGTGGCGCAGCGGATTCTGGAAGGTCGCGAGCCATCCGGTGAGCCGGTCGATGCGGTCGGGAGTCGACCACTGGCGCATGAAGAGACGCTTCGCCCAGGACATCCCGGTCCGCTCGACTGCCTTCGCGCGGACGTCGCTGATGAGCGAGGCGAGCGGGATGCTGACCGGGCAGACCGTGTCGCACGCGTTGCAGCCCATGCAGAGCGCCTGCTCGTGCGCGACGCTGTCGATTCCGTGATGCCACGGCGAAACGACGAGACCGATGGGCCCCGTGTAGATGTGGCCGAACACGTGCCCGCCCACCTCCTGGTAGCTCGGGCACACGTTGCTGCACGCACCGCAACGGATGCAGCGCAGCGCGTCCCGGGCGAACGGGTCCTCGCGCATCGCCGTCCGGCCGTTGTCGAGGAGCACGAAGTGGAGCTCCTTCGGGCCATGCACGCCGATCTGGGACTTGAGCTCGATGTCGGCCGTGCGTGACGGCCCGGTGATGAACTGCGTGTACGACGTGATCTTCTGGCCTGTCCCGCTCCGCGCGAGGAGCTTCACGATCGCGATCGCGTCGTCGATCGACGGGACGATCTTCTCGACCCCCACGACGGCGATGTGCACCGCGGGCAAAGTCGTGGCGAGGTCGGCGTTGCCTTCGTTGGTGACGAGCATGAGCGTCCCGGTGTCGGCGATGAGGGCGTTGCCGCCGGTGATCCCGATATCCGCATCGATGAAGCTTTGCCGCAGCTCCTTCCGCGCGACGGCGACGAGCGACGCGATGTCGTCCGCGACCGGATGACCCACGACCTTGCTGAAGAGCTCGGCGACCTCCTCGCGGGTCTTGTGGATAGCGGGGGCGATGATGTGCGACGGCCGCTCGCCGGCGAGCTGGATGATCCACTCGCCGAGGTCGGTCTCCACAGCGTGGATGCCCTGCGACTCGAGGTGATCGGTGAGTCCGATCTCCTCAGTGGCCATCGACTTCGATTTGACGACGAGCTTCGCCTTCTTCGCGCGGCAGATCGCGGTGACGACCCGGCGCGCTTCGTCGGCGTCGACCGCACGGTAGACCTTGGCCCCGACCGCTTCGGCTTCGCGGGTGAATCGCTCGACGAGCTCCGGCATGTCGTCGATCGCCTTCGCCTTGCGCCGCGTGAGGTCCGCGCGGAGGTCCACCCAGTCGATCTCGCGCATCCGCGCGTCGCGGCGCTCCTTCAGCTCGGGGAGCGCGCGACGGAGCGCGGTGCGGAGTCGATCCGACCCGAGCGCGCGATCCAGGCGCCGTTTGAACTCGGTCTTCGAAGCGGTCAGGTGCGGGCCACCCCCCGCCAGACCGTAGCGCAGTCCCGCTCAGCCCGCGCGGTACGCCTCGTCGAGCAGATCCATCAGGTGCACCACCCGCACCTTATGGCCTGCCTGCCGCAGACCGCTCTGGATCTGCATCAGGCATCCGGGATTCGCGGTCACCACTGTGTCCGCGCCGGTGCGGACGATGTTCGCGACCTTTCGCTCCAGGATCGAGCGCGCGAGGTCCGGCTGTGTGACGTTGTAGGTACCTGCGCTTCCGCAGCACCAGTCCGCCTCCGCGAGCGGGACGACCTCCAGACCAGGTATTGCCGAGAGGAGCGCGCGTGGCTGCTCGCGGATCTTTTGACCGTGGAGCAGGTGACAGGGATCGTCCCAGGTGACTCGGGCGTGGAGCGTTCCCGGCCGCTCGCTCATCCCAAGGTCGCCGAGGAATTCGGTCGCGTCCTTCACCTTCGCTGCGAAGGCCGAGGCCCGGGCCGACCACGTTGGGTCGTCCTTCAAGAGCCAGCCGTACTCCTTCATGGCGGCGCCGCACCCCGCCGCGTTCACGATCACCGCGTCGGCGGCGACCTGTTCGAACGCCGCGATGTTGCGTCGCGCGAGATCGCGCGCGAGAGCGCGCTCGCCGGCGTGCGCGTGCAAAGCGCCGCAACAGGTCTGGTCGACCGTGGCGATCACCTCGACGCCGTTGCGGGCGAGGACCCGCGCGGTCGCCGCGTTCGTGTCGCCGAAGACGCTTCCCATGACGCAGCCCTCGAGCATGGCGACGCGCGCCCGCCGCGTGCCGCGCGCCGGGATCGTCGCGGTCCGAGTCGCCGTCGAGCGGGCGGGCAACAGATCGAGCAGGTCCGCCATGCGCCGCGCTCCCGCGAGGCGGGTCGCGCGGAGGAGCGAACCCATCCCGAGGCGCTTTGCCGCTATAGACAACGTCGCGAACGCGCCGAGCGCCCGTCGATGCGGCAAGAGCCACTCGAATGCCGCCGCGCGAATGAGGCGCTCGATCGGGGGCCGCGGACGCGCGACGACGATCTGCGACCGCGCCCCCTCTACGAGCTTTCCGTATTCCACACCCGAGGGGCAGGCGGTCTCGCAGGCGCGGCAGTCGAGGCACTTGGAGATGTGATCCTCGAGGCCAGGCGCGTCCGCGCCGAGCCGGTGCTCCCACACGGTCTTCATGAGCCGGATGCGCCCGCGCGGCGAGTCCATCTCGACGCCGAGTACCGCGTACGTGGGGCAGGTCGGTAAGCAGAAGCCGCAGTGCACGCACGCCGCGATCAGCTCCTGTGACGGCGCGTCCGCGTTGAGGTAGGGGAGCGGCAGCGTTGCGGTCACGCGAACGCCGAGCGACCCGGTTCGAGGATGCCCGCCGGATCGAACGACTCCTTGATGCGGCGCATCAGAAAATCCCCGTTGGGTCGCGTCGGCCAGGTCGAAAGACGAGGGCGAAGCTGCTCGGCCCGGCGCTCGATACGGCCGGAGCCGCCGACCACGCGCGCAGCGAGAAGAAGGGCTTCCGCGTCGCGTATCACGGCATCGTCGTCGCCCAGGAGATGCACGCGGACGACTCCGCTCGCCGCGTCGGCGACAAGCGCGGCGAGGCTTTCGAGCCGCGCGGCAGCCTCAGCGAACGCGGGCGATGCGGCCAGCGGAAGCGAGGCGCGAACGAGCGCGCCGTCGATCGCCCGCGCCGGAAGTTCGCGCATCTGGCCGAGGTCATCTCCGAGCTCGTTCGACTTGCCCTGCCGTGCCGCGACCTCGCGGCGGGCGTCGTCCACCGCTCGTTTCACCGTGGGCGCGCTTCCGCGCGCCTGCACCGCGAGTCGCCAGGCGGGTCCCTCGCTGCGCTCCACGACGCACGCCTCGACCCGCGAGGCCCCGCGGATGACCGCGTCCGCCGCGGCGAACGCGTCCGCCGAACGGACAAACCGCGCGACGAGCCCATCGCTGGCGGCCGGGACCGGGAGGACTTTGAACGTGGCCTCAACGATCACGCCGAGCGTGCCGAACGAGCCCACGAGGATCTTATCGAGGTCGTATCCCGCCACGTTCTTGACCACGCGTCCGCCCGCCCGCGCGACCGTCCCGTCGGCGAGCGCGATGCGCGTCCCGATCAGCAGATCGCGCACGCCGCCATAACGAGCCCGCCAGAAGCCATTGGAGTTCGCGGCGATCACGCCTCCGATGGTCGCCTCATCGGCGTGCGGGGGATCCAGCGGCAGGAACTGACCCGCGCGCGCGAGGACGGCGGCCACGTCCGCGACGCGCATCCCCGCCCCCACGGTCACCGTGAGATCTGCCGGCTCGTGGTCGATCACGCCCGCGAGCCGCGACGTACCGATCTCGATGTCCGTCGGCGCGATGTCGCCGACGTACGACTTCGTCCCTGACCCTCTTATCCGGACCGTGCGGCGATCGCGTGCGGCGTCCGCCAGGACCCGCGCGCACTCGGCGGCGTCCGCCGGGATCGCGCGCGTCACCGTCGCGCTCACCGCGCGGTCGACGCGAACGCGAACTCACGGCAGCGGCTGGGCGTGGGGAAGATCTTGCCGGGATTCATGAGGCCATCGGGATCGAACGCGTCCTTGAGCCGGCGCATCGCCGCGAGGTCCGACGGCTGGAACTGCAGCGGCATGTAGCAGTTCTTCTCCATGCCGACGCCGTGCTCGCCGGTGATCGAGCCACCCGCTTCGACGCACGCGGTGAGGATTTCGAGGCCCGCGGCCTTCGCGCGTTCGAGCTCGTCGGGACCGAGGCGCGAGTCGAACAGGATCAGCGGGTGCAGGTTGCCGTCGCCGGCGTGGAACACGTTCGCGACCCGAAGCCGATGCCGCGCTCCGGCGTCTTTGACGAGCCTCAGGATGTCGGGCAAGCGGGTGCGAGGGATGACCCCGTCCTGCACGTAGTAGTCGGGCGACAGGCGGCCCATCGCCGCGAACGCGCCCTTGCGGCCCGCCCAGAGGCGCTCGCGCTCCAACGCGCCGCTCGCGACCCGAACCTCGCTCGCGAGATGGTCGCGGCAGATCTTCTCGATCCGCGCACGCGCGTCATCGAGCCCGTCGCGCGGACCGTCGACCTCGAGGAGAAGGATGCCGCCCGCGTCGAGCGGATAGCCGGCGTGCACGGAAGCCTCGACGGCCTGGGTGGCGAGCTGGTCCATCATCTCGATCGCGCTCGGCACGATCCCGGCCGCGATGATCGCGGAGACCGTTTCCGACGCCTCGTCCATCGTCGGGAACGCGGCCATGACCGTCCGCTTGTCCTCAGGGAGCGGCGTCAGCTTGACGGTTATCTCGGTCACGAGGCCGAGCGTTCCCTCTGATCCGACGAACGCACCCACGAGGTCGTAGCCCTCGTCCTCCACGGCCTTGCCGCCGAGCCGGAGTACGGTTCCATCCGACAGCACGATCTCGATCCCCGTGACGTGATTCGTGGTGACACCGTACGCGAGCGTGTGCGGTCCGCCCGAGTTCTCGGCAACGTTGCCCCCGAGCGTGCAGGCCTTTTGGCTCGAGGGATCGGGCACGAAATGCAGGCCGTGTGGCGCGACCGCGGTCGAAAGGTGCAGGTTGATCAGGCCCGGCTGCACGACCGCGCGAAGGTTCGGAACATCGATCTCGAGAATGCGCGCCATCCGCGCGAACGACACGACAACGCCACCCTCGACCGGGATCGCGCCACCAGAGAGCCCCGTGCCCGCCCCGCGTGGAACGATCGGCACCCTGTGCTCGTGGCAGAACCGCGCCAGCGCCGCCACATCCGCGGTGCTCTCCGGAAGTACGACCGCGTCGGGTGTCGCTGTGTCGACGGCACCGTCGTACTCGTACAGAAGCAGGTCCTCGCGCGCACCGAGCACTTTCTCCCGACCGAGGAGCGCCACAAGACCGCGCACCAGTGGCGCGCCGCGGAGGCCGGCCCGAACGGTCGCGGTGGTCGTCAGGAAGCCGCTCCGGTTTGATCGCGAAGCGCGTCCGCGAGCTCCGCGGCGGCGCGGCGCAGTACCGGCGCGAGTTCGGCGCAGCGCTGCCGCGAGAGACGGCTGGCCGGTGCGGATATCGAGAGCGCGGCGACCGGCGCGCCGGCGGCCACTTCTTTCCCGGTTTGCCCCATCACCGCGACCGCGACGCAGCGCACGCCCTCGTCGTACTCCTCGTCATCCAGCGCGTAACCCTTCTCACGCACCTCATCGAGTGTCCGGCGCAGAGCCGCGCGATCGACGATCGTCCGCGCGGTGTACCCGCGCAGATCCAAGCGCTCGAGCAGGGCATCGCGGCGAGCCGCCGGCAGGTTGGCGAGGAGTGCCTTTCCGGCGCCGGTCGCGTGGAGCGGCGTGCGGTTTCCTACGGAGGTGAACAGCCGCACGACCTGCGGCGAGGGCATGGTCTCGATGTACACGGCCTGCAGGTCGTCCAGGACCACCAGGTTCGCCGTCTCGCGGGTCGCCTCGGTCAGCGAGCGAAGGAGCGGGCGCGCGCGAAGCCGGAGCTCGCCGAATCGCGAGCGGCCCTCGGAAAGGGTCGCGAGCTTCGCCCCCGCGTAGTAGCGGCTCGTCTCCGGGTTCTGGCGCACGTAGCCGCGTCGGAGGAGCGTCGCCAGCAGCCGGTGCACGGTGCTGACGTGGAGCCCAGTGCGAGTCGCGAGCGCCGTGATCGCAACTTCGCCTTCGGCTGCCACAAGTGCCTCGAGCAGGTCGAGCGCCCGGTCGACCGACTGCACGGACCGGCGCGTTCGCTTTGGAGTGACGGTCGTCTCTTTCACCGAGCGGAACCCCCCATCTGCGTGGTGGAAGCATACCCGCGTACCGCATAGCGATACTCGATAGGTGGACAGGACATCCCGGCGCGAGTCGCTCGAGGCTTAGGTCGCCTCATTCCCGGCGAAACCAGGCGTCTACCTATTCAAGGACGCGAAGGGTCGCGTGCTCTACGTCGGAAAGGCGGACGTCCTCCGCGACCGCGTGCGGGCGTACTTCGGGCCGAGCCTCGAGGTCCGCCACATCCGTATGGTCGAGCGCGCCGAGCGTCTCGAGTACGTGCTCACCGACAGCATCTCCGAGGCGTACCTGCTCGAGTCGAACCTCATCAAGCAGCACCACCCTCGCTACAACATCCGTCTCAAGGACGACAAGTCGTACCCCTATGTGAAGGTCACGCTTGGAGAGGATTTCCCGCGGATCCTGCGCACACGCACTCTTGGCGACCGCACCGCGCGCTACTTCGGCCCGTTCGCGAACGCGAAATCGGTCGATCAGTCGCTCGATCTACTGCAGAAGCTCTTCCCGTACCGTACCTGCAAGCTGAACATCGTCGCGGGCGAGGACGGCCGTGGACGGACCGTGCCGCCATCGGCGCTTCCAGGAGGCCGACCGTGCCTTCTCTTCCACCTCAAGCGCTGCACCGCGCCATGCGTAGGGAACACGACGCGCGACGAGTACCGCGGGACGATCGAGAAGAGCGTGCTCTTCCTCGAGGGACGGTACGAAGCGCTCGCGCGCGACACGAAGAAGGAGATGCACCAGGCATCGGACGCGCTCGCGTTCGAGCGCGCGGCGACCCTCCGCGATCGGCTCGTCGCGATCGAACGCACCCTCGATCGGCAGGAGGTGCACGCGTATAAGGGTGATGACTTCGACGTGCACGCCGCGGCGGTCGCCGAGGGCGACGCCGTCGTCCAGGTCTTCCGCGTGCGCGACGGGACGATCACCAGCCGCGACCACTTTTCCCTCGAGGGATCGGAGGGCGCGCTCGCGCCGGATGTGCTCGCATCCTTCCTTCGCCAGCACTATTCGGTCGCCGCCGCGGTGCCCCCGGAGATCGTCGTTCCGGCCGCGATACCAGAAGCGGGCGCATTCGAGGCCTTCGCCGCGGAGCGCCGCGGCGGCCCCGTCCGGATCCTGGTGCCGCAGCGTGGCAAGAAGCGCCACCTCGCCGAGCTCGCCGAGCGGAACGCCCAGGACGCGCTCGAGCAGGAGCGCGTCATGTGGATGGCCGATCGCGGGAAGACCGACACAGCGCTCCGCGAGATAGCCGCCGCGCTCGGCCTCGAGGGACCGCCCAAGCGGATCGAGTGTTACGACGTGAGCCACGTGCAGGGCACGAGCGTCGTGAGCTCGATGGTCGTCTTCGAGGACGGGCGCCCGGCCAAGCACGCGTACCGCAGATTCCGAGCGAAGATCGTCGACCGAAACGACGACTTCGCCAACATGCGCGAAACGCTGCGCCGCCGGTTCCAGCGGTCCGCAACGGATGGGGACGGTTGGCCCGTGCCGGATCTCGTCATCCTCGACGGCGGCAAGGGCCAGCTGTCGGCCGGCCAGGCCGCTCTTTCCGACGCGGGTTTGTTGCAGATACCGATCGCGGCGCTGGCCAAGGAGCGCGAGGAGCTGTTCGTGCCCGCGCGGCCCGATCCGATCGTCCTACCGCGGACCTCGCAGGGCCTGTATCTCGTGCAGCGGATCCGGGACGAAGCGCATCGCTTCGCTGTCACCTACCACCAGAAGGTGCGCGCCAAGCGCGCCGTGCGAAGCATCCTCGACGACGTCGAAGGGGTGGGCCCGGCCAAGAAGCGCGCGCTGCTCCGCCGGTTCGGGAGCGTGAGGGGCATGCGCGAAGCGCCGGTTTCCGACCTCGCGTCGGTCGCCGGAGTCGGCAGCGCGCTCGCGGAACGCATCAAGCAGGCGATAGAGAGCTAGGCCGACGTTGAGCGTTCCGTCATCACTCCTGGTAGGACCCGGCTCGACTTCGGATTCGGATCAGACTGACCTTGCATGCCAGATTCGCATCGAGCCCTGCTCGAATCGATCGTCCACATGTTCGCGACAGGGGACACCTCGGCTGCCAGGACCGTGCTCTCGGCCGATTACCTCGATCATCAGGGCTTGGGCGAGGGCGACCTGAGCGGACCGGGCGAGTTCCAGCGTGTCGTGATGGTCGCGCGGAGTGGCTACGACGAATTGGATGTGAGCATCGAAGACCTGCTGATTGACGGCGACAGGCTCGCTGCGCGGCTGCGTTGGAGCGGCACTCGCAGCGGGCGGAGCGTTGCGCGAGAGACGATCGACATCCTCCGAGTCGAGGACGGCAAGGCTGTCGAACACTGGGGGGCCCGACTCTGGATGTCTGAGGTGTAGCCCTTCCCTCCACAAACCTCAAGCTTTCGCATCCTCGGCTACATAACGCTTAGTTTGCCTTGACTTTCGATGAGTCCGACGCGCACCTTGGGTCGATGGCGAATCCGGTGATCGCTCGATGCCCCATCTGCGCCGAGACACTGAGTGTCGCCCGCCTCGAGTGCGCCTCCTGCGGCACC
>DASWCR010000197.1:0-19825 GCA_036389995.1 Candidatus Limnocylindria bacterium | reverse complement strand
CTCGGCGTCGAACCCGCCCGAGGCGACGATCCGAACGTGTCGATACCCGTTGCGGTCGAGCGCTTCGCGAAGGAGCTCGACGAGACGCGGCGTGACTCCGCGAAGCTCGCCGCCCGCGACGCCCTCCTTCTCCTCGAGCTCGCGCAGGATCGCGCGGTCGACGAGCGATTCGCTCGTGTCGACGCGGACGCCCCAGAGCCGCGCTCCGAGCGCGTGCGCAACGCCGAGCGACGTGTTCACGACGTCGTTGTTGAAGTCGACGAGGCTCGTGACGTTCACGTGACCTTCGGGCGTTCCCTTCGCGGTGAGATGCCCGACCGCGTCGGGCGCGCGGTTGATGTACTCATCGAACTTGAGCGTCGCCACCGTGGTGTCGCCCCCATACGCCGCGATGAGCGCGTGCGGGACCGTGCCAAGCCCGGTCGAGCCCCACCATTCGCCCTGCTCGTCCGTCGAGACCGCGCTCGCGCCTCCGACATAGGCCGCGTAGCCAGAGCCCGCCTGCGCCTCGTGCCCCTGGTGGCGCGCGCCGAACATGATCACGGGCTTTCCCCGCGCGGCCGCCACGACGTCCCGCGTGTTCGTCGCGACGCGTGTTCCCTCGGAGAGCGCACCGAGGTACAGCGTCTCGAGGTGCGCGAACTCGGTGTACTCGCCTTCGATGTGCATCACCGGCTCGTGCGGCTTCGCCGTCTCGCCGTCGTAGAGCGACGACACCTCGATCTTCTCCCACGCCGGCTCCCACATGGACGCGAGCTCCCGCGAGATCTCGAAGACCTCTCGTGCCACCGGCTCGTACGCGGACCAGTCGATCGTGGGAAGCAGGGTCCAGGCGGTGTAGAGCCGCCGTTCCGCGCTGAGGTAACGGTCGAAGAGCGCGTCGGCGCGCGTGCGGTCGCGGTAGTGACCGCTACCGACATGCAGGATCGCGAGCGTCTGGTCCGTCCCGACGACGACCGCGTCAGGATGCTTCTGAAAGACCTGCATCGTGACCCGATCGTGCCGCTTGTCGCGTTCGAGAATGAGCTTCGTGCGCGCGAAGTAGATGTCGCTCTTGTAGCCGGCGCGGATCTTCTCGATCGGCAGGCGGAAGATGTGCGGCCGCAGGCGATCGGTGACGATCACCGCCTAGAACATGCTCATGAGCATGCCGCCGTCGATCTGGAGCGATGTTCCGGTGATGTAGGACGCCTTCGGCGAAGCGATGAACACGACCGCAGCGGCGAATTCCTCCGGCTTTCCGTAGCGGCCCATCGGAATGACGTTCTTCTCGTAGTGCCCGCGGATCGCCTCGGCTGTCGTGTTCTGCCGCTTCGCGGTATCCGAGTCGAGCTGCTCGATGCGCTCGGTGGAGATGCGTCCGGGCTGCACGCAGTTCACGCGGACGCCGTCCTTCGCGAGATCGCTCGACAGCGTCTTCGCCATGCCCTGCACCGCGGCGCGGATCGCGTTCGAGAGGATGAGGTTCAAGTACTGCGTTGGTTGCCGCACCGTCGTAGAGGTCATGTACACGATGGAGCCCCCGCCGGCTCGGCGCATATGGGGAAGGACGAGCCGCGTGAGACGGACCGCAGAGAAGAGCGTGATCCCGACGGCCTTCTGCCAAGCCGCATCGTCGAGATCGTCGAAGCGCCCGGGTGGGGGACCGCCTGCGTTGGATACGAGGATGTCGATCGTCCCGAATTTGTCGACGGCGGTCTTCACAAGCTTGTGGCAGCCCGCCTCCGACCCGACGTCCGCGACGGTCCACTGCACGTCCGCTCCGGTCTTGCGTTGCACGTCCTCGGCGGCGGCGCGGATCGCAGCTTCGTCACGGCTGCACATGACCACCCGCGCGCCCTCGCGCGCGAATTCCTCGGCGACCGCGCGTCCGAGTCCCTTGCTGGACGCGGCGACGATGGTGACTTTGTCGCGGAGTCCGAGATCCACGGCGCTATCGTGCCACCATGCGGCGGAACGTCGCTCGGGTCGGCCGGCTCCTACTCGCCGCCGCCCTCGCCTATCTCACCGTCGGGATCGTGTGGGATACCGCGTTCCGCCTGTCCCTCGAGCCGTCGGCGACCGCGGACATAGGCTCCCCATGGCAGGGCCTGCTCTCATTCCTGGCCTGGTTCGTTCTTCCGTCGGTGCTCTGGCCCTCCAGCATGAGCGCCAGCCTTCCGGGTGGAACGTTCGTGGCGATCGCGCTGTTCGGTGCGATGACCGCTCTCATGTTCGGAGCGCTCACGCGATTGGCTCCCGGGGTTGCCGCGCCTACAGGGCCCCGGCGACCACCGCGACGACGATTACCGCCGCAAGCACGAGCCGGTACGCGACGAACCAATTGAGCGAGTGGCTGCGCAGGAAGCGGACCATGAACGCCACCGCCGCGAGGCCCGAGAGGAACGAAAGGACGAACCCCACCGCGAGCACGTCGGGCTGAGCGAAGAGCTCCGCCGCCTTTCGCGCGTCGAGAAGGGTCTTCGCACCCGCGCCGAGAATCACTGGCGTCGCGAGGAGAAAAGCGAAGCGCGTCGCGTCCTCGCGCCGCAACTCGCGCACGAGGCCCGCGGAGATCGTGATTCCCGAGCGCGAGATGCCCGGAATCAACGCGATCGCCTGAGCCACGCCGATCACGAGCGCGTCGCTGACCCCGACCTCCGTCATTAACCGACGCTGGCGGGCGATCGCCTCCGCCGCGACGAACACGATCGACCCGACGACCAGACCGGCCGCGATCACGAGCGGTCCACGCATCTCGCGCTCGATCGCCGATTGGAAAAGCACCCCGGCGATCGCGGCGGGGGCGGTGCCGAGAACGATCAGCGCGGGCACGCGCCACTGTCCGCGGAAGAGCCCGACCGCAAGCTCGATCCACGTTCGCGCGAAGTAGAGCAGCACGGCGAGCGCGGTGCCGAGATGTAGCGCCACGTCGAACGACAGTCCGAACCGCTCGGGGTCGAGCTTGAGGAGGTCACTCACCAGGATGAGGTGACCCGTCGAGCTCACCGGAAGAAATTCGGTGAGTCCCTGCACTATGCCGAGGAGCGCAGCGGCGGCGAGGTCATTCAACGCATTCCTCCTCGCGCGGACGCGAGAGCCTCGCGCGCCTCTCGATCGTTCTCGCGGACCGCGTCGAGATTCTTCGCCCACGCACGCCGATGTCCCTGATCGATGAACCGCATCGCGATGCTGCCGTTGAATTCCCCGACTCCGCCCTTCGCTGCGGCGTCGGCTGCGTACCCATACGACTCGGCCGCGCGCAGGAGGTCGCCGCCAGGCGCGTTCGGAAAGAGGCCGCGTGCTGCGCGAAGGAACCGCGCCGCGGCGCGCCGCTTATCAACCAGGATCGTCCGCATCGCGTGGTCCGCGAATGCGGCGGTGCCGGCGTGCTTCGCGTCGCTCCACCGCTCGTCGTCGCGCAGCGCCGCCGACCAGGACATCAGCGCATCGTCGCTGGCCTTGGCGCTGGCAAGGGCCGTGTCGATCCCCTCCTTCGCCGACTGATTGCGGTCCGGAGCCACGCTCTTGTCGAGGAAGATCAAGCCGCCTCGGTCCTCGCTTTCGAAATCCGACCAGCCCGCGCGCCGCGGATCGTCGCCCTTGTCGAAGAACGTCCGCGCGAAGAAGGTCGGACCCTCCTCGTCGTAGCCCACGATCAAGCCGTACTCGGGCGCGCCGCCCAGACCGAAGACCAGAGGCGGAAGGCGGCCGTCGATCGCTTCCTTCGCGCGATCGAGGATCAGCGCCCGCATCTCTTCGTCGTACGGGGGAGGCTCGGGATCGAGTCGCACGCCCGCCGCGCGTGCGGCGCGCGCGAGGGTCTCGGCGTCGCGTGGCGCGGCCGCGAGCGGGTCCCAGCCCGTTTCGTCGATCGTCGTCGTGAAGGCCGCGCCCGACGATCCCATGAGCCAGTCGTATTCCGCACCGGTGGCGAGCGCGAGCGCGTACGGAAACGTGGTGTCGTGCCCCTCGCCGAACCGGAGAGGCCCGACGTCCTTGAGGATGCGGCGCTTGGTCAGGCGGCGATCTCGGGGAACGCGTGCTTCAGGATCGTGCAGGCCTGCAGCGTCACCCACTTGCTCGCGTCGACACGCGAGGGCATCCGCGCCGCGTACGGCGCCCGCCCGCCCCAGCGGCCGCGCGCGTCCTGCCGCGCGAGAAGCCAACCGATCGCCGGCTGCGCTCGGTCGTCGCCGATCGCCCCGGCCGCGTCGAGCGCGCGGAGTACGAAGAGGACATCCGCTTGATAAAAGAGGGGAAACGAGAGCTGCCGCCAGAGGTAGCTTGGCGCGGTGTCCGTCGGATATCGGCCGCGCTCGACACGATACGACAGGAGGAACTCGACGCCGCGGCGCAGCGCCCGCTGCACCTCGCGGGTCCGTGCGCTCTCCGGCAGCGCGGCGAGGCCCCACACGAGTCGCGCGTAACCCCACGCGCAGGGTTGTTCACCGTTGATCCAGCAGGCCGCATCGAACTTCTTCGAATCGCGAACCAGGCGCAGCACGAGCGGCTCGAGGCGCTCGTCGTTGCCGTAACCCGCCATCGCGACATACCGGACGACGCTGCCGATGACGCAAGACGCACCGTGATCTCTGTTGAAAACCCAGTCCAGGCCGCCGCGCCCCGGGCTGCCGAGTTCCTCCAAGACATAGCGCGCGGCGCGGCGTACACGCGCGTCGCCCGGGTCGACGCCGTACTCGACGAGTAGGAGGTTCGCCCAGTGCGTGCCCTCGTACTTGGGCCCGTACAGGTTCGCGCCCGGCCAGCTCGCGTCGGGTTTCTGACGGCGGAGGATCGTCGAGATCGGTGGAGTGTTCATCGCGCGCTGTTGCGCGTCACGAACGTCGGGATCGCGTGGGCCCTGGTCGAGGAGGGAACGCAGAGTCTGCGCGCGCACCGCGGGATCGCTGCGTTCGAGAAGCCACGGCACGGGGTCGCCTTTCAGGAGCTCTCGCCAGGACATCAGGCGCCTCCGACGGACAGCTCGGAGATGACGAGCGTCGGGCTCCCGAGGCCGCTCGGTCCGAAGAGAAGGTCAGTGCCGACCCCGACGATCGAGCTCAGGAGGTGCGTGAGGTTTCCGGCGATCGTGATTCCCTGCGCGGGATGGATGCGGTTCCCGCGCTCGAGATAGTTTCCGGTCGCACCGAGCGAGAACTCGCCGGAGACCGGGTCGACCGTGTGCAGATTGAGAAGCGACGTGACCGCGAGCGCGCGATCGAGACCGGCGACGATCGCCTTGGCATCGTCGGTCCCGGCGGCCACGAAGAGATTCGACGGGCCGATCCGTGCGGGCGAGCCGTACCCGCCCCGACGGGCGTTGCCCGTGGGATCATCGCCGAGCTTTCGTGCTGTCTTCAGCGACGTGAGATACCCACGTAGGACGCCGGCTTCGATCAGCGTGCGCGTCGTCGTGGCGACCCCCTCGCCGTCGAACGGGGCGCTGCGCAGGCCGCGTGGTCTGCGCGCGTCGTCGACGATCGTGACCTTCTCGTTGGCCACGTGTTGTCCGATCTTGTTGGCGAAAAGGCTCCGGCCCTTCAGCACGTTGTCCGCGGAGAAGAGCGGTCCGATCGCGCGCAGCAGCTCCATGGCCATCCACGGGTCGAGCACGACCGGCACCTTCTGCGTGGCGAGCGGCTTCGCGCCGAGCTTTTCCACCGCACGTTGCGCCGCGCGCTGGCCGACACGAGCCGGCTCCAGCTCGCCGAACCGGCGGGCGGCCTCACCGTGATAACCGATCTGCCGGTCGCCGTTCTCTGAGGCGACAGCCGAGGTCATAGCACCGCAGTACGACTCGCGGAACGAGGCGCGTACTCCGGTGGTCGTCGCGATGATCGTCGCCGACTCGGAGTCGCTGTAGGTGGTCTTGCGGAACTGCTTCACGCGCGCATCGGCCGCGCGAGCCGCCTCCTCCACCGCGAGCGCGATCGCGCCGCGCTCGCTCAGGGGGCGATCGACGATCCCAGCTTGGTAGATATCGAGATCAGCGTCATCGATCGGCCGTGTCGCCAGCGCGAGATCCTCATCCGGCTCGGTGAGTGCAGACATGCGGCGCGCAATATCGACGCACGCACGGATGCCTCCGCGTGAGAGATCGCTTGTGAACGCAAAGCCGAGCCGCCGCTCATCCAAGACGCGAATGCCAATGCCCCGCTCACCCCGAGCGATGACCGACTCAACGGCACCCTCTTTGATCTCGACCGACCCCGACTGGGCCTCACGGAGAAATACCTCGCCGGTCGCGCCGGTCGCTTTGAGCGCATCGAGCGCCAGATCGACGGTCGCGTCGTTGGTGAGACGTTCGCTCATATGGCAGCGCCCACGGGCCGGCGGGTCCTGTCCCAGGGGCAGGGGCCCCTGACCGCGTAGCGGGGTCGGGGGCGCGCGCTCGCCGCACCCTCCCCACCTTTCGCGTCGTTCGCTTCGCTCACTCCGCGAGGCGGGTCCCCGGGGCACCCGCGGCTCGCGCGCACCCCGCTCCCCCGTGCCACCCGCCGGCCGCTATCGCTACTCACTTCAGCTTTCCGCCTACGACGACGCTGGGAATTCGAATCGTTGGTTGGGCGTCGGCGACCGGCGCTCCCTGACCGTCCTTTCCACATGTGCCCGTCGAATAGCCGAGATCATTTCCGACCATATCGATCTCACTCATCAGCTTCGGGCCCTGGCCTACCAGCGTGGCGCCCCTCAGCGGCTCGGCGAGCTTGCCGTCGCGGATGCGATAGCACTCGGTGATCTCGAACGCGAAGTTGCCCGACACGACGTCGACCTGCCCGCCGCCCATCTTCTTCACGAACACTCCGTCCTTCACCGATCGAAGGATCTCCTCGGGATCAGACGTGCCTGGCGCGATCATCGTGTTCGTCATCCGGCAGATCGGCAGGTAACGAAAGGATTCGCGCCGCGCGTTACCGCTGCGCTTGATGCCGAGCTTCTCGGCGTGCTTTCGATCGGAGAGATACGTACGCAACACACCCTTTTCGATGAGGACTGTCCGGTTTGTCGGCGTGCCCTCGTCGTCCATCGCCGCGGTGCCGCGCTTGTCCGGATCGGTGCCGTCGTCGATCACCGTGATCAGCTCGCTCGCGACCTTCTGGCCGATCCGCCCGGAGTAGACGGAGAGGCCCTTCAAGTTCAGGTCAGCCTCGAGGCCATGGCCCACCGACTCATGGATGAGGGTCCCCCCGGCCTCGCTCGAGAGCACGACCGTGTACGTGCCGGCCGGCGCGGGCTCGGCGCCGACGTTGAGGACCGCGCGCCGGGCCGCATCCCGTGCCGCTTGGTCGACCGCTTCGTCCGTGAGCATCTCGAAGCCGGCGGTGCCGCGGATCGCCTCGAATCCGGACTCCAAGACGTCTCCCTGCTTCGCGACGGCCTGCACGGCCAGGTTGAGGCGGACTCGCGTGTCCGTGCGGAAAAGGTCGTCGCTATTGGCGACGAGCACCTCCTGCACGCTCTCGCCGTAGCTCGCGGTGACCTGGTGGATCCGCGGGTCGAGGCCTCGAGCGACTTCGTTCGCGCGGCGGAGGAGTCCAACCTTTCGCTCGACCGCGACCGACCGGGGGTCGATCGCCACGGTGGAATGCCGCGGAAGCTCGTCCGGCTCGGGCTCGTCCGCTTCGTGGAGCTCGCCGCCTTCGGCGACGCTTCGCGCCGCGCGCCCGGCGAGGGCCATGAGGTCGTCGACGTCGGCGACGTTGCCGTTCGCGTAGGTCGTGCGCTCGCCGCTCGTTACGCGGATGCCCGCGCCCTGATCGACTCCCGAGATCGCGTCCTCGATGCGGCCGTCGTCGAGGATCAGCTGAAGTGTCTCGTGACGCTCCCAGAAGAGCTCAGCCCAATCGCCACCTCGCGAAAGCGCGGTGCGGAGCGCTTGAGCCGCTTCGCGCGCGCCGACCGACGGCCTACTCGTGACTGCTGTAGTGATGACCGACCTCCGCTCCCCTGAAGGTGAGCGATGGTACGACGTTCAGTCGCCGATGACAGTTATGGTCGCGGTCCGTTCGCGCGGTCCATCGAGTTCCGCGAAATAGATTCCTTGCCATGTGCCGAGCGCGACTGCGCCGTCGCGCACGGGAAGAGTTACTGAGTTGCCAACGAGCACGGCCTTGATGTGCGCGGGTCCGTTACCCTCGGCGTGCGTGTACTTCGCATCGCGAGGGACCGCTCGCTCCAATGCCGTGAGGACGTCTCTCTGCACGTCGGGGTCCGCGTTCTCGTTCACGAATACCGCCGCGGTCGTGTGCGCAACGCCGACCGCGACGAGACCGTCACGTATTTTCGCGCGCGTCACCGCCGCCTTCACGCGCGGTGTGATATCAATCGTCTCCTCCCGCCTGGTGCTCTCCACGGTGATCTGTTCATGCCGCACCGTCACGCTCGCATCGCCTCCTGATCGCGCTGTGCCGCGATCCGGGCGATAAGCGCGGGCGTCGCGTTGCCGCCGCTAACCACAAGCACCGTACGTCGCCCGCGCGCATCGACCTTTCCGGCGCGCAGCGCGGCGAGCGGCGCCGCGCCAGACGGCTCGACCAGAAGCGACAGAGATTCGAGGTATTCAAACGACGCCCGCTCCAAATCGCGGTCGCTCACGGTCACGAATTCGTCGACGTACCGGGTCGCGAGCGCGACGTTGAGCGTCTCGGTGCTCTTCGCGACGAGCTTGTCCGCGACGCTGTGCGGATGGTCGAGAACGATCGGATGACCAGCTCGCACTGACCGGCCGACCGCGTCCGCGTCCTCGGGCTCGACGCCGACGATCCGGACGGCCGGTAGCGCCGAACGGAGCGCGAGTGCTATCCCGGTGATCAGCCCCCCACCGCCGACCGCCACGACGACGAGCTCGACGTCGGCCAGATCGTCCAGGATCTCGAGACCGATCGTGCCCTGGCCCGCGACGATGAGCGGATCGGCATACGGATGGACGAGCGTCTTGCCCTGCTCGCGCTCTATGCGGTGCACCAACACGAGCGTGTCGTCGTACACCTCTCCTTCCAGCAGGACCTCCGCGCCGTATGCCCGACATACACGGACGATCGTCTCCGGAACGCCTCGCGGCATCACGACGGTCGCCGGCGCGCCGAGCGCCGATGCCGCGAACGCGACCCCTTGGGCGTGACTTCCGGCGGAGGCCGCGACGACCCCGCGACGCCGCGCTGCGTCATCGAGCGATGCGATTTTGTTGAGAGCGCCACGCACCTTGAAGGTGCGCGTCGGTTTGAAGGTCTCGATCTTGAGGTAGATGTCGGCGCCGAGGTCGGCTGACAGAAGTGGCGATCGCTCGAGCGGGGCGCGCGGGAGGTAGCGGTCCACCACGCGGCGCGCGGCGACCACATCCGCGACCGTCGGCTCCCGCTGCACGGCCCGACGATACTTCCGCCGGAAGAATGCGGACTTGGGGCGAGGAGCGGGATGCGGCGGTCGCGGCTCTTCGCGCGGCGGGGATCGCGACTGCGGCGCTCGATGCCGACGTGCTCCTCGCGCACGTTCTCGGCGTCACGAAAGAGATGCTGTACGCCCACCCCGACACGGAGATGTCGCACGGTGCGCAGCGTCGCTACGGTGAGCTGATCGAGCGGCGCGCGCGGGGCGAGCCCGTCGCGTATCTCCGCGGGTTCAAAGAGTTCTACGGGCTTCGCTTCACCGTCGACCACCGCGTGCTGATTCCACGCCCCGAGACGGAGACGCTCGTGGACGCGGCTCGCGAGCTCATCGCTGGCCGCGTGGTCACCGTCGCCGACGTCGGGACCGGATCGGGGGCCGTCGCCGTCGCCATCGCCGCGCACGAACCGACCGTGCACGTGATCGCGACCGACATCAGCGTCGATGCTCTCGTGGTCGCGCGCGAGAACACGCTGCGCAATGGCGTCGCCGACCGGATCGAGCTGCGCGAGGGCGATCTCCTCGCTCCGATCGCGGAGCCGGTAGACCTCGTGGTCGCCAACCTGCCCTATCTGCGCGATGACACGCTCGACCACCTCGTGGAGGAGCGAACCTCGCTCGCGTTCGAGCCGCGACTTGCCGTGACCGCAGGCAAGGACGGCCTCGAGCTCATCTGGCGCGCGGCGGCGGACCTCCAACGAGTGCTCGCGCCGCACGGTGCGGCGCTTTTCGAAATCGATCCGCCGTTCGCGGAACAGGTTGCGCATCTTCTGCAGTACGCGCTCGGCGGGGAAACGCGCGTGATCAACGATCTCGCCGGCGACGCGCGCGTCGTCGGTGTCACCAGGCGCTGATGGCGCCGTCGGTCAAAGCCATCACGTTCGACGCCGCGACGTGGCGCGAGCTTGGTCCGCGGATGCTGGAGCTCGAGCGCCAGGAGTGGGGTTCACGCGCGTTCTCCCCGCGCGAGATGCGATGGCAGGTCACCAACCGGGACGCCGTGGTGATGACCACGTGGGACGGCCCGTCTCTGATCGGATTCGCCGTCGCGGGACCGGCGTGGACGAAAGGCCGCGCGAGCCTGCTCAACGTGCTGATCGATCCGCCGTATCGCGGGCAGGGTCTCGTCTGGCCGCTCATCGCGGCGGTCGAGCGCGAGCTCTTCGCTCGCGGGATTCGTGAGCTCGATATCGATGCCCGCGTCGATAACGGTTTTGCCGACAACCTCGAGCATCGTTACGGCTCTCGCGCAACGGTCATCGAACAAGACCATCCGAGCCCGTACGGCCTTCAGCGGACGATTCGCCTCACGCTCGTCAAAGCAGCGCGCTCACCTCGTCCAACGCGCGCAGCACCGAATCCTCGAACCGCTCGCCGGCCCCCCGCCGGACAACGACGCCGCGCAGCCCGGCCTCGGCCGCCCACCGGGTAGCACTCTCGGAGTCATCTACGACGACCGCGTTCGCCGCGTCGGTTCCCGTGTCGGCGAGGATGGCGCGGTAGTACGCGGGGCCCGACTTCCAAACGTTGATGAGGTCGCTGCCATACACGCGATCGAAGAGCTCGAGCGTCCCAAGCGTGTCCAAATAGCCAACGAGGTCCGCGTGTTGATCACCCGACGCCATATGGAGCTTCAGACCTCGCGTATGGAAATCGCGAAGTCGTTCGACGATCCGAGGCGCGCGGATGTCGACGCGTCGGCGAACGTATTCATGCGCCGCGTTCGCGATGCGATCCGCTTGGGCCGCCGGAGGTCGCGGACGACCGACCTCGTCACACATCTCGTACAGCCAGCTACGGACATCTTCGGCGTACCAATCGCGGATGCTCGTAGTTGGAGCGGTGAGGTACGCCTGTTGATAGCGGGCGTACGCGCGGCTCGCCGCACCCACATTCGCGTTCGTCCATGCAATAGGGTCGCCCCCGAGCTCGGTCGGGAGGAACTCGCCGAGCAACCGACGGTACTGCGGACTGAGCACCGTGTTGTCGATGAGCACGCCGCCTTTGTCGATGAAGAGCGTCGTGATCTTGGCCATATGCGGACGGCTATCATCCACGACGTGAAAACGCGCCTCCTCGCGGCGGATTCGCCGGGGGCGGTGGAGGAGGCCGCGGCCGCGCTCGCACGAGGCGAGCTCGTCGCTTTCCCCACCGACACGGTGTACGGACTATCGGCTGGACACGAGCACGTGCGCAAGCTCTACGGCGCGAAAGACCGTCCGAAGGAGAAGCGCATCCCAGTGCTGCTCTCGGATACCGGTAACCTCGAGGCGAGCGCCATCGTCACTCCGATCGCGCGCGCCCTCGCGCAGCGTTTCTGGCCGGGTCCGCTCACGATCGTGCTGGTCGCGCCTCGGCGCGGCACGATGGCGTTCCGCGTACCGGACCATCCGCTGGCGCGGCGGCTCATCGCGGCGAGCGGCGGCGGTCTTCCGGTCACGAGCGCGAACCGTTCCGGCGAGCCCGATGCCAGGACTGCCCAAGAAGTGATCGCGCAGCTCGAGGGTCGAATCGCGTTGGTGCTCGACGGAGGCACGACGCCCGGCGGTCTCTCCTCGACGATCGTTGACTGCACGACGGATCAGGTGAAGATCCTGCGACAGGGCGCGATCAGCGAGGCCGAGATCGAAAACGTCCTCGCGAGCGTCGTATGAGGATCGGGATCGCGGCGGACCACGCCGGTCAGCGCCTCAAGGCTTCGGTCGTCGAGCACCTGAAAGCATCAGGTCACACCGTCATAGCCTTCGGTCCGGAGACGACGCCCGACGACGACTACCCGCTGATCGTGCGCCCGCTCGCCGATGCCATCGCGAACGGAGACGTCGAGCGAGGGATCTTCTTTTGCGGCTCGGGCATCGGTCCCGCCGTCGCGGCGAACAAGATCGCGGGCGTTCGCGCGGCCGTGGTCGAGAACGAATGGTCGGCACGCGACGGTGTCGAGCACGTCGACGTCAATCTCCTGACGCTCGGCGAGCGCGTGATCGGCGAAGCGCTCGCGAAGAGCATTGTTGACGCGTACCTTGGCGCGCGGCCCGACGGCGGACGCCACGAACGTCGACGGAAGCAGATCGAAGCGATGGAACCACGGCCTATGACCACGGCCGACGGAAGTTCCCGAATGCGGAGGGACGTATGAGCTTGTTATCGCAATACCTCGAGCGCATCGGTGACCGTTCCCCGGATCCTGCGCCCACCGCTTTGTACGCGATGCTCGATCACGTCGCGACCGTGTCGCCGAGCGTCGCAGCCGCCATCGTCCACGAATTCAACGATCAGCGCACCAACCTGAAGCTCATCGCCAGCGAGAACTACTCCTCGCTGGCGACGCAATTCGCACAGGGAACGTTGTTCACCGACAAGTACGCGGAGGGTTATCCCGCGCATCGGTTCTACGCAGGGTGCGAGAACGTCGACGACGTCGAAAGCGAAGCGGCTCGGCTCGCGTGCGAGATTTTCGGCGCCGAACATGCCTACGTCCAGCCGCACTCTGGCGCGGACGCGAACCTTCTCGCGTACCTCGCGATACTCACGACGCGCGTCGAGACGAAGATGCTCGAACAGCTCGGCATCGAGGATCCGTCAAAGGTCGCCCGAACGGACTGGACACGCATCCGCGAGGCGACGCACAACCAGCGCCTTCTCGGGCTCGACTACTACTCGGGTGGGCACCTGACACACGGCTATCGTCACAACTACTCGAGCCAGCTCTTCGATGCGTACACGTACACCGTCGACCGCTCGACGATGTTGCTCGATCTCGACGAGATTCGTCGGCAGGCACGCGAGATAAAGCCGCTCGTACTCCTCGCGGGATACAGCGCGTACTCGCGAAAGATCGACTTCGCGAAGCTCCGCGAGATCGCCGACGAGGTCGGTGCCGTGCTCATGGTCGACATGGCGCATTTCGCAGGGCTCGTGGCTGGCGGCGTCTTCGAGGGGAACTACGACCCGGTGCCGTTCGCTCAGGTCGTGACGACGACGACGCATAAGACGCTGCGCGGTCCCCGCGGCGGGATGATCTTGTGCACGTCAGAGTTCACCGAGGCGGTCGACAAGGGTTGTCCGATCGTGCTCGGCGGTCCGTTGCCACACGTCCTCGCCGCGAAAGCGGTCGCACTGCGGGAGGCGAGCCAGCCCAGCTTCCGTGACTACGCGCATCGCATCGTCCAGAATGCCCAGGCGCTTGCTGAGGCCTGTGTCGCGCAGGGAATGGACGTACTCACCGGCGGCACGGACAACCATCTTCTGCTCCTCGACGTGCACAAGAGCTTTGGGCTCACCGGACGCCAGGCGGAGTCGGCGATCCGCGAGTGCCGCATGACGCTGAACCGCAACGCGCTGCCGTTCGATGCGAACGGGCCGTGGTACACGAGCGGGCTGCGCGTGGGCACGCCTGCCGCGACGACCCTCGGGATGACGCCCGCCGACATGCGTGAGGTCGCCGCGGTCTTCAAACTCGTGCTCGCGAACACGAAGCCCACGATCATGAAGAAGGGGCCCGAAGCTGGTCAGCCCAGCCGTGCGCGATTCGAGGTAGCCGACGCGCCGGCCGGGGCGGCGCGCGAGCGCGTCGCGGCACTTCTCGATCGGTACCCGGTGTATCCGGAGATCGACCTCGAGCTCCTACGAACCGCGGCCGAGCAGTGGGGAGAGCCTTCGAGGCCAACGGCCGCGGCGGTCCACTGAGCAGCGCGCAGCTCCACGTCTCGAGCCATCCCCTCGTGAGGGAGAAGCTCACGCGACTTCGCGACGAGACGACGCCACCGAAGATCTTCCGTGAGCTCGTCGCAGAGATCGCGACCCTCCTTCTTTATGAAGCCACCTCGGATCTCCCGACCGACGAGCGCGAGGTCAAGACTCCGCTCGCGCCGTATAAGGGAGCGCGTCTCAAGGACAAGGTGGGACTCATCCCGGTATTGCGCGCGGGGATCGGCATGGTGGAGGCCGCGCTCGAGCTCATGCCCGAGGCGCAGGTCTGGCACATCGGTCTCTTCCGCGACGAACGCACGCTCAGGCCGATCGAGTACTACAACAAGCTTCCGTCATCCGCGACCGTGCAGGTCTGCCTCGTGCTCGACCCGATGCTCGCGACGGGTGGCTCGGCGACCGCGACCATCGACGTGCTGAAGAAGTGGGGAGCGAAGCGGATCAAATACGTCGGCATCATCGCGGCGCCGGAAGGGGTGCGCGCTCTCGTGAGCGCGCACCCCGATGTTCCAATACACGTCGCCGCGCTTGATGAGCGCCTGAACGAGAAGGGCTACATCGTTCCCGGTCTTGGCGACGCTGGAGATCGTCAGTTCGGCACGGGCTAGCTCGGTCTAGTTCGCGCAGCTCCCGCTCGGGTTCCAGTCTTTGAACATGCCGCTCGGATTGTTTTGCCAGACCCACGCGTGGAGCTCATAGAACGCCGGGATGCCATAGCGGTTTGTGCTTCCGATCAGCTTGAACTCCTGACCGAACAGCGAGGGCTTCGAGGCGCCCGCCCACATGCTGTAGAAGACGATGTATTCGACCGCGACGAGGCGCCGCTGTCCGTTCGCGAGCGGCTGGTAGACGAGCGCCTCCGGCGACGCGGCGTCGACGACCCCATCGCTCACGAGCGCGCCGTTCACGTAGTGGATGCCCATGACGCCAACTCCCGGCGTCTCGATGCAGGCGATGTTCGCCGCGTCGCGGAACTCTCCGTATCCAGCCGCCGTCGCCGCCTCGACCTGGTGAAATCCCGCCGTGGCCGCACGCGCGGTGCTGAGGTCCGCCGCCCCCGCGTTGGCGGGGGACGGCGTGGCCAGCAGCACGATCGCGATGGCTGCGACGCCGATTAGCGTCTTCGTGCTTTTAGCGAACATCTACATACCCTCGGTGACCGGGTAGATCTCATCGGCGACGAGGCCGTGCGCCTCTTTGTGGACTCGGTTCGCGGCTTCGGGGTTGGGCGCGTCGACGAGGCAGAAGATCTTCCCGTTCTTCTCGTCGAACCAGTAGCGCAGGTACTGGACGCCGTACTTCCCTTGCGTCTTCACGTCGGCCATGTGGGCGTCGGCGACGTCCTTTGCCTTCGCGCCCGCGGGAGCCTTGCGGTGCACGTCCATGTAAAGCGGCATCGTTTCGTTCTCCTCTTCGCTTATTTGGTCTCTCTGCCGGCACCGCGAGTTCTACGAGACGACCGTGTGGCGCCCCGTGTGCGGTGGCGTGTGGCTTTGCGTGTGGGAGGACGAAAAGTGCCGAAGACGCTCGACCAGGTCGGGCATTGGTCCCGCGAGTGCTATGCGCAGGCCGCGTTCGATATGGTCTTTGTCTTTTCCGCCCTCGACCTCGACGAGGTCGGCCAGGATCGCGGCGACGATCCAGCGATTGCCCTGCCCCTGCTCTTCGCGAGCGAGCGCCTCCCGCAGGAGGGTGAGGGTCCGTTCGTCATCCTTCTTCGAACGAGCGATGAGCCCGAGGCCGCGGAGCGCAAGGGCCTGCCAGCTCGGGTTGTTCGTCTCTTGCGCGATAGTGAGGGCGCGCGTGAACCGCTCGGTCGCGCCGTCGAGGTCGCCTTGGGCTAGTCGCGCGTCTCCCGCTTGGACGAGTGCCCACGGCAACGTCGGCAGGAGGCCCTCGCGTTCGGCTCTCGCGACCGCCGCGTCAGCGAATGCCTGGCCCTCCTCGACGTTGCCCGCTCGCACCAGCACGCGCGCCAGCACGCCCATGGCGTGCGGCGCCCACCCGAGAGCCGGCAGCGCGGCGCGGAGGTCCTCTTCGGCCGGGGCGTACTCGCAGCGATCGGCGTGACAGACCGCGAGCATCGCTCTCGCCCAGCCGGCCTCTCTGGTGTCGCCGATGTCCTCGGCAAGGCGCCGAGCCCGCCGGAACGAGGCCTCCGCGGCTTCATAGCGGCCCTCGATCGCGGAAATCCGGCCACGCTCGGTTTCGATCTGGGCCACCGTCGCGCGGTCGCCGAGCTCGTTCGCAAGGCGGAGCGCTCGCTGCAGGTGGCTCGTCCATTCGCGAGCCGTGCCCAGCCCGCCGCCGGTGTACGTGGTCGAACCGAGGATCAGGGCCCGCGCCTCGAGTGCACGGTCTCCGCTCTCGCCGGCCTGGCGCGCCGCACGCAGCGCGATGTCTCGCGCGCTCGCCGAGTCACCGGCCCAGAAGCGCACCTTCGCGATGTCGAGCAGGGCGCGCGCTTGGACGTCGAGGCGCAGCAGGGGCTCGGCCGCGGTACGGGCCGGTCGGTCGAGCGGGCGCGAGATGGAGGCCGGCGGTTCTATCGCGAGCTCGTCCCGGTAGCGACGCGCCAGACCGGCGACGTACGTGCGCGCGCGCTCGCGATCGCCGCGCGCGGTGTGGATCTCGACGATCAGCTCGTGCAGCACATCGTCGAACGGGTCGCTACGGAGCGCCCGTTCCGCCAGTGCGAGCGCGCGGTCGGGCTCGCGGTGAGAGAGCAGCGTCGCTGCCCAGCGAAGCGCGTCCGCGGCCGCGGTCGCCGTACGGGCGCGCTGGACCTGGAGCCAGGTGTCGAAAGACGGCGCCTCTCCGAAGCTCATCCCTTCGAGAAGCTCTCCACGGACCAGGTCGTCGATGGACGTCTCGTTCCATTCGCCGCGCACGAGCTCGCCGGCGTCGACAACGAGCACCTCGGCGTCGATCTTGATCCGGCCGTCGCGCTCGCCGATCTCCGCCGGTGGGTTGATCGCCTTCCGTACCTGGCTGAGCGACCAGCGCAAGGCACCGAGCGGGTCGTCCGTCTCCGACCACAGCAGGTCCGCGAGCTCGCGGCGCGTCGGAGCGCGCGGCTCGAGCAGCAAATAGGTAAGAAGCGCCCACGGCTTGTGGCCCTCGAGCCGGCGTGACTCGCCGTCATGCTCGAGACCGGGCCGCCCGAGGAGCCTCACGCGAAGGGCCACTTCGTGCCGAGTCTAAGAAGCCTCTCTGACCTGGAATGCCGAATGCGTGGGAGTCGTTATCGTGCCCGCGGTGTCCACCACGTCCATCCTCCTTGTCGGTTCCACCGTGCTTGCGTTCGCGCTGGCCGCGATCGCAACACCGCTGGTCGGTTTACTCGCGCGCCGACTCGGGATGCTCGACATGCCCGGCGGCCGCAGGCGGCATCCGCGCCCGATCCCGCGTCCCGGTGGTCTTGCGATCGCTGTGGCATTCGGAACGGCGATCTTCGTCTTCTGGCTCATCGACCGGCTCGCGGGTCATCCGTTCCTTATCCCTGAGGAGGTCCGCTCTTCGCGATTCACACTGACCGCGATCGCCGCATTGCTCGGGATGGTGATCGGTCTCGTCGACGATTTCCTCGAGCTCCGCGCGCGTTGGCAGTTCCTCGGACAGGTCGTCGTCGCGGCGGTGATCGTGCTCGCTGGCATCCACATCGACTTCGTCAATGACCCGCTGTCCGATCGCCTGATCGAGCTCTCGTTCCCCGCCGCAGTCGCCTTCACGATGCTCTGGATCGTCGGCATGAATAACGCACTCAACTTCATCGACGGCCTGGATGGTCTTGCGGCGGGCGTCGCCGCGATCGCGGCGCTGACCCTCGGAGGCCTCGCGCTCCTGCCGCAGGTCTCCGAGCCGTTCGTGACGTGGATGGGCTTTACGCTCGCCGGCGCCGTTGCCGGGTTCCTGCTTTTCAACTTCCATCCGGCGCGCCTCTTTCTTGGCACCACCGGCGTCGTGTTCCTCGGGACGATGCTCGCGGTCCTCTCGATCTTCGGCACCGCGAAGGTCGCGGCCGCGCTCCTCGTGCTCGGCGTTCCGATCATTGACACTTTCTATGTCCTCGTCCGCCGCATCCTCTCGGGACAGCCGCCGTTCGCACCCGATCGCGGCCATTTTCATCACCGGCTCCTCGATGTGGGGCTCACCCATCAGCAGGCCGTCCTTCTCATTTACGCAATGACCGCGCTACTCGGCACGCTGGCGTTCATGACGAGCGGGCGCGGGCAGATCGCGGGCTTCATCGGCCTTGCGGTGCTTCTCGGGATCCTGGTGACGGTGCTCGCGCAGCGAAGCTCGAAGGCCGAAGAGCTCGACCCCGGTCTCTACCGAGAGGAAGCCGATCGCTTCTAAAGGGAAGGCGAAGCTCCTCGTCGGAACGTGCTCGTGGACGGATCCGACGCTCATCGAATCCGGCTGGTATCCCGAGCGGATCAAGGACGATGCCGACAAGCGTCTGCGCTACTACGCCGAGCACTTCCCGATCGTCGAGAACGACGCCGCGTTCTACGCGCTTCCGTCGCAGAAGCAAGCGCTGCTCTGGGCGGAGCGCACGCCCGACGAGTTCGTGATGAACTTCAAGGCCTTCGCGACGCTGACGACGCACCACACCGATCCGAAGCGCCTGCCGAAGGACATCCGCGAAGCGCTGCCAAAGGAGGCGGCCGCGAAGCGTCGCGTTTATCCGAAGGACTTTCCGAAGGACGCGCGCGAGGAGCTCTTCGCGCGGTACTGGGTCGGGCTCGAGCCGCTCCGCAAGGCGGGGAAGCTCGGCGCGATCCTGCTCCAGTACCCGGAATGGTTCGCCATCTCGAGAGCGAACAAGGACGAAATACTTCACGCGCGCGAGCTCCTGCCCGACGACCGCCTGGCGGTGGAGTTCCGCAACGCGACGTGGATGAGCGAGCGCAATCGGGCCGAGACGCTCGCCTTCCTCGAGGACCACGGCCTCACGTATGTCGCCGTCGATGAGCCGCAGGGTTTTCCTTCGAGCATGCCGCCGGTCGCCGCGGTCACGAACGACGCACTCGCGATCGTGCGCTTCCACGGCCGCAACGCCGAGAACTGGAAGAAGCCGGGCCTGACCGCCGCGGAGCGCTTCGACTACTCATACAAGAAGAAGGAGCTCGAGGAGTGGCTCCCGAAGATCCGAGAGATGGCGGCGCGAGCGAAGGAAATCCACCTCCTCATGAACAACTGCTACGGGGACAAGGCGGTGAACAACGCCGCCGAGCTTTCCGCGTTGCTCGACTAGGGTCCGCCAAGGGCGCGACGAGGGACCCGCGAGCACGTGAGCCCATCGTCGCAGCCCTGTGCCAGGAGTCAGGCGAGGCTTGGGACGTTGAGTCCGACTAGCATCGCGCCGTCGTGGCACAGCGTGCCCTTTCAGACTTTCACCCGCGCGAGCGTCTTGCCGGCGTTCCGCACACCACGCGTCGGTTCGCGTGTCGCTCCGCGCTCGCCCTTTCGCCGGACGCCCAGACGGTCGCCGTCGTCTCCGATCAGGGAGCCGGCACCTACGAAGCCTGGACGCTCCCGGCCACGGGCGGCAAACCGCAGCGCGCGATCACTGTGGAGAGCTCCGCCGTGCGAAGCCTCTGCTGGAGCGCGAACGGCGAGCTCATCGCAGCGGCGGACCGCGGCGGCACCGAGCTGCACCAGCTTCACCTCCGGCACCCCGATGGACCCACTCTGCCGCTATCGACAGATCCCGCGGGCCGCGTGCAGCGGCTGCTTTCGTGGAACG
>DASWCR010000196.1:0-9333 GCA_036389995.1 Candidatus Limnocylindria bacterium | reverse complement strand
CGTTCGCGGCCTTCTCCTTGATCCCGCGCTCCAGACGGGCGACGCTCGTCACGAAGAGGTCGTCCCCAACGAGCTGCATCCGGTCGCCGAGCGCGGCGGTCAGCTGCTTCCACCCATCCCAGTCGTCCTCGGCGAGACCATCCTCGATCGAGACGATCGGAAAGCGTTTCGTCCAATCCGCATAGAGCGCGACCATGCCCTTCGAGTCGAGCGAGCGCTGCTCGCGCGCGAGCGCGTAGTCGCCATCGCGATAGAGCTCGGTCGCCGCGGGATCGAGCGCGATCGCCGCGTCCTCGCCCGCGCGATAGCCGGCGCGCTCGATGGCAATGAGCATGAGCTCGAGAGGCTGCTCGTTCGTCGCAAGGCCGGCCGGGGCGAAACCGCCCTCGTCCCCCACGCCGGTCGACATCCCGCGCTCGTGAAGGACGTCCTTGAGCTCGTGGAAGATCTCCGAGCCCATCCGCACCGCCTCGCTGAACGTCGGCGCGCCGATCGGCACGACCATGAACTCCTGCATGTCGGCGGAGTCCGTCGCGTGCTTGCCACCGTTCAGGATGTTCATCAGCGGCACAGGTAGGGTGGTGGCCGAACCAGTCGCGAGGTGGCGATAGAGGGGGACGCCCTTTGCGACCGCGGCGGCGCGCGCGGCGGCGAGGGAGACACCGAGGATCGCATTGGCACCGAGCTTCGCCTTGTTCGGCGTGCCGTCCAGCGCGATCAACGCCTCGTCGAGTCCGCGCTGGTCCATCGCATCCCTGCCCTTGACCCTGGGTGCGATCGTCTGCTCGACGTTCTGGACGGCCTTGCGTACACCCTTTCCGCGGAAGCGCTTCTTGTCGCCGTCGCGCAGCTCGACCGCCTCGTGCGCGCCGGTCGACGCACCCGACGGCACCATCGCCGTCGCCCGCGCGCCACCCGCGAGGGTGACGTCGACGGCGACCGTGGGATCGCCGCGCGAATCGAGGATCTCGCGCGCGGTGACCGAGGCGATCGTGGTGTCGTTCACTTGTCGGGGATCGCAGCGACCCCGGGCAGGGTCTTGCCCTCGATGAGCTCGAGCGACGCGCCGCCTCCCGTCGAAACGTGGGTCATCTTGTCGGCAAGGCCCGCCTCGTCGACCGCCTGAACGGACTCGCCGCCGCCGACGACCGTCGTCGCGCCGCTCTCGGCCATGAGCTCGGCGATCCGCCGCGTGCCGTTCGCGAACGCCGGCACCTCGAACACGCCGACCGGACCATTCCAGAAGATCGTCTTCGCCCCGCGGATAACGCGCGCGTAGCGCTCGATGGTGCGCGGGCCGATGTCCACGATCGCGAGGTGCGCCGGGACCTCGTCCACGTCGTAGTTGGCGGCCCCGGACGCGCCGTCGGCGTCCGCGGAGGGCGCGGCGACGATGTCGACTGGGAGCAGGAGCTCCTTGCCATTCCCTTCGACCTCGTCGGTGACAAGGCGCGCCTCGGTCACCCTGTCGGGCTCGGCGAGAGACCGTCCGATCGGACGGCCCATCGCCAGGAGGAACGTGTTCGCCATTCCGCCGCCGATCGCGAGGGTGTCGACGCGCGGAACGAGCGACCGCAGCACGTCCATCTTCGTGCTGACCTTGGCCCCGCCGATGATCGCGACGAACGGGTGCTTTGGTTGATCGAGGATTGCGCCGAGCGCGACGAGCTCCTTCTCGAGCAGCAGACCGGCATATGCGGGGAGGAGATGAGCCACTCCTTCCGTCGACGCGTGGGCGCGGTGCGCGGTTCCGAACGCATCGTTCACATATAGGTCGAAGCCGGCCGCGAGCTGCTTCGCGAACGCCGGATCGTTGCGCTCCTCCTCCGGGTGGAAGCGGACGTTCTCGAGCATCAGGACATCGCCAGGCTCCATCGCGCGGACGGCCTTCTCGACGCTTGGACCCACCGAGTCGTCGAGAAGCGGGACCTCGCGTTTGGTGATCTCCGCGAGCCGCTTCGCGACCGGCCCGAGCGAGAGCTTGGCGTCTGTCCCTTTGGGACGCCCCAGGTGAGAGACGAGGCCGAGCGACGCGCCGCCTTCGATAAGGGCGCTGAGAGTGGGAAGTGCCGCCCGAATCCGCGTGTCGTCAGCGACCTTGCCGTCGTCGAGCGGCACGTTGAAGTCGACGCGGACGAGTACGTGCTTTCCGCGGACGTCGGCGTCTCGGATGGTCCGCTTGTGAAAGAGCGCGACCGTGCTAGCGGCCAGCGGCGACCGGCACGCGCATCTTGGAGGCGACGAACTCGGTGATGTCGGCGAGGCGGCACGCGTAGCCCCATTCGTTGTCGTACCAGGAAATGATCTTGACCATGTTGCCGAGGACGATCGTGTCCATCGCGCTCACGATCGTGGAATGCGCGTCGCCTTTGAGATCGCTCGAGACGAGCGGCTCCTCGGTGTAATCCATGATCCCCTTGAGCGATCCCTCAGATGCGCGCTTGAATGCGGCGTTGACCTCTTCCTTCGTGACCTCGCGCTTGAGAGTCGCTGTGAAGTCGACCACAGAAACCGTCGGGGTCGGGACGCGGAAGGCCATGCCCGTGAAGCGTCCCTTCAGCTCAGGGATGACGAGGGCGACGGCTCGCGCGGCGCCGGTCTCCGCGGGAACGATGTTCTCCGACGCGGCCCTCGCATCACGTGGATCGTTCGCGACGGTGTCGAGCAAACGCTGGCTCAGCGTCTTCGAGTGGATCGTCGTGAGGAATCCCTTCTCGATCCCGAACTCGTCGTTCAGCACCTTCGCTACCGGAGCGAGGCCGTTCGTCGTGCAGGACGCGTTCGAGATGATGTGGTGCTTCTCCGGGTCGAACTCCTTCTCGTTCACCCCGAGGACGATGGTCTTGTCCTCGTTCTTGGCGGGCGCAGAGATGATCACGTACTTCGCCCCCGCGTCGATGTGCGCCTTCGCCTTCGTCGCGTCGGTGAAGAAGCCGGTCGACTCCACGACGATGTCGACCTCGAGATCCTTCCATGGCAGCTTCGCCGGATCGCGTTCCTGGAGCACTTTGATCTTGCGTCCGTCGACGACGAGCGAGTCCGCGGTCGCCGAGACGTCGCCCTGGTACTTGCCGTAGTTCGAATCGTGTTTGAAGAGGTGCGCGTTCATCTTCGGGTCGGCGAGATCGTTCAATGCGACGATCTCGACCTCAGGGTGCCGCTCGAGCGAGGCTTTTAGGAACTGGCGGCCGATGCGACCGAACCCATTGATCGCGACACGAGCTTTCATGTGCGCCTCCCCAGGGGTATGGGCCCCGACGGGGTAGGGGCCCCGAGATCGAGCGCGTCCGTGCTAGAAGACTAGAGGAACCATTCCGCCCGGCCCGCGAGCCGTTCTCGCACGCTGATCACCGCACCCAGCATGCCGACGTCGCGGCCAAGGCCGGGGGGGACCAGGCGTACCGCATCCGCGGCGACGCGGAAGGCGCGCGTCGCGATCGCCCGGCGCATCGGCTCGATCGTATGCGCCGGTTCGTGCTCGGCGACGGAACCGCCTATGACGATGAGCGACGGGTTCAGGCCATTCGTGAGGATGATCGCGAGGTTGCCCAGCGCCGCTTCGGCGCGCGCGATGATCGCGACGGCCTTGGGCTCCCCCGCGGCGGCAGCCGCGAATACGCGCGCGGCGTCATCGACACCGTAGGCCTCGGCGAGGAATCGCCCAGCGGCCAGCGACTCGACGCAGCCGTAGCTCCCGCATCCGCACCGCGGGCCTTCGAGCGCGACCGGGAGATGTCCGATCTCGCCCGCGATATTCGTCACCCCACGTAGCAGGCGTCCGCCGATGACGAGCCCTCCGCCGATGCCGGTCGAGATGGTGACGTAGACGTAATCGCGGACGCCCTTCGCCGCACCGGCGACGCCCTCGCCGATCGCCGCCATCACCGTATCTCGATCGACAAAGACTGCGTCGATCCCGAGAGCCCTCGCGAGACCCGCGGCGAGCTGGACGTTGGCGAACCCGTTGATGTTTGGCGCGTCGTGGACGATGCCGCGCACGTGATCGAGGGGCCCGGGCGCCGAGCACGCGGCACCTGCCAGATCCCGAGGAGACGTGCCCATCATCCCGAGCGACGCGTTCGCGCTGTCGGCGATCGCGGCGATGACGTCGGCGGCTCCCGTCCGCGGAGTCGGGCGCTCGTCGCGCGCGATGATGCGCGGGACCGGCTGCTCGTCACGCGCGATGACGCTGCGGATGTTCGACGCGCCGAGATCGATGCCGAGGTAGAGGCTCAGACCTTCGGGAGCTTGCCGGCGAGCTCCGGCGACAGCAGCGCGTTGGCGTCACCGCCGAACACCTGCTGCTGCGCCGCTTTGTAACCCTTCTTCGCTTTGTCCTTGCCGAAGGCGCGCTCCGCATCTTCGTAGATCTGTCGCACCAGCGTCGCGAGGTATGGCACGGCCTGCTGCTCGTCGAATCCTTCGCGCTCGAGTGCGGCCGCGTCGATAAGGTCGTCGACGACAGGCAATGGGCGATCGATCGGGTCGGCCTGCTCGTCGACGCGCATCAAGAGATTCGCAAGCCGCGTCTCGATCTTCCCTTTGCCGTAGCCGCCGCTGTTGTATTCCATGAGCAGCGCGTTCGACAACGACGCGAGCTTCCCTGTCTTGCTCGCGGCCGCCGATGCGGGCGCGATGTGCGCGATCGGCGCCAGCGGCTCCTCGCGGCGGAAACGACCCAGAAATCCCCCGCCGCTCTTCTTCTTGTCCTTGTCCTTTTCCGCCGTCGCGTCGGACGCGGCGGGCTGTCGCAGCGGCGGCGCCCACTCGTCGGCGCGCGCGGCCGCCGCGTCCTTCGCGGACGACTCCTGCTGCGGCGCGGGTGGTGCCCACGGATTGGCGTTCGCGGGCGGTTCTTTGGGTTTCGCGGTCGGCGCCCACGTGTTCGCCGGGGCTTCTTTCGACGCTGGCGGCGCCGTCATCCACGATTCCGCGGGCGCACCCGGAGCGGGCGCACCAGGAGCAGGCGCACCTGAAGCGGTTGCCGCTTGGGCGGGCACGCCGCCACCGGGCGCACGCCACCAATCGCTTTCCTTCGGTTTGGTTTCCTGCGTCTGCGGAGCCTGCGGCGCAGGCGCGTTCGCGGCGGGACCCGGCGCGAAGAGGCCCGAGAGGGAGGACAGTCGATTGTCGACGGCCGGCGGCACCTCGACGCCCGGGGCCGACTCGGGCGCGGGACCAAACCCGCCCATGCGCTGCGCGATCTCGGCCTGCAGATCCTCACGGACCGCGGGCGCCGGCGCGGCAGATTCTTTGGGCGCGGGTGCCTCCGGCTCTTTCGCGGTCCAATCGGGCGCGCTCGTGGACCAGTCCTGCGCGGGCTGGGCACGCTCTTCTTTGGCCGGCTCGGATTCTCGCCACGCCGGCGCGGACCTGCTGCTGGACAAATCGAACGTTGGTGCTTGGGTTTTCTCGGCGACCGGTGGCGGCGACCATTCGTGCGTCGACGGGGCCGGCTCCGGCTCGGACGGCGCGCTTGGCTCAGGCGCCGAGAATCCGGGCTGCGCGACGGCCGACCTGTTCTCGGCCGGCGGCAACGCCTCGATCACGCCCTCCTTCACGAGGCCGGAAAGAAGGGTCAGGGTCTGCATCTTTCCAAGGCGCAGCTGCTCCGCGACCGCCGCGACGTCGCGCTCGCCGTTGACGGCAAGGAGCGCGCGCCAGCGATCTGGCGTGAACGTGACGGCGCCCTGGTCCGCGGCCTTCTCGGAGAGCCGGAAGCGCATGCGATCGTCGGGAATCGAGCTGCGGATGTTCGTGATGCGATCACGCGCCTCGGCGGCACGCTTCAGGAGCGAGACGAGATCCCCGCCCTCCAGGTTCGCCTCGGGCGCCGACTCCCAGGGCGTGAACTCGAATTCGGCTTGGGAAATCGCGAAGATGGCGCCGAGAGCGTTCTCGCCCCCCTCGCCTTCGATGACCGCGGCGACGAGTCGACCGCTCGCGAAGCCGAGCGCCCCGACCTTCGAGTCACCGCGTACCTGTAGCTCCCCAGTCTTCGACGTGCCCGCGAGGAGCCCTATGACCGATTCGAGCGGGAAGTCGCTCGTGGAACCCCGAAGGGTCACCGCAACGCTGCCTCGGTCTGCTTGTCGAAGACGTGGAGCTTCTTGAGATTCAGCCCCACGCGCAGGGTCTGGCCGGGCTTGGTCTGGGTGTGCGTCCCGACGCGGGCGATGAAGTTCGTGGTGTCGGCCGTGAGCAGCAGCTGGAGCTCGTTGCCCAGGAACTCGACGACCTCGACTTTCGCGTCGATGGGGAGCTGTCCGTCCTGCCGTTCGGTCGCCATGTCGTTGATGTCTTCCGGTCGGATGCCAAGGATCACGTCACGACCGACCGCCTCGGCCGCCTTGCCGCTGAGCGGCGCCTTGAAGAAGCCCGCATCGGCGACGACCTGGCCGTTCGATCCGGTCACCTTCGCAGGGAAGAAATTCATCGAAGGCGAGCCGATGAACCCCGCCACGAATAAGTTCGCCGGACGCTCGTGCAGCGTCTCCGGGGTGTCCAGCTGCTGCAGCTTGCCCTCGTTCATGACCGCGATCCGATCGCCCATCGTCATCGCTTCGACCTGGTCGTGGGTGACGTAGATCGTGGTGCGGCGGATCCGATGATGGAGCTGCTGGAGCATCGCGCGCGTCTGGATGCGCAGCTTCGCGTCGAGGTTCGAGAGCGGCTCGTCCATCAGGAAGACGGAGGGCTCACGCGCGATCGCGCGGCCGACGGCGACGCGCTGCCGCTGCCCGCCGGAGAGCTCTTTCGGCTTGCGCTTGAGCAGCTGGCCGATGCCGAGCATCTTGGCGGTCTCGTTCACGCGCCGCTCGATCTCCGGCTTGGGCATGCCCCGGAGCTTCAAACCGAACGCGATGTTGTCGTACACGCTCATGTGCGGGTAGAGCGCGTAGTTCTGGAAGACCATCGCGATGTCGCGGTCCTTCGGCGGAACATCGTTCACCACGCGCTCGCCGATGCGGATGTCGCCGGTCGTTTGCTCCTCGAGGCCCGCGAGCATCCGGAGCGCCGTCGTCTTGCCGCAGCCCGAGGGTCCAACAAGGACGAGAAACTCGGAATCGCGGACCGCCAGGTTGAGGTCGTTCACCGCAATGAAGTCGCCGAACCGCTTGGTGACGTGGTCGTAGGTGACGGTAGCCATCTTGCCGCAAGTATGTCCCAGCCCGGCCCGGCGGGCACATCGCCTGTCAGCGCGCTGGGGCCGTCCCGGCCCGCCGCGGCCCGTCATGGCAGCAGCCGAGTGGGGGGAACGCCCGCGGGCCGCACGTACGGCGCCGACAGCGTGACCGTTACCGCGTCGGCGGCTGAGAGCGCGTCCGGCGTGCGCAAACGGGCCAGGACGCGGACCCGATAGGCGACCGCGCCGGGCGGCGGATCGAGCGCGACCTCGAGCGTCGCGGTCTCGCCGGCACGCACGAATCGCGCGTCGCTGAGAGCGAACTGCCGGGGTCTTCCGGTCGCGCGGTCGTACCAGGCGACTCGGATGAACGCTTCGCGGACCTTCGGGTCGGAGACCTCGACCGTCGCGCGGAATCCAGTGTGCTGGTCGGGCACGGGGATGAGCGCGCTCTCGATACCCCACGCTCGACCACCCGGAACACCGACCACGAGCTCCGGCCCGTCCGCGCCGAACGATCCTCGCGGCGTGGTCCGCCGATACGGAGGCCCTCCCTCGGCGCTCGCGGAGACGGCGAGCGCGGCCATGAGACCGCATGCGCAGAGAAAACTCGCGACGACCTTTGGCACGAGCGAACCCTAGACGGCCAACGACGCCGTGTCTGTCCTCAATTCGTGCGAACACGTCGCACGTTTGTGCGGGAGCCGTCGCACATTTGTGCGCACGGCCGTCATGCCAGCTGCACGACCCACGTACCGATCTCGTAGGGCTGGAGCGTCGCGCGCGCCAGCTCTCCGTCGACATCGAGCGGAGCCGCGGTACGGATCACGTCGAGCCCGGTGTTGCCAAGCCGGAGATCGCCTTCGCGCAGGTCGACCGCGCGCGAAGCGCGGATCGCCCGGTCGAAGCGGAGCGTGCCGGAGATCGCTTCGCGCTGGGGGTTCGCGACCCGGACGACGAGTGCTCCGTCGGGCCCGGCCCGCAGCGCGCTCAGCACGAGCGGCGTGCCTTCGTCGATGAATGACACAAATGAGCGAGCACGTCCGTCGCCCAAGACCACGAGCGGCGGCGACAACCATTCGCGAACGGAGCGCGCCGCGCTCGTGATAGCGGTGCCCTCGTCGAGGGGGATCACCACGTACCGGTAGGCGCGCGATCCGATGCATTGCGCCGACGGCGTCGCGAGCTCGGGACCGGCATTCCCTCGGCGCTCGGGAAGGTCCCCGCGCGAAAGGAATCCGACAGCGCGGAGCAGGGTGACCGCGATCGTCCCGCCGTCGTGCAGAACCGAGTACTCGCGCAAACCGTCCACGCCGACCGCAAGGCCCTTGGTCGCGCCCTTCACGGCGACGAAGTCGTGCACGCACGCTTCGGATGTCGGCGGCTCGATCCAGCGGCGGCGGACCTCGAGTCGGTTGGATCGCTCGAGAAGCGCGAACGCGGCGCCGCATTGGTGCGTCAGCGCCCGCGTGCTGGTTTCGCAGAGGACGCGAATGCGGTGATCGCTAGCGCGGTTGTCGACCTGAAGGGTGACGTCCACCCGTCTCTGGCCCGCGTCGAGCGAGATCTCGACATGGACGGGGCACTCCACGAGCTCGGGCGAGCGCGCGAGACGATCGTCGCGCAGCCGCGCCGGCAGACGCAGGACGAGATCGACGGTCGCGGTCGCGCGGTCGCCGGTCACGGACGTCGCGCGCGTTCCCGAGAGGCCCTCGGATCCGACGGTCGGCCCGGCGTAGGAGTGGGTGTATTCGTCGCCGCGGTCGCCTTCGGAGATGAGCCTGTTCTGGCGGGCTCCGCGCTCTCGGGTGGCCATGTTGACGACGAAGAAGCTCCCGTCGGTCTCAACCTCCACGCGGAGGAGGCCGTTCTCGATCGCGGAGTCGCCGTCCGCTCTGACGCCGGAGGATCCGCCCGTCGCGGCGGCGACCGGCGAGAGCCCCAACCCTGTGGCATGTATGCGGGTCGGGCGTCCATCGATCGCCACGACGGCGTCGCGCGCCCATGGCAGCGGATTCCAGAGCATCGGCGTGGTCCCGCGACCAGCGAGCTCTGCGAGCAGCCGGCTCGCGAGCGCCGCGCCGCGCTCGCGCACGTAGGCGAAACGCGGCGGCATATCGAGATCGTGGACCGCGTCGATCGAACAGCCGCAGATCGAGTCGTGCGGGTGGTTCTGGAGAAGCATCCGCCAGAGGTCGCGGAGCTCG